>DATNBB010000043.1:0-17126 GCA_035607335.1 Binatia bacterium | reverse complement strand
TTTTTAGCTCGCTTCAGGAAGCGGGATTCGCACCCTGTTCGCCTTTTTCCTCGCTCGCGTTCCGTTGCCTGGGCGAAGCGCGCAAGGATATACTTTGTGCCCCCGGTGACGCGGCCATGGAATTTTTCGACTTCGACAGGGAGTATTTCCGTCGCCTTCAGGATCGCGATGTGCGGACGGAGGAGCATTTTGCCGCGTATTTTGGCGACCTCCTGCAGATTAAGCTCAGATCGCGTGTTTCTTCCCGTCAAGCAATTGAGGATATTCAGCAGGAGACGTTCGCCCGCGTGCTGGCCGCCGTGCGAAGCGAGACGGGCATTCGCGAGCCGGAAAGGCTAGGCGCATTCGTCAACTCGGTGTGCAATAACGTTTTGCTGGAGTTCTACCGCGCGTCTTTGCGAAATCCAGAAAATGCGGAAAACGCTCCCGAATTGGCCGATCCGGCGATCGATCTGGATGGTTTCCTAGCGTCGAAAGAGACTTGTGAAATGGTGAGAAGCGTTCTCCTGAGGCTGCCCGAGAAGGACAGGCTGCTGCTGCGGGCGCTCTTTTTGGAAGAAAAGGACAAAGACCAAGTCTGCCGCGAACTGGGCGTCGAGCGGGACTATCTTAGAGTGCTGCTGCACCGGGCCAAGCAAAGCTTTAGGTCGATCTACGAGCAGGAAAAACTGCCGCCACGGCAGATGCCGGCAAATAGCTCCGAATGAGCGATTTGGCAACGGGCTGGATTTGGGCCGAAACGATTCGGGGTTTTTGGTCACTATTAACGTAGAAGACAGGAAGAGAAGGAGTGATGGACCACACTGAAGCCATTCGAACCAGGGCTGCGGAACAGTACCTGCTCGGTGAGCTGCCGGTCGGCCGCCGAGACGAGTTCGAAGAACATTTCATGAGTTGTGGCGAATGCGCACGGGATTTGCGCGCTGGTGCGGCCCTGCTAGGGAACATTAAGGACGCGCTCCGCCACGAGAGCGCTCGCCAGCCAGTGCCTGCACGCCGTGAAAGCTGGATTGCGGCCCTTTTCAGGCCATCGATTGCTGTGCCAGGGTTTGCGGTGCTGATCGCCGTCATTGCGTACCAGGGGTTGGTATCTATTCCTCGTATGCGATCTGAGCTTTCAAGGGCGACTGCGCCCACTTCGATCGCGTCCTTCTCTTTGCTGGGAGGAAGTTCTCGCGGCGAGGCATCTGTTCCGGTCGTCGCTATGAGCGGCGAGCCGTTTGCCCTTTACGTGGATATCCCGCCACAACCCGCATTTCCCTTGTATACTCTCGACGTAGAAAGCGTTGCGGGCGCGCGCGAGTTCTCTTTACCCATTTCGGCTGAACAGGCGCAAAAGACTGTCGAGGTGTTTGTACCTGCCGGGCGACTCGATGCGGGCGACTATGTTGTCTCGATTCGCGGCACGCAGTCGCGGGGCGGAAGTCCGGGCACGCAAGTTGCCCAACTGCGTTTTTCATTGACGTATAAAGACTGATGCTGGAAGTGAACTCCAGAGGAAAATCCAATGGCTGACGCCGTCTTTAAGAAGACGTACCACTACAATGCGCATGCGCACGGCCTGAGCGCGATATTCGAGCGACCGGTACAGCGCTTGATCGAAGTGCAGGCAGGGGTTTCCCTGCCCACCACGGGAGGGCACGGCAACGCACGCTGCGGGAAATTCAAATTTGAAGAGTTTATTTCCTATGAAGCGGCATATTCACACGTTTCGGGAAGTCAAAACAAAGCCGATTCATCTTACACAACACTCGTTACCGCGACGATTGAAGGTTTGAACGTGCTGGATGTGGTGACGGCGGACCGAATCGTATCGCGGATTTCGTCGCAGCATCCAACGGAACATCACGAGCCGCATATCGTTTTTATCGGCAGCAAATTCGAGAATCTGCGCATTGCGGGCTGTCCAGTCAATATCGAACTGAATCACGATTTTTTCCTGCGGCTCGATACGTTTGCGGCCATTCGAAAAGAGCTTGAATCGAACGCCGATTTCCGCAAAATGGCTGAGGACCCCTATCAAACAGGACAGCCGCAGAAGCTTCCTGACGTCCATGGTGTGTTGCTGTGTTCTCTCGTCAAAAGCATGAACGTAACCTGTCCGGGAGTGACTCGGCACGGACATGCGTTTGCGATTCCGCAATTCGGCAAGGTCTTCCTGGGCGAGGTTCTAGCGAAGCACGGCACAAGAACGCTGACGATGCTTCGGCTCGAGATGGGTTCGCCGGTAGCGGGAACCGTCTGCATGGCCGAGGCCATCGTCAATGGACAGACCTGGCCGTAGTCCTTTTTGCCTTTGCCCTTCCTTTCTTAATCGGTGCATGCCGGCGGGCTTCGGAGCCTTCAACTGAGCAGGTCTATTCGGATGCGTGGCTCAGCCTGAAGCGGGGCGACCTAAACAGCGCCCAGCAAAGAGCCGATCAGGAACTCCGCCGCTTTGCCGATTCAAACAACGAATGGCATTGGAAATTCCGAACCCTGAAAGCTGAAGTGCTGCTGCGTAAGCGCTTGAATCAGGAGGCGCTCGATCTTTTGCGGCCGACTCTTCCTGAATTTCTTGCTACCAGCGACGTAGCGGTATGGCAAAGACTGACGCAGGCCAGCGCCTCTGGCTACCTTTTTCAATTTGCGGACGCCGATCGTTTTCTTTCTCAGGCGAACGATATTGCCACTCGATATCATCCCGAATTGCTGGGCGAAGTGGCCCTTCGACGAGGCACTCTCGAGTTTCTTGAGGGTAATACGCAAGGCGCACAGGAAGCATACCGGGCCGCTCTTGCGATTGCGCGAAAGCAAAAGGACCCTTTCCTCGAAACGGCATCGCTCGGCAGCCTCGGCCTGATCGCGACGCGCGAAGAACATTATGATGAATCCATCGATTTAAACCGCGC
Source organism: Binatia bacterium (assembly GCA_035607335.1). Taxonomy (GTDB): domain Bacteria; phylum Acidobacteriota; class Terriglobia; order Acidiferrales; family UBA7541; genus Palsa-295. Next base: position 14,235 of record DATNBB010000043.1, on the reverse strand, counting down.
CGCACTCAACCTTTCGCGATCTATTGGTGCGCGAGGCTCCGAACCGATCATTCTCGGCAACACGGCGTGGGGGCTTTTCGAGCTTGGCGACTATGATGGCTCGCTTAATCTCTTTCAACAGGCGCAACAATCGGCCGAAAGAGAGGCAAATCCTGGCGTCGAACTGGGTTGGGCAGTCGATGTAGGCGCCTTGAATTTCTATCTACACGATTATTCGTCTGCGGAAAACGAACTGCGCCAGGCACTGGAACTGGCGAAGCAGCTGGATCAGAAATCACAGATTGGGGCATCACTGGACGTTCTGGCTTCCGTCGCCTTGAAGCAGGGCCGGATCGAAGCGGCCGAATCGTACGATCAGCAGGCTCTCGCTCAGTTCCGCGCGATAGGGTATGACGCCGGAGAACTCTCCTCAGAGCTCACTGAAGCGCAAATCGCAGCCGGCAGGCCCGACGGCGCTGCTAAAGCTGAGAGAGTTTTGAACAGCGTTTTAAGAGAGTCGAATTCGGAGGCGTCCACTCATTGGCTAGCAGAAGCCAGGCTGGCGAAAGTCTATGCAGATGAAGGCAAGTCCAAGGATGCCGAGCGACAATTTCGGCAGGCGATTGCTACCGTCGAATCCGCGCGGCGATCTGTGCAGGAAGAAGATTTGCGTCTTTCGTTTCTCGCAAATGCGATTGAGTTTTACGACGATTATGTCGATTTCCTTGTCGCGCAGCACCGGACCGACGACGCCCTGGAACTTGCCACGCAGACTCGCGCGCAGACGTTAACGGAAGGCCTACGCCTAAACCGTCCAGTGGGATTGCGTGCGTCGGTCGATTTGGAGCGGGCCGCCCAGCGTGAAGGCGTAACGATCCTCACGTATTGGTTGGGCGAGAGCCACTCTTATTTATGGGCCGTCTCTCCCAACGGAAAACTTCACTTTTTCACGCTACCGCCGGAAAGTGAAATCGATTCGATCGTGAAGTCATACACGGGCGCGGTGCAGGGGCCGCGTGACCCGCTCTCGACGGGAAACGAAGATGGAGCGCATCTTTTCGAAATGCTCGTGCAGCCGGCGATCGCATTCATACCAAAAGGCTCGCGTGTGGTCGTGATTCCCGATGGGAGCCTCTTTGGACTGAATTTTGAGACGTTGCTCGTAAAGTCTCCGGCTCCTCACTACTGGATCGATGATGTGACGGTCGTCGATGCAAGTTCGCCGATGTTTATTTCGGCGGCTTCACGGATGAACCACTCAGCGCGAGGAAAGGCGCTGCTTATTGGCGATCCCGTGTCTCCGCGCGCTGATTTCCCACCCCTGCCGAACGCTGCGTCGGAAATTACGGATGTCCGAAGGCATTTCCCACCTGGCGATGTCACCGTAATCACGGGAAAAAACGCTACGGCGCAGGCTTATGCTGATAGCCGTCCTGGTCAATTTTCGTATATCCATTTCGTCGCCCACGGAACCTCAAGCGTCACCGCGCCGCTCGATTCCGCCGTAATTCTTTCCAGCCAAGGAGATTCATTTAAACTTTACGGCCGTGACATCGTGAATCTTCCTTTACACGGCGCGTTGGTGACGATCTCGGCGTGCCACGGTGTGGGAACGAGGAATTATTCCGGCGAAGGACTGGTGGGGCTTTCGTGGGCGTTTCTTCGCGCCGGAGCGAGCGCAGTGATCGCGGCATTGTGGGAAGTGGACGATGCGTCGACTGCCAACCTGATGGACCATTTTTACGATCAACTCAGCAAAGGGGTGGCGCCGGCCGACGCACTAAGGAATGCGAAGCTGATTCTGCTTCATTCGGAGAGCGTGTACGGCAAGCCGTTTTACTGGGCTCCTTTCCAATATTACGCCGGCGCGTGATGTGCTTGTTTTGACTGAGGCAGCACACTCATGCAGTGGCGGATTTGCGTGTAATATGCTGTTGTTTGTACTTGAGGCGATGTCCCAGGGTTCGCCATGTCACGCATACAATTGGCGGTGATTATTCTCGCTGCCATCGGTATAACACCTGCACCCAAAAGGCTGATAAGTGAAACAGCGCTGCAACGATCGGCGCAGGGCAGCGCGAAATCCGATGCCGAGAACAGTTCGAGTTTTTTGATCGCGCGGCGAGGACTGCAGGACCCGCGATTTCAAAAAACGGTTGTGCTGATGCTGCCGGTGGTCGATAAGGACGTGGTTGTCGGAGTGATCGTCAACAAGCCGACGCGGATCACGCTGCACGTATTGTTCCCGAAAAATTCAGCATTCAAGAGCGGGACCGATGTGGCGTATTTCGGCGGCCCAGTGGATGTAAAGACTGCGGGCGTGTTGTTCCGTTCAACCAAAGAGTTTAAGCGGGCATTCCACCTAAGCGGCGACCTTTATGTGACGTTCGATCCCGATCTCATCGGCAAGGTCATGAAAAAGCCGAAGGAGGTCTCGGAGGCGCGGCTTTTTCTGGGGCGTTCGCAGTGGGGACCGGATCAGCTCGCGAATGAGATGGAGCGTGGTTCGTGGTTCGGCGAAAAAGAGGCAAACAGGGTAATTTTCCGGCCTGACACCGCGAATGTGTGGGATGAGCTGATCGAGGAGTTGGACCCAGGCAACGTAGCGCAGTTGAGCAGTCTTTATTCCAGTAGCGCTGCCGGGATATGAAGGAGCGGAGCCGTTGAAGACATTTCAGATTGCTGTGATTGCAGGCGACGGGATCGGCAACGAAGTAGTGCCGGAAGGAATTCGCGTGCTCGAAGCTGCCGCGCGGCGATTCGGCTTCGGCTTCGAATGGCATCCGTTCGATTGGAGCTGCGAAAGATTTTTGAAGATCGGCAAGATGATGCCCGAGGACGGACTCGACCAACTGCGAAAATTCGATGCTATTTTCCTGGGCGCCGTCGGAAGACCTGACGTGGCGGATCACGTGTCGCTCTGGGGATTGCTGATACCTATCCGGCGCGCATTTCGGCAATACGTGAATTTGCGGCCTGTACGGCTGCTGCAGGGGATTGAAAGCCCGTTGAAGCGGTGGGGACCCGGCGAGATCGATTTTATGATCGTGCGCGAGAACAACGAAGGCGAGTATTCGAATATCGGCGGCCGGATTTACGAAGGAACGGATGAAGAAGTGGTGGTGCAACAGAGTGTCTTCACACGGCGCGGCGTGAACCGGATTTTGCGTTACGGGTTCGAGTTGGCGCAGACGCGGGGAAAACATCTGACATCGGCGACGAAATCGAATGGGATTATTCACACGATGCCGTTCTGGGATGAGTGCTTTCGCGCGATGAGTGGCGAATTTCCGGACGTGCGCACGGATCAATATCACATCGATATTTTGACGGCGCATTTTGTGCGGCATCCCGATTGGTTCGATGTGGTGGTTGGATCGAATCTCTTTGGCGATATTCTTTCGGACCTTGGGCCGGCCGTCGTCGGGTCGATTGGGATTGCACCTTCGGGAAATCTGAATCCGGAGAGGGAGTTTCCATCGATGTTTGAGCCGGTGCACGGGTCGGCGCCGGACATATTCGGAAAGAAGATTGCGAATCCGATCGGGCAGATTTGGTCAGGTGCGATGATGCTGCGGCATTTGGGGGCTGAAGAGGCAGCAAACGCTGTGGAGCGCGCGATTGAGGAGACACTTGCCGAAGGAAAAGTGCGGACGCCGGATATTGGCGGAAAAGACTCGACAGAAGCCTTGGGCATCGCTATCGCGGACGCAGTTAAAGACGCAGATTCGCGGCAGCGGAAGCATGTAAGCAGAGAAACAGAAAACAAGAAAAACGCTAAAGCGAAGAGGAAGTCGCGATAGCAGGTGAGCGAGATTTGTTTGTGGTGCTTGTGCGCAACACGCGCGTGATCTGCGCTCGGTTGATGTTCGTTTTGCGTGACGAAATCCTCAAGCGAGAGAGAATATCGAAACCTTCGCATCCCAATCGGGATTAGAATTGCTGCGCTGTGGCGCAGGTGGCCCCGGGGGATGCGATTCCTGAAGAGCGCGAACTGACGCAGGAATTGAACGCAGAAGCAAGCGCGTCTTCAGCGGCGGGCGACGTTGTGTTTGCGCGGCAGACGAACCGGCGGATCGCGCGACGGTTGGTTCCCTTCCTTTTCCTCCTTTACATCATTGCCTTTATCGACCGCACGAATGTGGCAGCTGCGGCGCTGGAGATGCCTCGCGATTTGGGATTCAACGCGAAGGTGATCGGGCTCGGTTCGGGAATCTTTTTCTTTGGGTACATGCTGCTGCAGATTCCGGGCGCGCTGATTGCCGAACGGCTGAGCGTGCGGCGCTGGATTGCGGCCGTGATGGTGGCATGGGGGATTCTGACGATCGCGATGTCGTTCGTTCATACCGCATCGCAATTCTATGTGGTGCGATTTTTGGTGGGTGTTGCGGAAGCGGGCTTTTTCCCGGCTGTGGTGGTGTATCTGACGCATTGGTTTCGCAGCTCAGACCGCGCGAAGGCACTGGCAGGATTTTATGCGGCGATGCCGCTCTCGTTTGTGGTTGGATCGCCGGTAGCGGGACTACTGCTGAAAATCTCCTGGTTCGGCGTGCACGGATGGCGATGGCTTTTCGTGTTGGAGGGAGTTCCGGCCATCGCGATGGGGTTCGTCGCTCTGAAGTATTTGACGGACTGGCCGCGCGAGGCGCATTGGCTGCGCCCCGAGGAACGCGAATGGATCGCGGCGGAACTCGACCGGGAGAAAGAGGCGAAGAAGAAACTGCGGTCGTTTGGGATTGGGAAGGCGATGCGCGACCCAAACGTGATTCTGATGATGCTCTGCTATTTTTTCGCGACGAGCGGAAATTATGGCATTGCGTTCTGGTTGCCGACGATCCTGAAGCGCCTCTCCGGAAAAAGCGATCTGGTGGTGACGGTATTGGCGGCGCTGCCGTATGTGGCGGGATTTGTAACGCAACAGATCAACGGATGGCACTCGGACCGCACGCGGGAGCGGAGATTCCACGCGGCGTTGCCTGTAATGCTGGCGGGCGTCTCGCTATTTTTTGCGATTACGTTCTTATCGAACGTGACGCTGGCTCTGCTTTTCTTCACGATCACCGCAGGCTTTTATTACGCCTTCCAGCCGACATTCTGGACCGTGCCTACGGAATATCTGGCGGGCAGCGCTGCCGCAGCCTGCGTTGGCCTGATTAATATGGGCAATCTCGGCGGATTCGTGGGGCCGTTTGTGCTGGGATTCCTGCAGACGAAAACGCATACGTTTTCGGCAGGGCTTTCTTATTTGGTGGGAAGTTTCATTTTGTCCGGTATGGTCCTCCTTATCGCGGCCGGGAGAACACGGAAGACCTGAGCACGTGCGCGGCGCTCGAGGCCGCAGCCTGTCGGGGAGCCGGCCTATTTGCGGCGGAAGGCGACAACGCCAATTCCGATTAGCCCGAATGCCAAGAGAACCATGCTTGAGGGCTCAGGAACAGGCACGACTAAGATTGTGACGAACAGAAACGACATGGCTCCCCCTGCGAATAGTGGACGATTCGGCTCAATCATTCATTAGCACGACAGAAGCCAATTCCGTTTTCAACGAAAAATCTGGCATTTTGCGGAAACGTTCGTGGGAAGCAACGCAACTATTTGCGACATTCTGCGAGAGTATTTCCGCTTTGCGTGCAGCCTATACGTACTGGTAGGGCGTGATTGACCCCGTTTCACGCCCTTGGAAAGAAGAGGAACCAAAGGAGCAGCCCGCCGATAACGAGCCGGTAGATCGCAAATGGCACAAAGCCGTGTTTGCGAACCCAAGCCATGAACCACGCCACGGCTCCGTAAGCAACGATGAACGACACGACGATCCCAACGAGCAGCAACATCCAGCCATGCGCGCTCACGCCAGAGACTCCAATCGCATTCTCGCCCTTGCCAAAAATGGACTTTGCCAGATCGTATCCCGTGCCCGCCACCATGATCGGTATCGACAAGAAGAACGAAAATTCCAGGGCGGATGGGCGCGACATTCTTACGATCTGGCCACCGGTGATCGTGGACATCGAGCGAGAGGTTCCTGGGAATACGGCGGAAAAAATCTGGCAAATGCCGATCCAGATCGCCTGGCCGAGAGTCATATCCTCCATATGCCAGGTGCGAATACGGCTGCCGGGAGCTTTCGGCCCTGCCGATTCAGATTTTGCGTTCATCGCGTCCACGACCCACATTACGATTCCGCCGATGATGAACGACATGGCGATAATGAAGAGACTCTCAAGGTGCTTGCCAATCGTCTTGACCAGCAGCAACGATGGGACCGCCGTGACGACAAACGCCACGGCCACAAGGCTCAGCGGGTGAGTGAAGATGGTACGATCGCCCCGCTCGCCGCGAGGAAACGTAGAGAGGAATTTTGCAATTCTGTCGCGAAAGTAGATGGGAAGGACGAGAATCGCGCCAAGCTGGATCACAATCGTGAACATTTTCCAGTATGGGTCCGTGAGAGAAAGGCCCATCATCTCTTCCGCGATTCGCAAATGAGCAGTGGAGCTGACCGGCAGAAATTCGGTGAGGCCTTCGACGATTCCCAAAATTACAGAGATGAAGTAGTCGTTCAAAGATCCTCCGCGAAATGCATCGATTTTCTAGCGCGCGACCGGCTTCAACATGGCAAAGGCGTCGCGGCCATCGGGATAGTAGCCTTTGCGAATTCCGATTTTACGATAGCCGTGCTTTTGCCAGAAGGCAATCGCGGAAACGTTGTCCGTTGCGGTGTCGAGCGCGACTTCGCGAACGCCTTTCGCGGCAAGCCGCTTTTCGGCTTCAACGATTAGAGCGCTGCCGATGCCCTGTTTGCGCGCCGCCTCCAGGACATCGATGGTGACGATGTAGGCTTTTGCTTTTCGGCGATTGGTAATACAGAAGCCGACGATTGCTTCGCCGCTCTCCGCCACGAGGCAGTCCGATCCCGGCGCGTCGAGATATGCGCGCATTTCGGCGCGCGAATAGGCAATTGCCGGCGAAAAGCAGGTGCGGTCGAGCTCGCAGAGCATGTCGAAATCCCGCGGCTGGTATTCGCGCAGGCGGATTGTGTTTGAGGCGATTGGCGCGGCGGGGCGGCTCATGGCAAGCCGCCCTTCGGCAAATGGCTAGGATTGTTCGTCGGCGCTTGGGCCGTAAATAGCAGGCACTTTGGCGCCCATCGGCCGCAGATAAGTAGAGAGTTGGCCACGGTGGTGAATCTGATCGAGCAAAAATCCCCAAGCCATATCGTAGCCGTTTTCGCGCATCACTTCCTGCCCATCCATGAGGAACGGCAATTTTGCCTCCCATTGCGGCGCGGGAATCGCTTTCAGGCGCTTCGTCAATGCATCGTGCAGCTTGTCATATTCGGCTACGACTTGGCTCACTTTGTTAGGGCAGGGAACTTCCACCCAGTCGAACGCACCCTTTTCGAGGCCGTCAACCAGCGAAGCCTCTTCGCGGACAATGAGCCATGCAATTTCACGCGCATTGCGTGACTTGGGCTCCGGTTTGTAATCGCTGCGATTTTCCGGAATTCGGCTGATAACCTTGCGTGTGGCTGGCGCTTCTTTTTCCCAATGCTTAATGAAGAATTCTTTGTGGTCCATGGGAGCTCCTTGAGGGAATCCGTTTGGCGTGCAGAAGAAAATGGTAGGCAAATAAAAAGCGAAAGTCAAGATATCAAAAAAGGGAGCGACTTGTTTTGAAGTCACTCCCCAATTGTGCAAGCGGCTTGTCCTAAGGCAGCGCGAGCATATGGCCTTCGCTGGCAGCGGCAGCCTGCTGTTGACCGTGATACTGATAGACGATGATCAGGAGTTTGCCGGCGCCCGGAGCGGGGTCTAAGCCCATCGAGGCGTTGTTCGCAACAACGGTGAGAGCGCCGTTGCGAACCATGTGCTGAAGCGTGTCCGTGACATTCGCCATTCGACCCTGCGCACCCCAGAAAGCGAGCTGGATATTCACGCGATTCCAATCGCGATCGTGTCCGCCTGCGAATTGGTCGCGACCACCGTGATCATCTCGATCATCCCGGTCGCCGCGGTCAGCATGATCGTCATGATCGGCATGGTCATCGCGGTCGGCATGATCATTGCGATCCGCAACGCGGGCGAAGAACATATTCGCAGGCACGAGCCGGCCTTCGGCATAATCGAATTCCTGATCTTGGCCAGCGCCATTCCTGGCGTAGATTCGCAGCACCTTATCTGCGCCTGGTGCCGGGTCGCCGCCCATCATTTGATTGTTCACGGCAACCCAGCCATTGACGCCGCCGCGCGAAATCAGATCCTTCACGATGCCCGTCACGTCTTTGCGTTGCGCTCGGAATCCATAATCGGCGCGCATGACGAGCCACGTTCCTGTTTGAGCAGATGCAGCCGAGGCGAACACTGCGGCTGCAATGGCAAGAGATGCCGCGGCGACAAAAACCTTCACAAAACGGCGAAAGGAATTCATAGCAGACTCCTCCGTTGCGGTCTGAGTGGTTCGATTAACTTTAGCTGGCTTATGGCAGCCGGCGATGCGTTCTCTGTGCCGCCTTTGACCAAAATGTACAACCTGTACAAGATGACGTTTCGCCCTGATCGTTCGTACAGGTGACGAGTAATATGCGGCCGGGTCGCACAAAGTTGTAAACGCAGGCGCCCGCCCGAATACTAGAATCATCATGAAAATCTCAAAAGTCGTAGTGCTTGCGGCGATTGCATTTGCGCTGCCTGTTTTTGCGCAGCAAGGTCCGCGGAGATTCGAGTGGCATCCAGCAAACAATGAGACAGTGCGTTTGGATCCCGCCTATTACCACGCGGGACGCACCTACCATCCCGGCCCGGACGGCGGAAATCTCCACGTTGAAATCAAGGCACAACTGCCGGTGACAATTTTCATGGTGAGCGAGAGTGAATGGAACAGCGCTCTGGCACATCCTGAGGCAATGGCTCATCTGAATTCAATTTGCATGAACGAACACGTTACGCACACGATCTACACGTGCAGCCTTCCGGGCGAGCCGATGACGCTTGTTGTTCGCGACGAGCGGCAGAGCCTGGAGCCTGTCGTTTTCGCAGGTCTCGGCGCCGTGCTGGACCCGGACGACAGGGTAGATCGCGCGATCGGTGCGGGAGTCGGCGCGATTTTTGCAGCGCAGCAGGCAAAGCACCAATTCAAGTCTCCGAACGATGTCCATATTCAGTATTTCCGTTGGGACTGCGTTGCAAATTGCGTCCAGCCGGAATTGCAATGGGTCGATCAGGCGAAAGAGAAATACAAACTAACGAGCTTTGCAAAAATTTACAGCGGCTATACGCCGCAGTTTGACGGCCAGCAGGTGAGCGTCAAGATCAAGTCGCCTGTGCCGTTGCTCGTTGCGATCTTACCTTCGGATGTGGCGAACCAGGTGTACGGCAATCCGGAGACGCTCAATTCCGCATTGCAGAAGAACTCCTGCCAGCAACGCGGCGTACAGAAGCTGCAATTTCAGTGCACGTTCAATGCGGCAGACGGGCCTCAATCGTTGGTTGTTGCACCCGAGCAAAGCGGACACGTACCTCACAAAAACGCGGAAATCGAGTGGCTAACGGATGAATGCGTAGCGAATTGCGTCGAGTCGCAACCTGAGTCACAGCCACAGTAAAGAGGCCGTGAAGCAATCGTCTCGGCCCTATGACATCGCGGCCTGTAACATGGCGCGTGCGTAGCCGACGTTATAGGCGATAGCAGCGTAGCCGCCGCCACCGGGATAGCCTCCGATGGGCCCGCGCTCGGCGTCGTAATCGAGTCGACGCGGGTGTTCGGGATATATCTCGCGTGCGTATTTGTTTTTCACCAGTTCCTTCATTACGGCAAACATGTTGTTCATGCCCTCGTCGATCCAGACTTCGTTGTACCGCTCGTAGGGCTTCACGACGATCACGTTGCGGAAATGGACGTGATTGATGCGGTCGCGCGATGCAAAATATCGGCAGACCTCAACCGGATTTTCACCCATTTCACGCGTCACGCCGCAGTCGAAGGTGATTCCATTGGAAGGACTATCAACGATGGAGATCAGCTTCTTCCAGCCCGCCACGGTGCCCATGATCTGCTGCGAGCCGCGACTGATGGGAGCGGGTGGATCATTGGGATGCAGCGCGAGACGGACATTGGCTTTCTCGGCCTCCGGGATCACGGCTTTGAGGAAATAGGTGATGTTGCGCCACATTTCGTCGAGTGTGTGAGCGCCTTCATTCGGCAGCGGGGGCAAGTCCTTGAACTTCATTCCTTTTTCCTCGGGCCTGGTCTGATACTGCTGATTGGCTGTTTGTACCAAGTCGTAATCAAAGCCAGTCCATCCGGAATCACCGCGGCTTTCGTCTGTTTCGGCGAAATAGCCTTCCATCGCGCGATGCGCGTAAAAATTGTATTCGACGACGGGCAAACCAACTTTGCCCGCTGCGACGATCGATTGGTTGATCTTCGAGATATCGTCGTCGCGCTTTGGTCCTTCTTTTCCGTAGAGGATTTCCGGAGACAGATTGATCATCAGATTGCCCACGGTGATTCCCGCGTCCTTCCAGCGCTTCATGGTTGCCGTGAGCGATTCTTCTGTCCACGGAGCGCGCCCGCCGCCGCCGAGGACATAGTTCACGCCGAGCTGTTTAATCCGGCGAGGACTTTCCGCTGGATCCCGCGACGTCGTGCCGTTGCCAGTTTCAACGAAGGCGTCGCCCATGCCGACGGCAATCTTCGGCGTGTCTTTTCCCTCTTTGGGCGGAGCAGGAATTTGAGTGGTCGTTTGAGAAAATGCTGCACCCGGCGCTAATACGCCTGCGCCAAGGATCTCCAGAATTGTTCGGCGGGAAAATTTCATTTTGGCACCTCGCGCTTGCGCGATCCTTCGTGTGCGATCCAGCGCGTGCGGATAATAATCCTTTCCGGATGGCGAGACAACGGAACTTGCGCTGGAGAGGCTCAGACCTCGAGGATGACGGGCAAAATCAGCGGCCGCTTTGAAGTTTGCTTATTGAGGTAACGTTTCAAGTCGACGCGAATCTTTTCTTTGATGACGCTCCAGTCGGTCTTTTCCTCGGCCGTCGATTGCTCGATTGTGCGGACGATGACGTCGCGGGCGCGGGCGACGATCTCCTGGCCGTCGTCGGTACGCAGGAAGCCGCGGGTAACAATTTCCGGCGCGACGCCCATCAAACCGGTATTTTTGTCGATCGCGATGATCGGCACCACAACTCCATCTTCAGACAAATGTTGCCGATCGCGGATTACTACCTCTTCGATTTCTTCGAGCGAGCCGGAGTCGACGCATACGCGCCCCGCAGGCACCGGCTCGCGTTTAAACGCGCGGCCTTCCGGGGTAAATTCGATGGGCTGCCCGGTATCCAGCAGAAGGACTTCGCCGCTGACCGCACCAACCTGCTCGGCAAGGGCCGCGTGCTGGAAAAGCTGGCGATATTCGCCATGCATCGGAATGAAGAATTTTGGACGCACAAGTTGCAGCAGGATTTTCTGCTCTTCCTGGCTGGCGTGTCCCGAAACGTGAATCGGCGCTGAGCGTCCGCCTTCGTAGTAGACGAGCACGTGGCGGCGGAAAAGATGGTCGATCATGCGGAAAATCGCTTTTTCGTTACCCGGAATAATCCGCGATGAAAGGATTACCGTGTCGCCCTCTACCAACGACAGAGAGCGGTGATTATCGACGGCGATGCGGGAAAGCGCGGACATCGGCTCGGCCTGGGTTCCGCTGGCGAGCACCACGATTTTATTTGGATCGAACGACCGGATATCTTGCGGCCGCACCACACTGCCATCTGGAATCCGCAGCTTATCGAGACTGTGTGCGATCTCTACGTTATCGACCATGCTGCGGCCGACGAAGCCGATCTTGCGGCCAGTTCCACGCGCAACGTCGATCACCTGCTGAATGCGGTGAATGGAACTCGAGAAGCACGAAATAATCACCCGCCGCGGCGCCGCGCGGAAAAGCTCTTCGAGACGCACGACCACGGCACGTTCCGAGGGCGTGAAACCTGGCCGCTCGACGTTCGTGCTGTCGCTGAAAAGCGCCAGCACACCCTGCTGGCCGTAGCGTGCGAACGCGTGCAGATCAAAGGGGCGGCCATCGACGGGCGTAGGATCGATCTTGAAATCGCCGGTGTGAATGATCACGCCAATCGGCGTCCGGATCGCGAGTGCGACGCAGTCGATGGTGCTGTGCGTCACATGGAGGTATTCCACCTGGAAGGGCCCGATTGTGGACGATTGGCCCGGCGCGATTTCGCGCAGGTCGGCCTTATCGAGCAATCCGTGTTCTTCGAGCTTTTTGCGCACGAGCGCGAGTGTGAACTGTGTGCCGTATACCGGTACGTTGAGGTCGCCGAGGATGTACGGAACGGCACCGATATGGTCTTCGTGGGCGTGCGTCAGTACGATTGCGCGCACCATCTGGCGATGCTGTTTCAGGTAGGTGATGTCCGGGATGACGATGTCCACGCCGAGCAGCTCTTGCTCGGGGAACATCAGGCCGGCATCAATGACGAGGATGTCTTCGGCGTAGCGAAGGGCAAGCATGTTCTTGCCGAACTCGCCCAGACCGCCGAGAGGTATTGCCCACAGTGAATGGCTGCTCAAGAGTCGCTCAGTATCCCCTGCGTCATCCTATCATAGGCGAAGATGAAGAAATGACGCGCCGTTCGTTCCTGGCGTGCGTCTAAGCGCCTCAGTAGGATTTACTCCCGGCGAGAAGCACGGCTTAAAATCAGGCTGCGACGATGCGCGGCGCAAAGAATAAAGAGGAGGGATCGTGCGAAAAGGATTGGTGCAGGTGGCACTGGCGTGTGCGTTCGCTTTGGCTTTCTGTTTTGCAGTAGCAGCACAGAAGAGCGTGCAGACATCTCCTGGTACCGGCGGCAGCCCGCATTACCGGAGTGAATGGAACATTAAAGGCGCGCACATTACGATCGAGTACGGCCGGCCATATTTGAAAGGCCGCACGATCGGCAAAGAGCTGGCGCCTTACGGCGAGCCGTGGCGCACCGGTGCGGATGAGGCGACCACCATTACTTCGACTAAGGCCCTTAAGCTGGGTACCATTCCTCTAAAGGCGAACACAACCTATACAATCAATACGCTTCCGAACCCCGACCACTGGGACCTAATCATCGGCAAGTTGAGCGAAAAAGGGCAGTGGGGCATTCCCTATCAACCGAATCTGGAAATCGCGCGCACGCCGATGAAGCTCGGCAAAACCAGCGCGCCGGTTGAGCAAGTGACCATCTCTATCGATCCGACCTCTACGGGCGGCACGTTGCGCGTCGAGTGGGGCACGGTAAATGCCAGCGTGCCGCTCACGATCCAATAACACTCCAAATCTCCCGCCAATTTTCGCGAGGTCCGCTGTCCATTCGGCGGGCGGCTGCGGTATCCTTGCGGTTCGCGCCTTTTGCGCGCGAATTGACGACGACTTATGCGGACGCAAATCGCTCCTATGCTGGCTGTACACGGCGGTTACGAAGCGATTGCTTTCTATAAGAAAGCTTTCGGCGCCAAAGTTCTCTGGCGGCTCGGCGAAAAACATATTGTTGCGGGCCTCTCGATCGACGGCGCGCCGTTTTTTCTGGCGGACGAATCGCCCGGCTACGGCACGCGCGGTCCGCGCCATGCCGGTTTTACCACGGTGCGGATCGAGCTTTTTGTCAAGGACCCTCTCGCCGTACATAAAAAGGCGCTGGCCGCAGGGGCGCGGCAGCACAGTCCGGTCGAGCATCACGAGTACAAGACGGTCGGCCCGAAGCGCATTCGCCGGATGATTCAGGGAGCCGTCGTGGATCCTTTTGGCCACATGTGGCTCATCGGAAAATTTCTCGATTAGAAGGCTCCTTTAGTGACGCCACCAAAACGAACCGTGACTATGCCGGCACCCGAACCTGATTCGTCATCGAAGACCTGCTCCGGCTGCCTTTACGTAGTCGCTACGCCGATCGGCAATCTTGAGGATATTTCGATGCGGGCGCTGCGCATCCTGAAAGAAGCCGATCTTATCGCCTGTGAAGATACGCGGCAGACGATGAAGCTGCTTTCGCATTTCGACATTCACACGAAGCTCGTGAGCTATCACGAGCATAATGAACTCACACGCTCACCGGAAATCGTGATCGATCTCGAACAAGGGGCGTCGGTCGCACTCGTCAGCGACGCCGGTATGCCGGCGATCTCCGATCCCGGGCAGAGGCTTGTGAGCCTTTGCCTTCGCCATGGGATCAAAGTTGTTCCCGTGCCGGGTGCGTCCGCGTTTGTGGC
>DATNBB010000310.1:0-3163 GCA_035607335.1 Binatia bacterium | reverse complement strand
ACATCCGTGGTGAGACTGAATTCCTTGCCGGCGCCGCGCAGCCAGGAAATCTTCTCGAGATATTCCTCGCGCGTATAGGTGCGCCGCATCGCTCGCAGGATCGGCGTCGATCCCGATTGCACTGGCAAGTGAATGTGCTCGCAAAGCTCCGGCGTCTCGTCGATTGCATCCACAATCTCGCGCGTAAAGTCATTCGGATGGGACGTGGTAAATCGCACGCGCCGAACACCTTCGGTCGCGGCCACTTCGCGCAGCAGCGCCGCAAAGTTCAAGCCCCGCGCCGATGGATCGCGATACGAATTCACTGTCTGGCCGAGAAGCTGAATCTCTTTGTATCCTGCGTCAGCCAGCCGCCTCGCCTCTGATAAGACTGCATCGCTGCGTCTGCTGCGTTCCGGCCCGCGTGTATGCGGCACCACGCAATAGGAGCACGCGTAGTTGCATCCCTCGATGATGGTCAGGTATGCGCGGAACGGATTGTCTCTGCGCGTAATCTCCGTCTCAAATGTCTCGTCCGTATCGAGGTCGAGCCCCATGACGCGGCGCCCACCGCTTTCGAGCTGCTCCACCAATTCGGGCAGCTTGCGATAGCTGGCTGAACCGCACACCAGGCTCACCCATGGTGCGCGCTCGAAAATCTCCTCACCTTCCTGTTGCGCCAAGCACCCCAGCACGCCGATCAGTTTGCCTTTTGGCGCATAGCGATATTCGCCCAACCGAGAAAATACTTTCTGCGCCGCCTTCTCGCGAATGCTGCACGTGTTGTAGAGCATTAGGTCGGCTTCTGCAGCGCTCGCGGCAGCACGGTAGCCGCGCGCCAGGAGGACACCGGCAACCTTCTCCGAGTCGTGCGCATTCATCTGGCATCCGAACGTCTCGATGTAGAAGCGCTTTCCTGCGCGGTCATCGTCCGGGGCAGCCTTTGCATCCGGCGCGCAACCGGACATCTCCGCAGGCACGGCTGGACGAGCCAGCGCATCAATTGCGACGTCGAATGCTTTTGCCATTGTCGTCGATCTTATCACACGCCGTTCAACGCTCGCCGGTCCGCAAAAACACGGCGTCGTCGCAGAAAATTCATACTACGCAGGCAGCATTTTTTGCACACGCTGCGTCTGAACGGTTTGACCCTCCAGGATACGTGTGCTAGGTTTTAATTCGGGTCGTACGTAAAATATTTTTTGGAGAATAACAATTCAAAGCCTGGCACTTCTACTTTTTGCCAGCCCGCTCAGCCTGCTGGAAGAAACGACCGGGGTGGCCCGCGCAGTCCTCGGAATTCTCTTTATCCTATCCGTTTTTTCCTGGGCACTGATCTTTCAGAAATGGTTTCAACTCGGCGGGATGGACCGCAAGACAGCCCGATTTCTGGAAATTTTCCGCGCGGGCGGCGGATTGCCTAACCCGAAAAGCCTTCGCGGCGGCACTGGAACTCCTCTCGCTTCCGTCTATAACGCGGGCTATTCCGAGCTGAGTGCACAAATGAACGGCGCGGGGCCTCACGGCGGTAAGCCGAAAAACACCGGCGCCATCGGCGTGGAAATGCACGTCGCTGCCGGTGACGAAGTCCGCCGGCTGGAACGCGGCATGTCCACTTTAGCCACCATCGCGTCTGTTTCCCCTTTCATCGGACTCTTCGGCACGGTTTGGGGCGTGATGGACGCGTTTTCCGGCCTGGGCGATGCCGGTACAGCCAGCTTGCGCGCCGTTGCGCCCGGTATTGCTGAGGCTCTCATCACGACGGCGGCAGGCCTCGCCGCAGCAATCCCAGCGTTGATCGCCTATAACCATTTCCTTCAGGGAATTCGCTCGCTTGCGACCCGGATGGAAAGCTTTGCTTCCGAATTCGTCTCGAAAATCGAGACGATGTATAGCTAGTTTCACTTAAAAGCCATGCCACAAGTTCAGCGCGAAATCGGCACGTCTCTCTCCGAAATAAATATGGTGCCGTTTATCGACGTGGTCCTCGTTTTGCTGATCATCTTTATGATCACGGCGCCGATTCTGCAGTCAGGCATCGATGTGGACGTGCCGAAGACAAAGACCGTCGTGGAAATGACGCAAGTCCGCATGGTC
Source organism: Binatia bacterium (assembly GCA_035607335.1). Classification (GTDB taxonomy): domain Bacteria; phylum Acidobacteriota; class Terriglobia; order Acidiferrales; family UBA7541; genus Palsa-295. The sequence goes on along the minus strand of DATNBB010000310.1, from coordinate 1,087 downwards.
GTGTCGATTGATCGCGCTCAACGCGTCTATCTCAACGACAAGCCGATCAACATTGCGAATCTGGGTCCGCAAATCAAAGCGCAATCCAAGAATGCATCGAAAGCGGTTTACGTGCGCTGTGATCAGACGGTGCCTTTCGGCACATGGGCTACAGTGCTCGATGCGCTCCGCCAATCCGGGATCACGGACATTAGCGTCGTGACCCAGCCGCTCACCCAAGGCGCCGGGTCGCAATAGCCTGAATGACCACAATTGCCGCAACTCGACCGCCCGCCGACAGCCTCAAGACACCGCTGATTCTCGCTGTCGTGTTGCACGTCTGCCTATTCGTTGGCGCTTTGGTCGGGGGCTACTTCCAGGGCCACGAAAATTCCTGGGGCGGCCCGGGCGGTTCGATTAATGTCGGGATCGTCGGCAGCATGCCCGCGATTCCTCTGCCAACGCCTGACGTGCTGAATCAAAGCCGCGTTGTGGACAACTCCAAGGGCCTCTACGAGAGCAAGCCCCTTCCCGCACCGGTAATCCCACCGGATGCGACGCCCATTCCAGAATTTCTGAAGAGCAAGCCGCCTAAGCCTGTTACCAAGCCGAAAGTCGAGAAGCCTCTCTCCGTGCCGACGGAGCCCAAATACAATTCGCGGCCTTCCAAACTGCTGGAGAATAAAACACCGCCTCCGGAGAACGCCGTTCCGTATGGCGGCGGCGGTGCGCCCGCGATTCCGCGCAGTTCCGCCTTCGCAATTGGCAATACGGGCGCCACGCAAGCAGGACTTGCCTTTAACGGTGCGTCCGGCGGCGATTTCGGTTCGCGTTTCTCCTGGTACGTCACCGCGGTGCAACAGCGCGTCGCCAGCAATTGGTTGCAATCTACGATCGACCAAAATGTTTCCTGGGCTCCGCGCGTCGTGGTCACGTTCGACATTCTTCGCAACGGCGCGATAGCAAACGTTCAAATCACGCAGTCGAGCAACAATCAGTCTGTTGACCTATCGGCATACCGGGCCGTCCAACAGTCAAGTCCCTTGTTGCCGTTGCCGGCCGGATACGCAGGGTCGCGCGTCGGCGTGGAATTCTATTTCGATTATAA
>DATNBB010000308.1:0-8928 GCA_035607335.1 Binatia bacterium | reverse complement strand
TCGATTTCACATCTTCTTCCGCGCCTGCCGATACAAATTCGACGGTTTGGGCGCTCGTGAGAGGATCGGCCATTGGCGTGTGGCTCACCTTTACGTAGATGCCTTTTGTTTCGAGGAAACGCTGAACGGCATCCGCCATATTATCGAGTATCTTGCCGTTGGCAGGCGCAGAGTTGTCGAAAAGCGGCACGGCCGCTTTGATGGCGTCCTTTAAGTCGGCTCCCGGCACCCACGGGAAATTGTCGAACGAGATCGGCAGCAGCGGCGCATCAGTAACCTGGTATTCGACACTCACGCCTTCGACGCCGCTGGAGAAACGATAGCCAACTTTCGCGAAGGTCCCGAGGGCTGAAAGCTTGTCGGCTGCGCTTTGTAAATCAGCCCGCGTCACTGTCGCGCCCACCTTGAGCCCGGTTTCCGCAAGAACCTGGTCCGAAGTAAACTGAGCGGAGCCTGTCGCGGACAGTGCCGCCAATTTCGCGCTGGGCGCGGCTGCGGCAGTAGGAGGCTGTGGCGGTTCCTGCGCGCCCGCCGTGGCGGCATGAGACAGACATAGAAGAATCAAGAGCGTAGCGGAACTAAACACCCGCACCGCCATCGAGCTACGCCGCCGCATAAAGACAAGTCGTCGATCCATGTTCCTTTATTATTCGACGGTGACAGATTTTGCAAGGTTGCGTGGCTGATCGACGTCGCAGCCACGCCGCACGGCGATATGGTAGGCGAGCATCTGCAGCGGAATAATCTCCAGAATCGGCGAGAGAAGGTCCGGCGCGGGCGGAATTTCGATTACATGCTGCGCGCTTTCGCGTGCGAGTTGATCGCCCTCGGTGACGATAGCGATCACGATGCCGTCGCGAGCCTTCACTTCCTGCAAATTCGAGATCGTCTTCTCGTAGAGCGTCATCGAAGCGGGGTCGGACTCGTCGCGTGTGGCGATCACGACGACCGGCAGATTCTCGTCAATAAGCGCGTTGGGTCCATGCTTCATTTCACCGGCGGGATAGCCTTCGGCGTGAATGTACGAAATTTCCTTCAGTTTCAATGCGCCTTCGAGAGCGATCGGGTAATGAATCCCGCGGCCGAGGTACAGGAAATCCGTGCAGCGGAAAAATTGGCGCGCGAGTTCCTCGATGTGCGAATCGCGCTGCAGGATCGTTTCTATTTTGTGCGGAATCCGCGTGAGTTCCTGCATGAACTTTTCGGATGCGGCCGGGCCAAGCTTGCCGCGCACCTGGCCGAGATGGAGCGCGGTGAGAGTCAGCGCCGTCAACTGCCCGGTAAACGCCTTTGTCGATGCGACGCCGATTTCCGGGCCGGCGTGCGTGTAAATCGTGCCGCTAGCCTCGCGCGTCAGCGTGGAACCGACCACATTGCAAATCGCCAGTATCTTCGCGCCTTTTTGCATTGCCTCGCGTTCGGCAGCAAGCGTATCGGCAGTCTCGCCCGATTGGCTAATTGCAATGATCAGCGACTTGTCGCCGACGATCGGGTTGCGGTAGCGGAATTCGCTGCCGTAATCGACTTCTACGGACGTTTGTGCGAGCCGCTCGATCATGAATTTGCCGGCGACACCGGCATGCCAGCTCGTTCCGCAGGCGACGATTTTCACGTCATTGAAACTCTTGAATTCGGCCTCGGTAATGTCCATTTTGTCGAGGAAGACTTGTCCGCTCTCCTGAGAGATGCGGCCGAGCAGCGTGTCGCGCACGGCACGCGGCTGCTCGAAAATTTCCTTCTGCATGAAATGTTTGAAGCCGCCCTTTTCCGCCATGATCGGATCCCAGGCGATGTGTTGCGGCTTTCGTTGAATGATGCCGTTTTCAAAATCCGTCAGGCGGACGCCCTGCGGCGTGAGCACGGCGACCTCGCCGTCTTTTAGAAAAAAGACATTGCGGGTGTGCGCGAGGATCGCGGGAATATCGCTGGCCACAAAAAACTCGTTGTCACCGAGCCCCACCACGATCGGCGGTCCCAGACGCGCCGCGACGATCTTTTGCGGGTCACGGGCCGAAACAGCGACAAGCGCATATTGGCCGCCCATCACCTTCACGGCCTTCATCACGGCCTGTTCGAGAGTCGAGTTCTTTGAAAATTTCTCCAGCAGATGAGCGATGATTTCCGTATCGGTCTGCGTAACGAACGTGTGGCCCTCGGCGGCAAGCTGGTTTTTCAGCTCGACATAATTTTCGATAATGCCGTTGTGAACGACGACGATTTCGCCGGTGCAATCGCGATGGGGATGCGCGTTTTCTTCCGTCGGCCGGCCGTGCGTGGCCCAACGCGTGTGTCCGATGCCGTAGAGACCATCGATCGGCGTCTTATGGATCGATTCTTCGAGATTGCGGAGCTTGCCCGGCGCACGCCGGATTTCCATTTTGCCGTTCTCGCCCAGCACGGCGATGCCCGCCGAATCGTAACCCCGGTATTCTAGCCGCCGCAGTCCATCTAGAATGAGAGGCACGACGCGCTTTGGTCCAATATAGCCGACAATGCCGCACATGAGGATCCACTCCTGAAGATTGCCTGGCGCAGGGACGCGCCGCCAAATACTGGAATCAAGGTTAGCACAGGCGGTGCCGTTCGCCGTGCGTCGGATGCGATAAGAATACCTCGGGATTGGAAGCCTGTGCTCAATCCTCAGTCGAGGATTTCGTAGCGGAACTCTTCGATGATGGGATTGGTAAGCACGTCCTTCGCGATACGTTTCACCTGTGTCTCGGCTTCCTCGTGTGAAAGTCCGTCGAGACCGAGCACAAAGAATTTCCCTTGGCGCACGTCCTGCACCTTCGTGTATCCCAAGCCTGAAAGCGCGCGCTGGATCGTTTGACCCTGCGGATCGAGCACCGTGGACTTCAGCATGACCCAGACGTGAGCTTTCATATTCTCCTTCGGCTCTTTAGGAATGGCGACTGCATTATAGCAGTGCTGCGGATTTGGCTGCGGCTCGAAAATTATCGAGAAGCTGGCGTTGATCGTTTGCAGGCAGAAACGCCGCGTTGAAACTCTCTTCCGCTAGGCGAACCATCTGATCTGGCGTTAAGCCCAACGCAGCGGCGCACGCATATTCATTCGCCAGGTCCGTATGAAAGAGTCCGGGATCGTCGGTCGAGAGCGTCACGGGCCAATTGTGTTCGAGAAACGTACGTAGCGGATGCTCGCTCAATTCCGCCTTCGGCTTGCCGAGCTGCTTCGCGAGCGCCCCGGTATAGAGGTTGCTCGTCGGGCAATTTTCGAGAACGACTTTTCGCGCGGCGAGCGACTCGGCCAGCTCATGATCGTGCATTACCGCGATGCCGTGTCCGATGCGCTCAGCGCCCAGGATTTCGACGGCTTCGCGAACAAGCTCTGGCCCGCCGATTTCTCCCGCGTGGCAAACGAGCCGCAGTCCCTCGCTGCGCGCAAAGGAATACGCCGGCCGAAAGCTTGCCGTTGGCACCGCAAGCTCATCGCCACCCATTCCGAACGCGATCACGCCTTTGCCCTGTAGCTTGGCGGCCCAGCGAGCCACTTCCATAGCTGCGTCCTCACCAAATTGGCGGACACAATCAAAAATCCACGCGCTTCGCAACTTATGATAGAGAACCCCGGAAGCAGCTTCGACGATTGCATCGAAATTCGCTTCCACGTTCTGCATGCGTCGGAGCATTACGCCCGTCGAAATCGTCACCTCGGCATAGACTACGTTGTGTCGAACCAATTCCTCGCACATCTTTCGGGTGATCAGCGCGTAGTCCTCGGGATCGCGCAGGAACGATGTGACCCACTTGAACGTCTCGATGAAGCCGGCGAAATCCCTATGAGCGTATCGCGCGGCGACTTCTTCGCAAGTCAGCTCCACATTATGTCGAGCGGCCAATTCGATGGCCGTTTCTGGCCGAATCGTGCCCTCAAGATGCAGATGCAACTCGGCTTTTGGCAGGGAATTGAAAGACTCCGGTAGTGCCATGGTCTGAGAATTATCTCAGCTTCCGTGCGCGAACGGTCGGTTTTAGAGAATCAAAAAGAGATCGGAACTGTCTTGCACCCTTGCGGCAATTGGAGTACGCTCCCGCCGAAATTCTTATTGGAGGCCTCATATGAATCGACGGCAATTTCTCGCGGCGGCCGCGCCGATGGTCGCTGCGCCTTTCGTGATTACGCGGCGCGCTACGGCTCAGGGCGCGAGTCAATTACCGTTTCCGGCTGCGGGCGCTGACGGATGGGTTTCGCTCCTGAATTTTAAGAATTTGGATGGCCTCTATACATTCCTGCAGAAATCGGGCAAAGGCGCGGCGGAAGCGAAAGGCATGGTCACGTTTGAAGATGGGATGCTGCACATCATGGGCAATCTCGTCACCGACGAGCCTGCTGAGTCCGGTTACATCGCCACGAATCAGGAGTTTGAAAATTATCGGCTGCGCGCGGAATACAAATTCGGGATGAAGCGTTTCCGGCCACGCCTGGAGGCAAAACGCGACAACGGCTTGCTCTATCACCTTGTTGGCCAGGACAAAGTTTGGCCCACCTGCGTCGAATGCCAGGTACAGGAGGGCGACGTGGGCGATTATTTCCTTTTGGGTGACGCGCGTGGCAGCGACAGCGGCCCGAATGGGCAGGTCTATACTGGGCGCGATAACCGCAAGCTGCGGGATCGTGGCGGCGATTTTGAGAATCGCGACGATTGGAACGTAGTCGAGGTAATCGTACAGGGCGACCGATCAACGCACCTCGTGAACGGCGTCACCGTGAACACTCTTTCGAAGTTGCAGCAGCCCGATCCGCAGAATCCCGGGCAATTCATTCCGTTAACGCGTGGTAAAGTGGCCATCGAAATCGAGTATGCCGAAATTTGGTATCGCAAATTCGAAATTAAGTCCCTGACGTAGCTGGCCACAGAGATACGGAGACACGGAGGCACAGAAACACGGAGAAGCCGGATTATTCGCGCAGTTCTCCATTTCCAGCTTTTTCCCTCCTCAGGATGCTCCGATATTGCTAACATCTTCCGCCTTGAAAAACGCCTTCACGAACGATGTCATCTCGGTCGAAGACGCCCGCGCGAAGGTCTTCGAAATCGTGGCTGCGCGCGCGACGCCTCCTGACTCCGAAGTTATCGATTTCGCGGACGATCCGCCCATCGCACTGGGCCGCGTTCTCGCTGAAAATATCGTCGGCGACCGCAATTACCCGCCGTTCGACCGTTCTATCCGCGATGGATTTGCCGTGCGCGCCAAAGACGCCGCCGAACCCGGCGCGCGGCTGCGCATTATTGGCGAGAGCCGCGCTGGTGTCGCATTCGATGGCGCAGTTGGTGAAGGCGAGTGCGTCCGTATCTTCACGGGCGCGCCGGTTCCGCGCGGTGCGAACGCGGTTGTTATGCAGGAATTCGCACGCATCGAGAGCCCGTTTGCACTAATCGATCAGCCCGCGCTGCCCAGCCAGAACTATGTTCTCGCCGGGGCCGAATCGCGCGTCGGGGAAGTGGTGATCGCCAAGGGAACGCGCCTCGGCTTCGCCGAACTCGCCATGGCCGCCCAAGTCGGACGCACGCGCATAGAAGTAGTGCGTCGTCCGCGCGTAGCAATCCTGACAACCGGCGACGAAATCGTGGCCGTCGATCAAAAGCCAGGCCCATTTGAGATTCGCAACAGCAACGCAACGTCGCTCGCGGGTCTCGCATGGATGGCGGGCGGCGAGCCAGTGATTTGCGAAAACGCGCCCGATGACATGGAAAAGCTCCGCGCACAGATCGAACGCGCGCTGAAAGCAGATGTGCTGGTGCTGAGCGGTGGAGTTTCAGTAGGGCAGTACGATTTCGTCGAAGAAGTCCTGCGTGCCCAGGGCGCAGAATTTTTCTTCGATGCAGTAGCGTTGCGCCCAGGGAAGCCCGCTGTCTTCGGCTGGTGCAAAGGCAAACCTGTCTTCGGCCTGCCGGGTAATCCCATCTCGACGATGATCACGTTTGAGCTGTTCGTGCGCGCCGCGATCGAGTCGCTCACCGGCCGTTCGCCGCGCCCCATCCCGTATTTGAAAGCCAAGCTCGCGCATCCAGTGAAAGAACGCAGCCCGCTCACCCACTTTCTTCCCGCGCGTGTTACGCAAACAAGTGGTGACCCGATCGTCGAGCGCCTTCCCTGGGAAGGTTCAGGCGATATCGGAGCCGTCGTCCGCGGCAATTGCTTCCTCGTCATCCATCCCAATCGCCTCGAACTCCAATCCGACGAATGGGTTGATGTCCTTCCCCGTCGCGGCGCCCTTTAGCAAGTTGCGGAAAAAAAGGAAGGTTTTTAGGGGGTCGGAGCTTTAGCTCCGACATAAAGGGCTCATTTACAAGGGCTTTTAGGCCCTGAGGCGCCGATCTGAGCCATTTTTCCGCAGCCTGCAACGGCTCTCTTGTTTGCTCGCATTTGCTTTAGCACAGCAATAATCTACTCTACGTATATACTACGGGAGGGAGGTCATTGATGCCCAAATCCGCCACAGCAAAGCTTTTTAAGAATGGCAGCAGCCAGGCCGTTCGCCTTCCAAAGGAATTCCGCTTCGAAGGCAAAGAAGTCCGCATCCGCCGCGTTCCAGAAGGTGTGTTGCTTGAACAAACGATTCCGAATATCCATGCCGTTTTCGCTGAAATCGATAAATATCGGTCCAAGGACTTCATGAAAGGTGGACGTAAACAGCCCCGTATGCCTAAGCGGAAAATCTTCGAATGAATTTCCTGCTGGATACAAACACCTGCATCGCTCTTATTAACAAGCGTCCCACGTCAGTACGGGAGAGATTCACGCGTGAGCTCGGAGCGGGATCACAAATGTTGGTGTCGAGTGTAAGCATCTTTGAACTGGTTTATGGAGCTGAGAAAAGCTCGCACCGCGCAGGAAACGAGCACGCGATGAATGCGTTACTGTCAAGCGTTTCGGACACGATTCCTTTTGAAAACGAAGATGCGAGAGTTGCAGGGCGGATTCGAGCAACTTTGGAACGGTCCGGCACTCCGATCGGGCCCTACGATCTCCTGATCGCTGCGCAGGCCCATCGTCGCGATCTCGTTGTTGTCACTGCCAACGAAAGGGAATTCCGCCGCGTTATCGGCCTGCGTTGGGAAAATTGGGCGGAGTAGTGAGCCTGCCCTAAGCACCGGCTCAGCGCGAACTGGACCACTTCACATTGGCCGGCAAATTTTGCGGCTGCGGTATGGGAATTGCCATGGGGCCACGCTCGTCCATTAACACAATATCCAATTCGGGCAGCGAACTCTCAATGTCTGGATATCCCATGAGACCTTTATCGATAAGCGCCCGTGCGGTTGCTCGATATTTCGCCTCAAGGTCATTCACGAATATTGATATCGCCGCATCTATCTGTTTAGCCGACTCGAATTGAATCTTTGTGCTGGCCGTGGTGTCCCACGCCATTGCGCCGGGAGAAGTGCCCAGCATTTCGGCAATAAGCAGCTTACGGTCACCAGCACTCAAGTAGATACTATTCGAGCCGGGACATTGGTTTTCGTAGTAGCGCACGTATTCCGACCGCTCGGCATAAACGGGGTCGATACCTCCGATCACCTTAAAGGAATGACTGTTGCTATCTCGAAAGAATCCGTAATGCCCGATCCGCGGCCAATCCGGTCTCGATTCCGTTGCTGGTGATCCACAGCCGACGCCATCTCCAAATCCGAACCCTTCGAAGCCGGGAATGAAAACGGCGACAAACGCATTGACACGTATGCTGGCAAGCAGATTACCCGCGAAGCCGTATGGAGGGTGCAAAGCCATCAGCGCCGCACTAATGTATTGAAGGGCGGAATACTGTTTGGGAGAGCGATAGAAATCAAGAGCCAATGGTATGGATTCTTGATCAGGCAAGCGCGGCAGAAGGATTGCCACATAGTCACCGAAATCCGGCGCCAAGTTCCGCAAAGCCTCCGAGGAAACGCTCGCCTTCAGTTGGATCAGCGTATCCAGTACCTCCGCCATTGCGTCCTGCTCATCCATCTGCTCAGACGATAATTCCTGGCATGGCGCAGGCAGGCCCGTGCAATCTTGCCTCTCAAGGCTCTGCCATTTTTCGGCCAGAGCAAGAACGTCGGGTAGCAGATTTTGATTGCGTGTGACCAGGGCATCGTGAGCGGCCCACGCTTCTAGGCGCGGATCGCCGCTGCGCAACCAGTTGTCCAGTGTGTTCTCCGACGGTATCGGTGTATCCGCTGTGGGTGACTGCGCTCGAGCAGCGAACGCCAGTGAACTGGCGATGCATCCCAAAAGAAGTAATCGATAGAACATCTGGCGATCACCTCCGCCACGTCCTGCCGCGTTAGACACCGGCTGACACTTCAAGGTTGCGTGTAGCGCATTAAAAAGTTCCCGCATTCACCTATCGCGTGGCAATCCGAATGCTAGAATCTCCGGCATGGCACAGCCAAACGTGGAGGTCGACAAAAACATTAAGCTGAATAGCTCTGGCAATGAGCAGTGCCACAAATCTCACGTACAAAAGTGGTTTGCGGAGATCGCTCGACTCCGTGACGAAAGCTTTATGGCTGACGGGCGCAACCAGCCACCCATGCAGCGCCGTCCGGCGCTTGATCGTTGGATACGCGAATCGGATGCTGCCGCGAGAAAGGAAAGCCGACTCGCAAAGTCCAAAGCCGGTTTCTCCCACTACGACCAATCCGGCCGCGTCCGCATGGTGGACGTCACCCAAAAGCCGCCCACTGAGCGCAAAGCCGAAGCCGAAGCGTTCGTTCGCATGCAATCCGCCACGGTTTCCAAGCTAAAACGTCTCAAATCGCCCAAGGGTAACCCCCTCGAAATCGCCCGAATCGCCGGAATCACGGCCGCCAAGCGCACTTCGGACCTGATTCCTCTTTGTCACCCCCTCTCGTTGACTCACGTAGATGTGACCGCCAAGCTATGCCAAAATGGGGTTGAGATCACGTCACAGGCTACG
>DATNBB010000038.1:0-6912 GCA_035607335.1 Binatia bacterium | reverse complement strand
GAACTTGCGGCGCTCGGCGATCTCGTCATCGCGACGCCAAAGGCACGTTTCGCGCAACCGGAAATTCGCCTTGGCGTTTTTCCGCCGCTTGCCGCAGCCGTGCTTCCTTACATTCTCGGCCCCAAGCAGGCGCTTGAACTCGTCCTCACTGGCGAAGCCATGTCTGCCGAGCGTGCCCGCGAACTCGGTCTGGTCAATTGGCTCGTAAGCGAAGAAGAATTGCCCCAAAAAGTCGCTGACGTGATTGCCCGCGTCACGGCACAATCCGGTCCAGTTTTGACGATGGCGAAAAAAGCCATCCTCGGTAGTCTTGGTTTACCTCTCCGCGACGGCGTCCGCACGTCGATGAAGGTTTTTCTCAACGAGCTTGCGGATCTTGAGGACTCTCAAGAAGGCTTGCGCGCGCTCGTCGAAAAACGCGCCCCGAAGTGGAAGAATCGTTAATCGCCACTAATTCTCAAAAATCACCTGCGCAATCGCCAGATTCCCGCTGTGTGTAATCGTCAATACAATGTGTTTCACGCCGAGCCCATTGGCGATTTCGCGCGAAGCGCCGCGTAGCTCCACGGTTGGTTTGCCGCTCGGCTCGCGCACCACTTCCACGTCGCGCCAACGTACTCCCCGCGACCATCCCGTGCCCAGCGCCTTCATTGCCGCTTCTTTCGCCGCGAATCTCCCCGCGTACCGTTCGTATGGGCTTGCGTAGCGCTGGCAATATGCCGCCTCAGCGGCCGTAAAGACGCGCTCTATAAAGGAAGCGCCATGCCGCTTGATCGCCGCCTCGATACGATCGATTTCCGCCACGTCCAATCCCAGCCCGACGATCACTTTTGCATCCTTCCACGCCACGCCTTTGCGCAAGCCCGGCGCACGTACGCAATCCACAATCGGAATAACGCGCGCGATTATAAGCCGTCACGAGCAGCGCGACCGAACGATTTCTCTCTGCTAAGCTATCTTCCCAATGCCGACATCTACAAAAGTGAAGCGCGCTGCACCAGGCAAAGGCCGAAGCTCGAAACGGCAATCGCGCAACGCAAAAAACACGCCATGGAACCTGCACCGCGCCAAGGGTCTGCAGGTTCTGCAATCGCCCAACCTCTCGCGGCTGGATTGGCTTATCCACGACTTCAGCACGCGTCCGGGCGGCATCAGCGAAGTGCAAGCCGTCGCCACTGGCCGCAAGGGTGCCGAAAAAGTTCTCAATCTCGGCTTCACCGAATGGGATGCGCGCGAGCACGTCCTCGCGAATCGCGAAAAGTTCTTTCGGGCAATCGGCGCCTCGAAGATGCGCCCCATCACGGTGCGCCAGATTCATTCCGATCTCGCATGTGGCGTGTCGTCGAGTGTGCAAAGCGCCATATCAGATGAGCCTCCGAAGGCCGACGCGCTCTTCACGCGCGAGCCGGGAGTCCTCCTTATCGTGCAAACTGCCGACTGTGTCCCAATCCTTCTCGCCGACACAAGGCGGCGTGCCATTGCGGCAATTCATTCCGGCTGGCGCGGCACCGTACAACGCATCGCGCAAAAGACGCTCGGCCGCATGCAAATGGAATTCGGCACGCGCCCGGGTGATGTTGTCGCCGCAATCGGCCCTTGCATCGCCCAGTCCTGTTACGAAGTGGGCAGCGATGTCGCCAAGCAATTTCACGCGCAGTTTGCCAACGCGCGCGAATGGTTCGATGGTCCTTTCGACGCGCTCGCGTCCGGCGAAAACGATCCCAATTGGCTTCCGTGGCTTACCATGCGGCCGCCCGGGCATCCGCCTCCGCCGCCCACTGTCCAACTCGATCTTGTCGCGGCGAATCGCGCGATTCTGGTCGACGCGGGAATCCCTGCGGCAAATATTTCGGCTTCGGGATTCTGTACCGCTTGCCGCCTCGATCTTTTCTTCAGCTATCGTCGCGAACGCACCACCGGCCGTATGATGGCCGCCATCGCCATCCGTTAACGGAGGGGCGCCGCGCTTGTCCCCTGCACGGCACTTCTGGTACTCTCCCGCAATCTTCCCGGGAGGTCCCAGATGCCTTTCTGCCAAAAATGTGGAGCATCAGTCGATACAGGCGCTGCGTTCTGTCCTTCGTGTGGCGCCCCTCAATCTGTCACCAGCGCGACCGCACCGCCTGCCCCGGCCGTGCCGCCGCCCGGCGCAGCACCCGTGGCCGCCGCCGTAACGCAATCGGGCCTCTCTGAAAACGTAGCAGGCTTGTTGTGTTACGTCTTCGGCTGGGTCACCGGGCTTATCTTTTTTCTGATCGATAAGCGCCCGTTCGTCCGTTTCCACGCGAGCCAGTCGATCACCTTGTTCGGCGGCCTGCACATTCTCTACTTCATTTTGGGCTTGGTTTTGGGAATCGGGATGTTCAGCTTCGGTGGCTTCGGCACGCTTGGCTTCGGGTGGGCATTGTTTTCGCTTCTGGACCTCATCATCTTTATCGCTTGGATTCTTCTGATGGTGAAGGCCTACCAGGGCGAACGTTTCCGCATTCCCATCGCCGCCGATCTCGCTGAACAAATTTTCGGCAAGTCCTGACGCAGGTTCGGGGAGTCTGGCGCAGACGATCTCTTGATCGGCATTGTTGCTTTGGGATTTACGGTTGAACCGTGGAGCCGCGGTTTTCAGCGGGGCATTTTTCGCAATCCGCCGCAGCTCGCGCCATTCACGAATTCCGCGGCATAGGCCTCTCGCGAATAACCATCCATGACGTGCCAAATTTATCCCGCAACATCGCAAACCGCTCCGCGAAAAACGTCTCCTCCATCGGCATGAAAATCTCGCCGCCTTCCTTGAGCAGCGCGTAAGTTTGTTCAGCTTGTTCCGCGCTTTCGCACGACAGCGAAAGATACGCGCTCCTCATCGGCTGAAAACGCTCCGGCGGCGTGTCCGAAGCCATAAGCGTCGTTCCGCCAATCTCGATCCGGGCGTGCAGCACCTTGTTTTCCATCCCTTTGGGGACTTGCATCCCGGTACTCGGCATATCTGAAAACGTCGACATCATCAAAATCTTCCCGCCGAGATGCTTCTCATAAAAACGCAGCGCCTGCTCGCAATTCCCACCGTAGTTCAGATACGGATTCATCTTCATGTTGCGTTCTCCTCCCAAACAAAATTACGTCATCCTGAGCGAAGCGAAGGACCCCTCTTACTTTTGTCCCGGCAATCAACGATTCTTCAGCAGCCATCCCGCAATCACCATCCGCTGAATCTCACTCGTGCCCTCGTAAATTTCCGTAATTCGCGCATCACGATACGCGCGCTCAACCGGATATTCCCGGCTGTAGCCGTTGCCGCCATGAATCTGGATAGCCTTGTGCGCCACGCGAGTAGCCATTTCGCTGGCAAAAAGTTTCGCCGCCGCCGCCTCCATCGTCACGCGCGACCCGGTGTCGAATTTCCACGCGGCTCGGCGCGCTAGCAGCCGTGCCGCATCGATTTCCGTTGCCATGTCCGCCAACATAAATTGAATCGCCTGAAAGTCCGAAATGGGATGTCCGAACGCCTGCCGCTGTTTCGCATACGCCAGCGCCGCTTCGAAAGCGCCTTGCGCAATTCCGATAGCCTGCGACGCAATCCCGATTCGCCCTCCATCGAGCGTCGAAAGCGCCACCTTGTATCCCTCGCCCTCGTTGCCTAGCCGGTTTTGCACGGGCACTGCGCATCCCGAAAAAATCAGCTCGCAGCAGGCCGTCGCATGGATTCCAAGCTTCTTCTCCTCCTTGCCAACGGAAAATCCTGGCGTTCCACGCTCCACGACCAGAGCCGTCATTCCTTTCTCGCCCAACTCCGGCTTCGTGTTCACGTAGACAAGCGCCGCATCCGCCACGCCTCCGCCCGTGATCCACGCTTTCGTCCCATTGATCACGTATCGGTCGCCCGCACGAACAGCCTTCGTCGTGAGCGCCGCCGCGTTTGATCCGGCCTGCGGCTCGGTCAACGCAAAACAGCCGATCTTCTCGCCTCGCGCAAACGGCATCAGAAATCTTTGTTTCTGCTCATCCGTTCCGAAGCGCAGCACTGGATCGCAGAAAAGGGAATTCTGCACGGAGAGAATCACCGCCGTCGAAGCGCACGCGCGAGCAATCTCTTCAATCACGATCGAATACGCGACATGATCCATCCCCGCGCCGCCGTATTCCTCTGGAATGGCAATTCCCAAAAGACCCAATTGAGCGGTCTTGCGCAGGATGTCCCTCGGAAAACGCCCGGTTTCATCCAACTCCTTCGCGTACGGCTTTACTTCGGCCTCAGCGAAGTCTCGCACCGAACGCTGCAGCAATTTATGTTCAGGACTCAGGTCAAGATTCATGATCGGCGTCTCTTAGCCTCTCAAATCTCGCACATCGTTCTTCATTCACGCCATTCTACTCCCCTCGAGTTGCCATTCGGATTCGCCGCGATTCCGGCATTCCTGCTTTGACAGTTCACGCCCCGGTGCTATAGTCGGCGCGATTGCTGCGGCGGTTGGTGTTTCATTAAGTTCCGGCTTGGCGCAGCAGCAGCGGGGAAATCGGAGGGAAATAATAATAATGACTGGCAAAGTTTTGGCGTTCCTCTTTGCAGTTTCGCTGTGCGCCGCACCAGCTTTTTCGCAAAACGACAAATGGCTGCCCAATGACGTAAATCGTCCCGGGCCTACTGCCGTTACGCCTGGGGCCACTCCCGGTGCCGCGCCATCGGACGCGACAATCCTTTTTGACGGAAAAGACATGTCCGCGTGGCAAGGCGCAGATGGAAACGCGCCGAAATGGAAAGTTGTTGACGACGCATTCGAGATCGCGCCCGGCACAGGGAACATCCATACGAGGCAGGCATTCGGCGATTGCCAGTTGCACATTGAATGGAAAGAGCCTTCTCCTGCGCGCGGAATGGATCAGAGCCGAGGCAATAGCGGCATCATGCTCATGAGCAGCTATGAAATCCAGGTTCTCGATATGGACGGAAACAAGACCTATGCTGACGGCGGTGCAGGCGCGATCTATGGACAATATCCGCCGCTCGTCACCGCGTCTCGCAATTCCGGTGAATGGCAGGCCTATGACATCATCTTCCGCCGCCCTCGCTTTGACGACAGCGGCCACTTGATCAGTCCGGCGCGCGTCACCGTGCTGCTCAATGGAGTGCTCGTGCAAGACAATACGACGCCTTCAGGCCCGACGGCTTTTCACGACAGGCCGCCGTATTTGCCCGGCCCGGACAAATATCCGATCACGCTGCAAGATCACGGCTCGCCGGTGCAGTACCGAAACGTCTGGATTCGCAACTTGCCCGACCCCGTGGCCGCGCTTCATTATGCCGCCGACGTGCCGATCGACATTTCATCCAACGATTTAGCCGCGTATGCGGGCACGTACGAGGTCGACGAAAATTCTAAAATCATTGTCGAAGTTTCCGGCAAAGGCCTCATGACGCGGCGCGAATTTACGGGAGGCAGAGGCCGCGGCGGGCGTGGCGGTCGAGGTCCAACGGCGCAATCGGCACCATCAGCCGATGCCACGGCAATGCCAACTCCGCTTCTCGTGCCGATCAACGAAGATTCGTTCGTGGCCGAATGGTCCGGCAATGCCTCGCGCGTCATATTTACGCGTGATGCCAAGCACCAGATCACCGGACTCACGATGCAGAATGGTGATTTGTTCTTTTACGCAAAACGCGCTGATCAAGCGGCGCCCGCCGCGCCCGCGTCAGTACAGTAGGGCAGACACAAGAGGGAACCGCAATAAGGATGAACGAAGCAGCAGGGGCGACATTCGTGCGCTCCTGCTGCTTTATGCCAACACGATTCGCTTTTTGATCTCACGTTCATATTGCGGAAAATACCGGGAGATCACCATCAGATCGAAGCTTTCGAGAATCGATTCTTTCGATTCTTGTTCGAGCAAAAACTCGAACGACCGCCGGATGAGTTCTTCAGGTGTAACGTTCCCGCCCGTGAGGCGCGTGTAGTCTTTGTCCTCGAGCGTGACGCGGTGTGCAGACTCGGAGTTGCCTTCCATTACCTCAACCAAGTAAGACTGGGCGCTCAATTTTTTGACGGCGATTCTTGCGGCCATGCTTCTTCTTGGGTCCTACGTAGCCTAGCGTGTGTCTTTGCTTTTTGCCCTGAATTTTCCTTCGAATCGGCCCGTTTCGCCCAGCTTACCAGGCATATGCAGCGAGCACTTGCGGCTGTCCGGAATTCTGCCCGATCACCGTCGTCTTCAAAACAATCTGAAGGTTCTTCCTCTTCCAGTCGCCCGGCGCAAGTGCTGCGGCAGCTTCAAGGCAAGTGGTCTCCGTCAGGCATTCAGCAGAAGCCTCGGTACCAAAATGGTGGATACCGGCGACTGCGACCACGGAGTGACCCGTCGTTGCATCGGTGACGCGAGAAATAATCCCATAATCGACAGAGTCGCTGCCCAGCGTGAGCTGATTAGAGACTTCCCATTGTCGCGAGGAGGGGTTTCGCATGTCTGCGATATAGGCGGAAGAACCATCGTGTTCAAACGCAAACCGCAGACCGTTGGCCAAGCGCATTGTCCACTGATTACTGAATGCCCCGATCAGCACCACAGGGCCTTCTTTCAAATCGTCTAAAGTAACATCTTCCGTAGCCCGCACTCGAAAGTCCTCGTTTTCTCGGCCCAATACGCGCGAAACCATGGACAGCGCCATGGAATCTCCAAGCGAAACCATATGAAGGACGAAACCTGCTGTCTGGGGGGGCAAGCTGGCTTCCGTCGGCGGTGAAACGGCCGTGCCGGACCGAGATGGCCGCCGCCCAGGATTTGGAATGCAGACAAGCGCCGGTCCCTTCGCGGAAATAATAGGCGCCCAAAACCGGTCCAAAGCTGTTTGGCGCGTGCTACCCAACAGGAAAATGCAGACCGCCAAGCATGGCGTTATAACGCTGCCGGCCAAGAGCCAATGCTTCG
>DATNBB010000301.1:0-3229 GCA_035607335.1 Binatia bacterium | reverse complement strand
GTAGCGGGGGAGTTTCTAACGGGCATGGACGAGTAACCGGTTACTCGCCGTAAGTGGCAAATTAAGTACCTATTGTAGGTTGTGCCGCGACTAACTCTTTCGCGCTCACAGCTCCGGTAATTATTACGAGTTGTGCGGTGCATGCCGGATACTATTCCGATTATCATCGGTAGGGGCCGCCGGAACAGGCTTACTATAACCGATGGACCGTAGAAACTCATCCCCACACGTAAAATACAAGAAATTCGAGAACCGCGTCCGGCGATGGACTAAGATTCAATGTATTGAACGTCGGGTCGGTGTTAGTCGCGCTGTCCAAAAGAAAGTAATTGGCATTCGGACGGCCACCGCCGATACTAAGTGCCGACGGCTGGCTCGGCCGCCAGTAGAGCGGGTTCATGTCCCCGGTCTGCGCGCCATGGCTGATGTGCGAGCCCGGCACGGTCAAAGCAAGATCCAGCAATCTGCGTCCGTTCAGCGGGAGTTCCTTGACTGACTTTGTCTCGATCACTTCACCGAGGCTCGCATCGTTGGTCTTAAGGACTTCCGCCCGTCCGCCCGACATCAACGGTCTCCACCTTTTCACTGAGCTTCAACATCAGGTCCAGGCGCATCTGCTGGCCCACCTCGAGCTTCAAATGGCGGGACAGAACCGCGAAGCCGGGGCCTTCATGTTCAGATCGTACTCGCCCGGAGGTAACCCCGCGATCTCGAATAAGCCATCCGAATTCGCCACAGCGGAGCGCATGGCTTCCGTGCCGTTCGACTTGACTTGCACGCTCGCACCGGCGACGACTTTCGTCTGCGGGTCCGAAACGCTCCCGGCCAAAGTCGCGAAGTTACTCTGCGCAAATACGGGCGCGCAAATCCCCACTAGTAAGTAAGCGAGCTTAGTCAATTGGCTAATTTTATATAGGCGCGGGCGTTTATTCCCATAGCAGAAAAATACTAGTGGACGGCCGGTGCGAATTCGGCGGCGTGCAGCGAAGTCGTTTGTAGCCGCATGTCCGTGCGCGGGCCGCTGGTGGGGAACTCGTTGGGTGGGCCACTACTTGCTTACGCGCGTGGTCAGTGTGACCGAGGCGGATCGCGATTGCTGGTTGTTAGACGAGCGCCGTGAGAAATTGCCGGGCGATGCCGGGCGCGTCATATTCCTTCACCCGCTCGAGACCCAATTGCGCGATGGATGCCCGCAAATCGGGGTCTTTCCAGAGCGCGTGAATCGCCTCGGCCAGCGAATCGGCGTCGTTTGGGTTGGCAAGTAGCGCATGAGGCACAACCTCGGGCACCGAGGCGCTGCGGACGGCGACAATCGCTTTTCCGGCCGCCATCGCTTCCAGAAAAACGATGCCGAAGCCTTCCTGCACGCTCGGCAGACAGAAGACATCGCACAATCCGTATTCCGCCGCAAGCTCCTTTTGCGAAATGGCGCCCAGCCAGTGTACGCAAGCCGGAGACATCTTCTTGAGGCGGGCCGCTTCCGGTCCATCGCCAACAATGCGCACTTCGAGATTCGGGATGTCGCTTTCCAACTTGCGCGCCGCTTCGAGTAGCACGTCAATTCTCTTTCTGCGATAAAAGTGCGCTACGCAGAGAACGATGAAGCGCGAATCGGCTCTAGCAACCGCGTTTGCGTCGAACAGGCCTCGCCATTTCGCGAGATGAATCGGCTCCGGAACGATACGAGGCAACTCGGGCAGCTTATAGAGTTTCTGAATCCGCTCCGCCGCGTACCGGCTGGTCGTGATCACGCGCCGTGCGCGATGTACGTTGCGCCCCTCGCACGCAGCCTGCACGGCAAGCGCCATCCGCGTCAGGCCGCTCTCGTATTGCATCTCGTCGGCGATCACACCTTTGATGGACGCAATGTGAGGGTAGCGCAGGCGATATCCATCCATGTCGAAACCGATCGCGGCATTGTAGCCGGCCAAATTTCGATGGCGCATGAGCTCGTTGAACAGCAGCCGCTGCAAGGTATAGGCAGCGCCCGTTCGAGTGAGCCCAAATGTCTGAACCGTTATGCCTAACTCGGTAAGCGCCTGCGCAAGCGTGGCGATGCCTATGTAGGTGCCGCTACCCGCCGACACGTTGAGAGGAGTGGAAGTGATGAAAGCGATTTTCAAGGGAATTAAATCACCCATTTTATATACTGGATGATGAATCTCACCCAAACGAAGCGCGCGGTCTGTTTATTGAGCGGCGGACTCGACTCGTCCACTTGTCTCGCGATTGCGCGCCAGGAGGGATATGAGACCTATGCGCTTTCGTTCGATTACGGCCAGCGGCACAAAGTGGAACTCGAAGCCGCTGCACGCGTTGCGATGGTGCTGGGCGTGGCGCGGCACGTGACGATTGAGGTGAATCTAGGGGCGTTTGGCGGCTCCGCGCTAACCGATGATATCGCGGTGCCGAAGGGCCGGTCGAATCAAGAAATGGGGCAGGGGATTCCCGTGACCTACGTTCCCGCGCGCAACACGATTTTTCTGTCGTTCGCGCTCGCGTGGGCGGAGACGCTGGACGCCTCCGATATTTTTACGGGCGTGAACGCGATCGATTACTCGGGTTACCCGGACTGCCGGCCCGAATACATCGAAGCATTCGAGCGGATGGCGAATCTGGCGACGAAAGCTGGCGTCGAAGGACGGATGCATTTGAAAATCCACACGCCGCTGATTCGCATGACGAAGGGCGATATCGTGCGCAAGGCCGTCGAGTTAGGCGTGGACCTCCGACTCACGCACACCTGCTACGATCCCGACGGAAGCGGGCGTGCGTGCGGCGAATGCGATGCCTGCCTGCTCCGATTGAAAGGCTTCGCGGAAGCCGGTATCGGCGATCCGATTGAGTACCGATAAGTGAAGATCTCCGAAATCTTTTATTCCGTGCAGGGCGAAGGAATGCTGACCGGCGTTCCCTCGGTGTTTGTGCGGACCAGTGGTTGCAATCTGCGCTGCACGTGGTGCGACACACCATACACATCGTGGCAGCCGGAAGGTGAGGAACGGACGATCGACTCAATTGTGCGGGAAGTGAACGGATACAATGCGGCGCACGTTGTGATTACTGGCGGGGAGCCGATGATCGCTCCGGCGATTGCCGAGCTCACCCAAGCGCTCACGCAGCACATCACAATCGAAACGGCGGGGACTGTGTTCGTGGATGTCCGATGCGATTTGATGAGCATCAGTCCGAAGCTTGCAAATTCGACTCCGATCGAGCGCGATGGCGG
>DATNBB010000280.1:0-50171 GCA_035607335.1 Binatia bacterium | reverse complement strand
TTTCCCTTTCGGTGTATATCGCTGCAATCGGCCGCCGTACCAGAGTGCTGTCCAAACGAAGCCTTCGGCATCCACGGTCATACCATCCGGCAAACCGATTTTTCGCGGAATCTTTGCGAAGGTCCGTTTCTTGCTGAGATTGCCGCTACGGCGATCATAATCGAACAAATAGATCCGGCGGGCGAACGAATCCGTGAAATACATTCCACTAAGATCGGGCGTGAAGCCCATACCGTTGGCGCATCCAATGCCCCTCATCGTTTCGGTGACGCTTCCGTCCGTATCAAACCGCAAAAGACGGCCTTTGCCACCACCAAGCGTGCCGGCAAAGACGCGTCCCTCGGGATCAGCGATCACATCATTAAAGCGCTCGTTTCCAGGGCATGCATCGCGCGCAACCTCACTCACAGTTCCATTTTTCGCGAGTACGGCGATACAGCCATCCTGGAACAACAGCAGCGAACCATCTTCCTGTAGCGTGAATCCGCCGGTAACGCGAGTTCGCACGATCACATCGCATTTCGCAGTCGCAGGATCATACCCGTAAATTACGCCGCGCGGAATATCCACGAAGAGCAGCAAGCGACGCTCTTCGCACCAAAGTGGGTTTTCGCCGGTGTGACAGTCCAGCGGCGCCACTAACTCTACATTTGCGTCTGCCACGGCTTCTCCCTGGCCAGGACAACCGGTCCCCGCACTGTGGTTCGAATGGAGATCCTAACATGCACTCTGAAATTCCTCTGGCGACCGCGATTAGAGCTTACCGCCTCCTTTTATTTTCATACAGTTACATCGATTTTTAATTCTTGTGAGTTGCGATTAGAACCGCTTGCGAACACTTTCAATGTCACCGTCATTTTCCCGTTTTGAAACTCGCCCTCCCGCGCGGTGAATTCCATTTTCAAAACCCGCGAAGGGTAGCACGATCAAAATCCGATTTCTATTGTGGAAAATACGGATATAGTACTCGGCCACATCGCCACTTCGTCTTCTGACTGGAAATCTCGTGGTCGAATGAATGGTTCTGTCGCGCTCACGAGGCCGAGTACGCCGATGAGTTAACGCAAGTAAACGCGGAGATGTTGTCCAATGCGAATACGCGTGGAGTGGCCCATGCCATTCGCTCGCTGAATCGAACCAATCGTGGTGTGGTAATGCCGAGCGAGCGAACCGAGCGTCTCGCCGCTCCGAACCCGATGCGTAACGTACTTGCGACGGAACGTCGCCTCTCGAATGCGCAGCACCATCCCGGGCTTTACCTGCTGGTCCCACAACAGGTTATCCCGCACGATGGCCCAAGGATTGATTTTCATCCGCTGCGCAATGTCCGATAGATCGTCATCTTCCGTCACACGATACGTCCTGAATTTCTTTGGCGCCTGCAACGGAATTTGCAGCAGCGTGCCGGGCGCAACCGCCTCGATGAGGTCCAGATCGTTAGCGTTGCGAAGTGCGTCTGGATCGACGCCTAGCGCAAAGGCGAGGCTGATCGGATTGTCGCCGAGGCGAGTTCGGTAATAGAGCGTGCCGTCGTTAATCTGAAAGAGATCGGACTGCGGCTCGAGCGGATATGCGATACGGTAGCCGGGCCGCAAGGTGCGCGTTGCCAGAAACGGGTTGTATAGACGCAATTGAACCAGCGGAAGCTTCAGGCGACGCGAAAGATCCCACCAATCGTCACCCGATTGGACGACCGCGATGTGCAGCAGCCCTGCCTGGGCGCGAACCTCCGTTCCATATTTTTCGAGCACGGTGCGGTAGCCGCTGACGCCCACAACGTACTGTCGGGTCTCCAATGGCATCGTTCGGCCCCGCGCGAGCCTTGTCGGCCCCCCGTTGTATGCCGCTAACGCGTCGTTTTCGCTCCCAAACCATTGCACAAGCTGGCCAAGATATTTGATTCCGGCCTCGATATTCGTGCGCACTCGAAGCGAACGGAACGTGGATGGCATCAGTTGAAAGTAACCGTGCGCTCCCGCCACCGACCTCAGTCCGCGGTTTCCTCCCGATTCATACATGCAGACAGCGCGTGCAAGCGCGAGGTTCACATTATATTTTTTGGAATATGCTTCCACGGTCTTGTCGATCAGCATCACCTTCCGGTACATGCCCAGGAATGACGGCGAAAACTGGTCCCCCGGAGCAATCCTGACTGCACCGGGTACTTCGACGTTTTCTTGCAGCGCCGGTCGGCCATACGTGGACAAACTGAGCAGGATCAATGCGCTCGTCAGAATTATGAGATTAGAAACGTATCGACACCCTATTCCCCTGTAAGACACCGTGGCTCTCCCCGTTGATAGATGTAGTCCCACCACTTCAACTGCGAAATCTGTCCATGGCACGTCTTTGCGGTCTCACTGCCGGGCCGTTGCCGGCGCCCTCCGTGCACGCTGCAAACCACGCATCGAGAAAGTCGTTCACCTCTTGCAGCGAATTCATCCATAAGTCCGCAGCAGTTTTTCGCAATTCTGTTCGGACAAGGATCGCCATATCCTGTGGGCGAAGAACCTTGAAGGCATCTTCGTCCGGTTCGTCATCTCCTAAATACGCAGCCGTGCTGTCTGACGCCGCGTCCTCCAATGATCCAAGCACCGCCGTTGCTTTCGTGTAGCGCGCTACGCGCAACTCCACGCCTCCATCAAACCTTACGAGGCGCAATCCCTCCCGCCCCGCTTCACTGGAAAGCGCCGCGAGAGTAGTTTCCAGGTCCCTCCTCATCTCCGTGATGGGCAGGCCCCTCCAATGCACGGCCAACGATCCCGGTTTCTGTTCCAGCCAGCCACGCACTTGCGCGGCCCGAAGTGACGCCTTCGCCAGCGCAATTCTTCGCAACTGTTCGCCCCGTATCGGAAGCTGTTCGTAATCGCCATCTGGCCTCAGCCGCTCGATTCCCTGCGTGCCCCAAATCTCCGGAACAGGGGTCAGTGGAATCATGCGCCGTAGACTTCGCGCCCTTCTTCCAGTCACGATCACGACGCGAGTGTTGGTCTGGTCGATCAGGCGCTGCAAACGAGCAAGGATGCCGGGATCTGCCATAGCCCTGCTTGGATCCGGATCGAATGGCGCAATCGTCCCGTCGTAATCAAGAAATAAGAATCGTTCACTGGACGACGAGAGACGGCGCCAGAAATCGGCCGGTGACTTCTGACAGTTTAAGACCCGCATTTTTCTGTCTCCGGAACTGTGCAATAGGAGAATCGGCCGCAAAATTACGGCCCCAAGCACGTTTTTAGGAGACAGGTGCTAACAGAGGAGGGTACAGTTCAGATCGAGAAGGCTACACCGCTGCAGACAAATCCGATGACTCGGATAGCCGGAATCGAGAAAGCCCTGGTAATGCGCGTATCGAAAAATCGCGACCGATACCGCATCCGTTATCAGAAATACGCAAAGGACAAGAGAGAGGAAGAGTATCTGGGCCGCTCTTGATGCGCGCAGTGCAGACGGCGCCAGACTAAGCGATGGCGCGATCAGAACGAAGAGCACAGCCAAGACAATGGCTATTGCCACCAGCGACCGCACTCGCGACTTCTTCTTTATTCGCATCATCTCGACTCTACCCGCGCGATGATAACTCCTACTCGCGTCCGGCACCAGATGGAATTATTTGCTTGTCGCTCTTTAATCATCAAATCTGCGGAAAATGGGGCCTCGCAACGGCTCCGCAAGAGTATTTTCGTTCAGCAAAAACCTCGCGACGTCGTGCTCAACCCTTTGAGGTCTGGGCCTCATAAAATCGCCGCACAAGCCGAATCTGACCCGCATGGTAGATGTCGTGAAACGCCGCGCCCAGGAGCATCCTTGTCTGTTTCCGAACTACACGCGAATGCAAAGGATCCGCCACCGCATGCACGAGCTTTTGGTGCTCGTCTTCCAGCAACTGGCGAATATTGCGCCATTCCGCTTCACCGGCGGTTTCCGGCGCCGTAAACCAATTGCTTCCTTTGGCGACCCAAACCACTAATATGGGACTTTATTTGGCTTCTCTTCCCATACGCGAAAGGCTTCCAATGCTTCTTCGCGCATCATTTGAACCATGGGAATACTACGGTGTTGCGGAGGGAGCGGAAGCTCACGGTAGATCAGAGAATCGTCAAAGCCAACGCGCGAGGCATCCGCAGCAGTCCCGGCGAAATAGACCCGGGCAGGACGCGCCCAGTAGATCGCACCAAGGCACATCGGGCACGGCTCGCACGAGGCGTAGAGATCGAACCCATTCAGCTGGAAAACCCCGAGCTTGGCACAGGCAGCGCGAATTGCCACAATTTCCGCGTGAGCCGTCGGATCGTTCGCAGCTGTCACGCGATTTGTGCCTTCCGCGAGAATCGCTCCATCTTTTACGACGATGGCACCGAAGGGTCCACCGCGTCCAGAACGCGCATTTTCAATCGCCAGCTCAATCGCACGAGCCATGAAGGAATTTTCCATTACGCGAGTATACCCACGGAAGATACGAGGTGAAATGATGGAGGTCGAGCAAAGTGCAAAAGGCGCCCTATTGTGACGGGGCGCCTTTGCGGTTTAATGGCTTCTCCGTTTAACTTGCCGCGACGGCCTTACGTCCGGGGAACCGCGCTGCGGATCCCAACTCCTCCTCGATGCGGAGGAGTTGATTGTATTTTGCGATACGATCCGTGCGTGAAGCCGAACCGGTCTTGATCTGCCCGGTTCCCATCGCGACGGCGAAGTCCGCAATGAATGGATCCTCCGTCTCGCCGGAGCGATGAGAGACAATCGCGGCATACTTCGCCTTTTTCGCCATTTCGACGGCTTCGATCGTCTCCGTAACGCTGCCGATCTGGTTGAGCTTGATAAGGATAGCGTTCGCGATACCCTCGGAAATCCCGCGCGCGAAAATCTTTGGATTAGTAACAAACGCATCATCCCCCACGAGCTGGATCTTGCTTCCTAGTGCCTTTGTCGCGAGTCTCCAACCCTCCCAGTCGTTTTCCGCAAGACCATCTTCGATAGACACGATCGGATATTGCCGCACCCAGTTTTCCCAGAAAGTGACCATTTGCTCGGATGTCCGTTCAGACTTATCCGACTTTTTGAAAACGTACTTCTTCTTACTAGCGTCGTAGAATTCGCTCGATGCAGGATCGAGGGCTATCGAAATCTGCTCGCCGGGTTTGTATCCAGCCGCAGTAATCGCCTCCATCACGCGATCGAGAGCCTCTTCATTTGATTTCAGATTCGGCGCAAAGCCACCCTCATCGCCGACTGCCGTCGAATAGCGATTCTTCTTAAGCACCGATTTCAGATTGTGGAAGACTTCCACTCCCCAGCGCAGAGCCTCATGGAAGCTGGGCGCTCCCAGCGGCATAACCATGAATTCCTGCACGTCGACGGAATTGTCCGCATGCGCGCCACCATTCAAAATATTCATCATGGGAACTGGCAGCAAATTTGCCGCAGGGTCGCTCGAATATTTCGCAAGGTACTTATAGAGCGGCTTTCCGGCTGCGGCCGCTGCTGCACGCGCTGCCGCCATCGAAACGGCAAGGATAGCGTTGGCGCCGAATTTCGATTTATTCGCCGTGCCATCGGCTTCAATCATGCGTTTATCGAGTGCGGTCTGATCGGAAGCATCGAGGCCGATAACCGCTTTTGAAATTTCCGAATTGATGTGCCCGACAGCTTTGAGAACGCCCTTCCCCAAATAATGCGACTTGTCGCCGTCGCGCAGCTCGATCGCTTCGTGCTCTCCTGTGGATGCTCCTGAAGGAACCGCACCGCGCCCGAGAACGCCGCCTTCCAGTCGAACGTCCGCTTCCACCGTAGGATTACCACGCGAATCAATGATTTCACGTCCATGGACCGCAATAATCTTTGTAGACATCTCGCTCCTCGCTTGAGTTTTATGAAACGGGCCCAGCGCCCGCCAAACTGGTGATGAAATAATTCAGATGGACCGCTGACGGAGTAATGCCCTATTCCGGTTCTTCAATCATGGATTCCGGCCGGGCGACCACAACCACTCCGCCGTCCGATACATGATATCGCGCTCGATCAGCCTCTCGATCGTAACCGATCTTGGTCCCCTCTGGGAGGGTTACGTGGCGATCGATGATGGCGCGGCGGATGCGGCAGCGCCGGCCGATGTTCACGTGGTTGAAAATCACGGACTCCTCGACCTCGCAATAACTGTTCACGCGCACGTCATATCCCACCACGGAGCGCAGCACGCGTCCTCCCGAAATGATGGAGCCTCCGGCCACGATTGAGTCTAGCGCCACGCCCATTCGCTGCGGATCCGCGAAGACGAATTTCGCCGGTGGATATTGCTGCTGCCAGCTATGCAGCGGCCAACTCTCGTCGTACAGATTAAAAACCGGCGATACGGAAACGAGGTCCATATTGGCCTCGTGATATGCGTCTAACGTTCCCACGTCGCGCCAATACGAGGTCTCCTTCTTGTTTTCGTCCACAAAATTATATGCAAACACCCGATGTTTATCGATGATCCGCGGCAGAATGTCGCGTCCGAAATCATGCGAAGAATTGGGATCTTCAGCGTCCGCAATCAGGATGGGGACGAGTAACTGCGTGTTAAAAACATAGATGCCCATCGAAGCGTTCGTCTTATCGGGATGAATGCGCGATCGCTTCGGATCAGCCGGCTTTTCCTCAAAACCTATGATGCGCCAGTGTTCATCCGTCTCGATGATGCCGAACTGTCTGGCTGCAGCTGCGGGGTCTTCCTCGATCACGGCAACCGTCACATCCGCGCCGGCCTGCACGTGATGATCTAGCATCTTTTGATAATCCATCTTGTAAATATGATCGCCGGAAAGAATGAAGACGTAGCTCGATTGCTCACTGCCAATCGAATAGATGTTTTGGTAGACGGCGTCTGCCGTGCCTTGATACCAGTGCTGCGAGACGCGCATTTGTGGCGGCAGCACTTCAATGAATTCGCCGTATCCCAAGAGGGATGACCAGCCGCGGCGTACGTGACGATTGAGGCTCAGCGCCTTGTACTGCGTCAGCACAAAGACGCGCCGCAGGTCGCTATTCAGGCAGTTGGAAAGCGTGATGTCGATAATTCGGTAGACGCCGCCAAACGGGACGGCCGGTTTTGCGCGATCGCGCGTGAGTGGCCACAGCCGTTCGCCCTGTCCTCCTGCGAGCAGCACTCCAATCGCGTTGCGCATGACGGGCATGGGCGCCTCCTGCGGCGTTTGATCTCCGGCGGGGCCACATTCTAACAAGCTAGTGCGAAAGTGCACCTCAAAATAAAACTCAGGCTTTCGTCGCAATTGCATGGCCAGGTGTACTTCGCCGTAATAAGTAAATGCCAAAACCGGTCCGCGAGAATTTATTCCTTGACTTCGAAGGGCGGGCTCCGATAGAACCAGTGGGCAATAGCCGGGCCATACGGCATTCGGCTACAATAAAGAGTGAAATAACCTTTCAAATCCAATCTCAAGAATAAGGACGGGGGTGAATACGCGTGGCAGAAGTTGTTATTCAAGAGGGTGAGTCTTTGGAAAATGCTCTCCGCCGGTTTAAACGGAAAGTGCAGTCGGAAGACATCATCAAAGAGATCAAAAAGCACAGCTACTACATGAAACCCGGCGAAAAGCGTCGTGCCAAGGAGGCCCTCTCGCGTAAACGTCTCCGGAAAAAACAGCGGCGTGAGCAGGACTAGGCGTCCATATCACTTGGGAACTTCCAGACAACGCAGCGAAAACCTAACCGGCGGTTCGGTGGTTCGCCTATAAGGTTGAATCCCTGTTGTTGTCTGGAAGCGATTGCTGCCTGTCCTCTCCCGGTTCGGGCTCGGAGCAGCGTATGGAATACCATGATAGGGTCCTGAAGTGTTCCGATTGCGGTGCGGAATTTATCTTCACCGCGGGCGAACAGATGTTCTTCGCTGACAAGGGGTTTAAGAACGAGCCAAAGCGTTGCAAAGCGTGCAAGTCTACTCGCGCGCAGGGCAACGGTTCGGCCGGTGTTCAGCGCGTTGAAACCAAGACGGTTTGCTCCCAGTGCGGGAAGGAGACCACTGTCCCTTTTAAGCCGACACAGGGCCGTCCCGTTTATTGCCGGGAGTGTTTTCAGCAGCGGCGCACCATGGGTCTTCCCGTCGCAACCGCCTGAGCGCGCCTTCGCCTTCGAACAGACCCCAGAACGAACCGGCGGAGCGCCGCTGAGCCGACTCTGCCGGTTTCATCGAACCCACCCTCCGGCATCCCTAAAAAACTATTTGAGCGATCAACGCGTCCAATCCTTGGAGCCTCAGCGAACCTTTTTTACTGTTAAGAGCACTGCTTCGAGCACTTTTGACCGACCGCGGATTAAAGCCCGGTTATAATGGTATTTCCAGCCGCCTCAGGGAGCTTTCATGAGTCAGCAACAAACCGCCGTGGTCCCAGATCAATCGCCGGATGCACAAGAACATATTTGGGATTCGTTTCGGCGCTGGGGCTATCTTCAGGCAAATCTCGATCCGCTCGGCGATATGAAGCCTTTACAGATGCCTGAACTTGATATATCCGGGCCGGAGGCTGAAGCGGCTCGTCGTTGCTATTGCGGCAGCATCGGCGTGGAGTTCATGCATATTCCAGATCGCGAGCGCCGCTTATGGGTGCAGGAGCGGATGGAATCGGAAGCGCCCGAGCCTGATCGCGCGCGAATTCTCGAGTTGTTGATTCGCGCGGAAGTCTTCGAGCAGGTGTTGCAGACTCGCTATCTCGGCACGAAGCGTTTCTCGCTCGAAGGAGAAACGGCTCTCCTGCCGCTGCTCGACGCTATTCTCAATGCAGCTGCCGAGCAGGGCGCTGAAAAGGCAATGCTTGCAATGAGCCATCGCGGCCGGCTCAATGTGATGGTTAACACGGTCGGTCGGGATCCGGCCGAGCTTTTTGCCCACTTTGAAGATGTCGACCCGCGCAGCGTTCTCGGCAGCGGCGACGTGAAATATCATATGGGCGCGACGGGCGATTTTCATGCCGCGAATGGCCGGCAAATCGGCGTGCACCTTGTTTCGAATCCGAGCCACCTCGAAGCCGTCGATCCTGTAGCAATGGGCCGCACGCGATCAAAGCAGATGCGCAGGCCCGACGGCAGACGCCTCGTGGTGCCAATCACCATGCATGGAGACGCCGCGTTTGCAGGCCAGGGCGTTTGGGCCGAGACATTGACGATGTCCAACTTGGAAGGCTACACCGTTGGCGGCTCAGTGAGCATCATCGTCAACAACCTGATTGGGTTTACCACGGCGCCGCGCGATTCGAACTCAAGCCGCTTCTCTTCCGATCTGGCAAAGCGCTTGGCGATCCCAATATTTCATGTGAACGCCGAGGATCCCGACGCCGTGGTCCGGGTTGGGCGTATGGCTCTTGAATATCGCAACGCTTTCGGAACGCCCGTTGTGATTGATCTAATTGGTTACCGCAGGCACGGCCATAGTGAAGTCGACGATCCCACAATTACGCAGCCCATACGCTACCGGAAAATCGAGGCGCATCCGCCGCTTTACCGGATCTATGCGCAAAATACTGGAGCGGACCCGGCGCCCGTTGTCGAGCGCGTGCGAGCGGAAATTGAAGAAGCACGCCAGCGTGCGAAAGAACTCGAGAAAAGCCCGCTTATGCGCCGGCTTCCCGGTTATTGGAGTAACTACCGGGGCGGCCGCTATGACAGCTCATTCGAAGTTCCTACAGCAGTTCCGGAGGATGTGCTAACAGCCGTTGGCAAATCCCTGGTCAGTTATCCGGAGGGCTTTCACGTTCATCCGAAGGTGATGAAGCTACTCGAGCAGCGGCTGGAAATGGCGGAAGGGAAGCGCCCGCTCGATTACGGCATGGCGGAGGCCTTGGCGTTCGGTTCTTTGATCTCGCAGGGCACCCCCGTGCGCCTTACGGGACAAGACAGCCGCCGCGGCACATTCAATCAGCGCCACGCGTTATTGATCGATATCGAAACCGAAGAAGAATACGTTCCTCTGCAACATCTTTCCGACACAACGTGGTGTGAGATTTACAATTCGCCTCTTTCCGAAGCGGGCGTACTCGGATTCGAATATGGATTCAGCCGGGATTATCCGGAGGCGTTAGTTTTGTGGGAGGCACAGTTCGGCGACTTTGCGAACGGCGCTCAGATTATCATTGATCAGTTTATCGCGGCCAGCGAAGACAAGTGGAACTTGCTTTCGGGTCTTGTCATGCTGCTTCCGCACGGCTACGAAGGCCAGGGACCCGAGCACTCCAGCGCGCGCATTGAGCGTTACCTGCAGCTTGCCGCGCGTGACAACATTCAAATCTGCTATCCCTCGACGGCCGCGCAATATTTTCATTTGCTCCGGCGGCAGGCGCTGCGCTCATGGCGCAAGCCGCTCGTCGTATTCACTCCCAAGAGCATGTTGCGGCATCCTGCCGCATCCTCGCCGCTGTCAGATCTGGCAAATGGTGCGTTCCAAACCGTGATTCCTGATCCCGGCGATGGATCGGCACAGCGCGTACTCATCTGCACGGGGAAAATTGGACACGAATTGAATGCCGCAAGAAAACGGCGCGGCGGCGATGGAACTGCCGTCGTTTTGGTCGAGCAGCTTTATCCTTTCCCGCACGAAGAGCTTGCTGCGGAGTTAAGCCGATATGCGGATGCGGAGTTCGTTTGGGTGCAAGAGGAGCCGGCCAATATGGGCGCACTCGGGTTTATCCTGCCCCAGCTTGAACGCGTTACAGGCGGACGGCCTGTGCTTTCCGTCAAACGTTCCGCGGCCGCCAGCCCAGCGACGGGATCCCACAAGGCCCACGAGATGGAGCAGAAAACTCTGATCGCGTTGGCTCTGGGAACTCCGGATGATGAGGGCGCGGAAAGCTCCCAATAATCGCTAATGCCCGGGAATCGTTCTGAGAAAATGCGTCGAGACTAAAAACCCCACAAATAAGAACGAATTGTAGCCAACGTGCATGCAATAGCTCGCCATCACGGTCCGCGCAGTCGCGCGGATCCAAGTGAAAATGATCCCCACGATTACGAGAAGGGCAATCTGCCATAACGCTCCACCTAGTTGAAAACCGTGCAGCAAACCAAACAAGGCGCCCGTGATAAGCACGCTGACCACGACACCCCAGCTCTTTGCTATTGCCGGATAAATATAGCCGCGGAAGATCGTTTCCTCGACGAGTGGCGCGAGAAGAACCGCCATCAGCAAAAATAAAAACGCACTCAACCTGTCCTGGTAAATAGCATCGATCGGCAGGTTTCCTTTGGGAGGATGTAAATTTGAGGCTGCATCCACGAGAAACGAAATAACCACGCCTGCAAAGACAAGCCCGGCATAAGCGAACGATCGCGGAATAATGCCGGAATCGAGCTTGCGCCATCCGATCGTCTGCCAGAAAGGCTCCCGAAATTTCAAACGAATCTGGAGCGCTAAATAGCCTAGCAACGCAAAGTCGATGATCACCTGGGCCACAATACTAACGAGCGCCTGATCGCGGCCTGCTTGCTCGAGTGCCGTGATCTTCACTCCAAATGCCACGAACGCGCCTACGACAAGCAGTCCGATTACAAATGTAGCCACGACGGCAAATACGATAAAAAAAACCAAGTCCCCGATGCCCCATGGCACGCGGATGTCTTCAGGAATTCGGGGATGCGAAAAGTGAGGCGGCTCGTTGGAAAATTCCGGACTATCGTCAACTAGCTGTCTGGAAGGAACAGGCGTCAAATCGGAGCTCATTTACCGCCGCCGTTCCGTTGGCCGAGCAGGCGAGCCAGACTTTGCCCCGTGAACGATTTCTTATTTCGCGCAACGACCTCAGGCGGGCCCTGCGCGACGATTCGCCCGCCCGCCGCGCCGCCTTCGGGCCCCAGATCAATGATCCAATCGGCTTGCTTGATCACATCCAAATTGTGCTCCACGACCAGCACCGTATTGCCCAGTGAGACGAGACGATTCAGCACGTCGAGCAGCTTTTTCACGTCATCGAAATGCAAGCCGGTCGTTGGCTCGTCCAGAATGTACAGCGTGCGCCCAGTCTGCCGTCGGGACAGCTCGCGCGCGAGTTTAGTACGCTGCGCTTCGCCTCCCGAAAGAGTAGTTGCCGATTGGCCCAGCCGCACGTAACCGAGCCCCACATCCACCAGAGTTTGAAGCTTCTGCTGAATGGCCGGAATATTCTCCAACGCCTTAAGCGCTTCCTCAATCGGTAGATCCAGCATATCGGAAATCGAGAGGCCTTTGTAACGAACGGAAAGCGTTTCCGCGTTATACCGCTTGCCGCGGCACACCTCGCATGTGACGTAAACATCCGGCAGGAAATTCATTTCGATGCGCCGCTGTCCGTCGCCCTGGCACGCTTCGCAACGGCCCCCCTTCACGTTGAAACTGAAACGCCCTGGCTTGTAGCCGCGCTCCCGGGATTCGGGCAGCATCGCATAAAGTTCCCGAATGGACGCGAAAACACTCGTGTATGTCGCCGGATTCGACCGCGGCGTGCGGCCAATCGGAGCCTGATCGATCTGGATCACTTTATCGATGTGTTCAATGCCCATGACTGCGCGATGCGCCGCCGGTTTTTCCATCGAGCGGTAAAGTCTGGCGGCGAGCGCGACGTAAAGAATGTCATTCACCAGCGTCGATTTGCCCGAGCCGGAAACACCTGTGACGACATTGAGCAAGCCAAGCGGAATCGCCACATCGATGTTCTTCAGGTTGTTGCCGCTTGCGCCAAGAATTGAGATCGCTTTATCGCCGGGGCTCCGTCGAGTGGCCGGTACCGGAATTTCTGTTTTGCCTGAAAGGTATTGCCCCGTAAGCGAAGCAGGATTCGCTGCAATCTCCTCCGGCGAACCGGCAGCCACGAGATAACCCCCTGCTGTCCCCGCACCAGGGCCGAGATCCAGCACGTAGTCGGCGCGCCGGATCGTCTCTTCATCGTGCTCCACAACGAGCACCGTATTCCCGAGATCTCGCAGCGTTTCCAGCGTGGTGATTAGCCGCCCGTTATCGCGTGCGTGCAATCCAATCGAAGGCTCGTCCAGTACGTAAAGAACACCGCGTAGCCGGGAGCCAATCTGCGTCGCGAGACGAATGCGCTGGGCCTCGCCTCCGGAGAGAGTCGCAGCCGAACGGTCGAGAGTCAGATAGCTAAGCCCCACAGCAAGCAGAAAATCGATGCGTTCTGCAATTTCGCTGAGCGGTCGCGCGGCAATCTGGCGCTGCCGCAACGTAAGCTGACCGCGAATCTTGTCAACCGCGGCGCGCGCCTCCTCGAGCGATAGCGCCGTAAAATCCGCGATAGAGAGACCTGCAATCTTCACAGCAAGACTTTCGGGCCGCAGCCGTCTTCCTTCGCAAGCGGTGCAAATCGAGGGCGACATGTACTGCGTAAGCCACTCGCGATAGCCGTCCGACCGCGATTCCTCGAGGCCGCTTTCGAGATACGCCAAGATGCCTTGAAAATTCAGCCCCTTTGACGATCCGCCATTTTCCGGATTCCCGTGAAGAATCAGATTCTGCACTTTGCGAGGAAATTTCTCGAAGGGCGTGTCCAGGTCAAAGCCGTACGCAACCGAGGCAAGCTTCAAAGTGCGCTGCAAATGCGCGGATCCCGAACCCGGGCCCAATCCGCCTTCAAAGAGAGGCTTGCTCCAATCCACAATCACTTTGGCTGGATCAAACTCGTAATTCGAGCCAAGCCCATGGCATTCCGGGCAGGCACCGTAAGGTGAATTGAAACTGAAAGACCGCGGCTCAAGCTGAGGCACGGAAATGCCGCAGTCCGGGCAAGCCAGCTTTTCGGAATAGACGTGCTCTTCGCCGCCTACAACGGCGATCGTCACCAGGCCGCCCGTTAGTTTCAGCGCTGTCTCGATCGATTGTTCAAGGCGCTGCGTAACTCCGCCTTTCAGCAACACGCGATCGATAACAATCTCAATCGTGTGATTCTTCCGGCGATCAAGCTGCGGCGGCTCGTCTAAATTGATAAGCTCTCCATCGATTCGTGCGCGCACATAGCCGTCTTTTGCGTATTTCTCCAGTTCCTTCTTGTATTCGCCCTTTCGCCCTCGCACCACCGGCGCGAGAACCATAATCCGATCGTCCGGCTTCAGCGCCAAAATCGATTGCACGATTTGCTCCGTCGATTGCCGCGTGATTGGCTTACCGCACGTGGGGCAATGGGGCGTACCTATCGCGCTGTAGACTACTCGCAGGTAGTCGTAAATTTCCGTAATTGTTCCAACTGTCGAACGCGGCGAGCGCGTGGTCGTCTTCTGCTCAATCGCGATGGAAGGCGAAAGACCTTCGACTGAGTCGACCTCCGGCCGCTCCATCTGATCCAGAAATTGCCGGGCGTAAGCTGAAAGCGACTCGACGTAGCGTCGTTGGCCCTCGGCATAAAGCGTATCGAATGCCAACGACGATTTTCCTGAGCCCGATAGGCCGGTCACCACCGTCAGCGTATTGCGAGGAATTTCCAGATGAAGATTCTTCAGGTTGTGCTGGCGCGCTCCCCGAATGATGATGTTTTTCAGGCTCATGGTCCGATAGGAGGAATCAGACGGCGGGTATGTCTGACACTGCGCAAATTTCCCCTAGTGTAATTCTTCAACATAGCAAGCATAGCTTGGCAGGGTCAAGAAGGGTTACGGCGGGTCAGAAATATAAATATATATAGGCAAAAAAATTGGGGGTCCCCCACGGACCCCCATGTCGCTTGCTCTACCCCTAGAATCCGGCTCCGGCGCGGCGGAAACCGGCCCACCCCGGGATACGAGACAGCCGATGGTTTCTAATGCACGCGCATTGCCACCAGAATGGCAGTTACCATCGGCAGCTTAAGTCTCTCAATGGCAGTAGGTTAGCCGTAGAGCGCAACCACACGAGCATTACTTCGAGAAACGATTCTCCACTTTATGAAAGTGCAAAGTAGCCAGACTATGTTCTTTGGAAGATTTCAGCGTTAAGGCAGTAGGGAGCCAAAATCTCACGCGCCAATTGTGGAGCGTAAGGCACTGGCTAGGGCATCCGTCCATTGCCGAACGTCATCCTCTCGTTCTGCCTCTACCATTACGCGAGCAAGAGGTTCGGTCCCCGAATAACGCAAAACGACCCGCCCCGCTTTCCCCAGTGCTCTTTCCGCTTTTTGCAGCAAAGACGCAACTTCGGGCAAGCTCTCCAGAGCAGGCTTCTTCTTTACGCGGACGTTCACGATCTTTTGAGGGAAAATTTTCAGGTCGCTTACGAGCGAATCCAAAGGCCCGGCAATAGATATGATCGAGGCGATTTTTACGGCCGTAAGCATGCCATCGCCGGTTGTCGCGTCATCCAGGAAGAGTATGTGCCCGGACTGTTCGCCGCCGAGATTCGCTCCGATCCTCTGCATCTCTTCCAGCACATAACGATCGCCCACCGCAGTGCGCACCAACTTAAGTCCCGATCTGTCGAGCGCGCGCTCCAGGCCTAGGTTCGCCATCGTCGTGCCGACGATCGTATTTCCCTTCAGTTTGCCGGTCGACTTCAAATAGCGGCCAGCAACCAAAAGTACGCCGTCTCCGTCGACCAGCTTCCCGGACTCACTCACAAACAGAGAGCGATCAGCGTCTCCATCGAACGCAATGCCAAGAGCTGCCCGTTCAGTGACCACGCGCTGCTGCAGGCTCTCCGGGTGCAACGAACCACAATCCGCATTGATATTCCTGCCGTCTGGATGATTATTAGTGGCGATTACTTCCGAGCCTAAGGACCGGAAGAGCTGGGGTGCAAGATCGCTGGCGGCGCCGTTTGCGCAGTCGAGCACGATTTTCATGCCCGCAATATTGGCGCCCGCCAAAACGCTTGAACGCAGCCCGGCAAGATAATCCTGGTGCAAAGCTTGATTCCCGTGCAGATCGATAGTTCGCTTTGATCGCTTGGCTCGATTGCCTGCCAGTATCACGCTTTCAAGCTGCGCCTCCACCGCGTCGGGGAACTTCATGCCTGCGGACGAAATCAGTTTCACGCCGTTGTCATGATAGGGGTTATGCGAAGCCGAAATTACCACACCTGCCGCAAAAGCTTCGCGGTTCACCAACCATGCAACTCCCGGCGTCGTGAGAATGCCCGCCGAAACAGGTTCCGCGCCGCCATCGGCCAACCCGCTTGCGATTAGCTCCGCAATGTGAGGCCCGGATTCCCGGGTGTCGCGGCCAATAAGTACGCGAGCAGGCTGATTCGCGCGACTGGTTACCAAATACTCGCCAAGGGCCCGGCCCACGCCTTCGAGCGTGGCATCATCGAGCGGGTAGGTACCTGGGATTCCGCGGATTCCGTCCGTGCCGAATAGGTGTTTTGCCATGAGTGTGCGTGCCTAGCGCGCCGGGAGAAGTATTCTAGCATTACGATCTCCGCCCGCGATGCGTCGCATCCAAAATACGCTTCGAAACATCAACAGTTAGCAATACGCGCAGTGGAGAATGCACGGCCTCGCGGCTGTGCTATCGTACGGCCATGCCGGTAGAAGAAGCCAAGATTGTTACCGCCGCTTCAGCGAGCGCCCGAATTATTGCCGCTGGCATCGTCATTGCCTTCTGCTATTTCGCCTCGACCATCCTGATGACCCTGATTATCGCGGTGCTCACCGCGTATTTCCTCGATCCCGTTGTCACCTGGATGGAATCGTGGCACATGCCGCGAGCGCTGGGTTCTCTCCTCGTCGTTCTCGTGTCGCTTGCGCTCATCGCAGTGCTCGGATGGACGCTCGTCGACCGCATCGATCAATTCGGGCAGGACTGGCCGCAATATCGCGAACCCTTGCGCTCGGCTTTTGTCGTCGTCGAGCAGCGGCTGTCAACGCTTGAGGCGCACGTTTCGGAAATCACGCCGTCTCCACAGGCGGGGCAGCAAATTGTCGAGGTCGCCGAATCTCATCCGGTTCGCGCCGCTGTTCTGTCGCGGCTTGGTTCTGTTTCAGTCTTTCTGCTTTCGGCCACGTTTGTGCCGTTCCTGCTGTTCTTTATGTTGGCGGCAAAACGTCAGGTCTGGCACGCCACCATGCAGCTATTTCCGCCCGACCAACGTACGCAGGTGAAAGAAGCTCTGTCCGATGTGACGCAAGTGTTGCGCAGCTATTTGGTTGGCACCGCGCTGGTCGGCCTTGTTCTCGTCATTGCGAGCTGGCTGTTCTTCTGGATCATGGGGTTGGATTTTCCATTCCTTACGGGACTGGTATCGGGCCTGTGTAATCTCGTGCCCTACCTCGGTGTTGTTCTTTCCTGGATTCCGCCGCTGCTAATCGGCCTCAAGCAATACCACACGATAGGGCCGTTCCTTGGAATGTTTTCCGTGCTCGCTCTGTTCCACATAGTTACGGCAAATCTGCTGATACCGGCGCTAGTGGGTTGGCGGGTCCGGCTCAACGCACTGGCGCTCACGGTCTCTCTCTTGTTCTGGGGATGGCTTTGGGGGCCAATGGGTTTATTGCTGGCAATTCCAATTACCGCGGTTCTGAAAGTGATCTGCGACCATGTGGAAAAGCTTCAGCCCGTAGGCCGCTGGCTCGGAGCCTAAACGCACTATTTCTTTGCGTTTGTGGCAGGATAAATCACGAGCTGGCGACGATCGCCAGTGCCTTCGCTTACAGTGCGAACGCCCGCCGCCCCCGCAAGCTCCACGTGAATGAGCCGTCGCTCCCGCGAAGACATGGGGTTAAAGCGGAACGCCTCGCCCGTCTCGCGAACTCGTTGCGCCGCTACACGCGCGGACAGTTTCAACTCATCGAGCCGCTCGGCGCGATACCCGCCGCAATCAAACCGAACTCGATCGTGCAAACGAGGATCGAGTTTTAGCCAACGGTGTGCGATGTACTCGAGCGCAAGCAGCAGCTCGGCATTGCGTTCCAGCAACAGACTTTCGTCCTCTCCGCGAAAACCAACCACGATCGAGCTTTGTCCGTCTTGCCCCGCTGGTTCCGCAGCCACTTCCCACTCCAACGCAAACTGCGCGGACCGGATGGCTTGCTCAAGAAAGGATTTCAGTTCGCGAATGGCTTGATCGGTGTCCAGGCGAGGTAGTGGCGATTGGACGCCGCTTCTCTGATGTCCCGGCTTTCGAGTCGGTGCGCGTCGGTCGATCATTGTTTTTGGTTCTTTTTGAACTTACTCCTCGTCGGGAGCGGTTGGGTTCTGTTTAGATACCACTGCTGTCCGGTGCCCACAAGATTAGACAAGAAGTAGTATAGATTCAAACCGGCTGCGTACCGAAACAGAAACAATACAAAAGCCAGCGGCATCAACATCATCATGCGACGCTGAGCGGGATCGGTCGTCGTCGGCATGGGCGTCATCTTCTGCATGGTATAGCTCGTAATCGCCATTGCGGCAGGAATAATGTAGTAAGGATCGCGCGCGGAAAGATCGTGTATCCACCAGATCCATGGCTCATGCCGCAGTACGATCGAATATTCCAGCACCCTATAGAACGCCCACAAAATCACGATCTGCGGCAACATCGGCAGGCAGCCGCTCGCGGGATTGATTTTTTCGCGCGAGTATACCGCCATCACTTCCTCGTTCATCTTCTGCTTGCGCGGATCGCGCATCGAGTATTTTTTATAGCGATCTTGAATCGCCTTAATTTCCGGTGCGACGATCTGCATCTTCCGCGCGGATTTGAACGAGTACATCTTCACGGGGAATAGAGCCATGTTCAGCAAAAGCGTGAAGACGACAATCACCCAGCCATAATTGGGGATGTAGTGGTGCATCCAGACCAGGCAGAAAAGCAATGGCTTGGCGATAACGCCCGTCCAGCCGAATTGAATCAGGCCTTCCAAGGAAGGCGTCTGCGCCGCTAGTACCTGCAAATCCTTAGGCCCGACGAACAGCGTTGCTTTGAATAAGCCGGGCGTCATGGGGCCTGCGGCCATTTGCGGTTCAGGATCGGCCTTTTGCTGATTATCGGCGGTGTAATTGTTCCATTGCGTCCAATCCCAAAGCGCTAGGCCGTCGTTCTGGGGGATGAATGCGACGGCAAAAAACTGGTCCTGGATACCGGCATACTCCATCGGTCCGCCGCGCTCAAACGGCTGGATGCGATTCGCAGGAAGGCCGAGATCCTTGTAGGAGAGAGGCTTCATCTTTCCGTTTTGGCTATAAAAAACGTTCAGAAGCGTCGACTGGTACACGTCCTTGTCGCCGAACTCTCCTCGCCAGGCGACGGCGAAGGGAATCGGCTTCCCGTCTAAGAGCACCGAAACATCGAGCCGCGCGTCGTAGCTGTCCTCGAAATCTAGCTTCTTGGTGACGCTCAGGTGGCCGTTACTCCACTCCATCGTAATTTGTGCCGGCGCCTGAAGTGCGTTCGATGATGGCGTGATTTTATATAGCGCCGAATTGGCTTCGTCCTCGAGAGTCGAATCGTTCAAATAAAGTGAGAGTGGCCAGCCGATCTGCTTCGATACGTCCTGATTCACCAGATCGAGAGGTTGTGGGGGCTTTTGATCGTTGAGGTACTTTTTTAATTTCCAGCTTCTTACGACGCCGCCGCGATTCGAGAGTTCAACGTGATATAGCGAACTCTGCACTGCGACCACATTTTCGGCCTTTGCTGCGAGAGCGGGCGTCGGGACGGGCGCGGTGGGCACAGGCGCGACGGATTTTGCTTGCCCCGTCGATGGCGAGGTCGTTTGTGCGGTCTGTGCTGTCGAGTTCTTTTGAGCAGACTGCGACGGCGGGGGTGTTGCAGGCATGAAAAAATGCGACCAGACGAGGAAAACTGCAACGGCGATAACGAAGAAAATCGCGGCGCGAGTCTGGTCCGACATTTCCTTCACAGTCTGCGCTCCACGTTTAGCGTACCGGCCGCTGACCACGTTTCGGTGATTACAGGCTGCGTTGGCCTGTGCGTTCTCCCGGCGGGCAGGGCCTCCACAGCTGCTTCCGGTGACTTCGGCTCCTGCAAAGCATCTTCTTCATAAAGGACTTCCGGCACCGGATCGAAGCCGCCCTGGCAAAAGGGCTGGCACCGCAGAAGGCGTTTGACGGCAAGCCATCCGCCGCGCCGCGCGCCATGCCGGGCGACCGCTTCATAGGCGTAGTTCGAACAGGAGGGATAAAACCGACACGCCCCACCAAAAATCGGCGAGAGGAATACGACGTAGAAGCGCACGATCAGGAGCAGCGTCCACGCACCGATCGAGCGCCGGAGCTTGCCATCTACGCGCGGGGCAACAGCCTCAGCAAGTCGGCCGTTAGCCGCGCAAATTCCGCCGTGGCCGCCGTGCTGCGCGGGTGAATCACAACATCCCATCCCGGTAATATCTCCTTACGATGTAACCGAACTATTTCGCGCAACCTGCGCCGAATACGGTTTCGCCGCACAGCGCCTCCGAGCGCCTTCTTGATGCTCCAGCCAAATCGGCTGTGTTCTAAACCATTCGCGCGGAGGAAAACGGTGAATTCGCGGCTCGACCGCCGTCTGCCATCGCGATACACCGCATCGTATTCGCTGCGGCGCAGCAGACGGCAATCGCGCGGCAGGCCGCGCGAGGCTCCGTCAAACGCGTGTGAGGCTGTGCCGTCCCTTTTTACGGCGTGCTGCAAGAACTTTTACTCCGCCTTTCGTTTTCATGCGGGCGCGAAAACCGTGCTTTTTGTGCCGGCGGCGCTTATGTGGTTGATACGTTCTCTTGGGCAACGAAATTTCTCCTGTTTTTGCTATTCAGGTTGTTGGTGGAGCTTCGCGCAATGTGCCAGCTAGTCAGCGTGCTTCGCGGCAGGCAGCGAATCATCTAGTGTATGCGAGCCATGCCGCAGGGTCAAGAAAACCGACGCATGATTCACGGCGAAATCGATTAAAAAAACCTCCTTTTTCGGTCGATTAGAATCGGAAGTTTTGTTGAGAGCACGCGAGATAGGCGGATTTCTAATCGGCAAGACGGTCGATTAGAAAATTTCTGGTCATTTTCACCTTGCTCATTACGCCTCTCGCGTCGGCCTTTCCCGTCCCCGTTACCCCGTGCTGCGTAGTCTCACGCGTAAAACACAATAATTACGAAAATGAAGATGTTCAGGTGCTCAATTTGGGCGCGAATGGCTACTTAAAATGCGATAAAACACGCTAATCGGCCACGTTTTCGTCACATCGCGCACGTTAATTTGCTAGTGCCGTGTCGGCGCTGGATGGCCGGCAGCAAAAGGCGCTAGGGCTAGACCGCGTCCGAGTCCTACAAGCGTCGGAGTAGCTCTTGATTGGAACCTTTATCCCTGAATTACCGTCTATCGGTTGTAAATGCCCGTGCGCTCATCTCGGTTGAAGTGCGTGGCAACGACGGCGTTGCTGGTTGCGGCTTGTACAGCGCCTTTGATGGCGCAGCGTGGGCGCTCCAGCCCGATTCAGTCGTTTCCTGGCCCTCCGCCCGACGTCGCGGACGAGTCGCCACAACAATCGCCCACAATAAAGACGGAAACGATCGTCGTTCCCGTTCGCGTGGTGGTTCGAGACGCACAAGGACGCGCGATCGGCACTCTCCAAAAAGGGGATTTCAGGCTTTTTCAAGACGGAAAGCAGCAAGACATCATCAATTTCACACCCGTAAGCGTCGCTTCGCCTGCGCCGACCGCCAGCGTATCTAGCCCATCGACGAGCGTGCCTATTCCGGCGGCCGAGCCGATTGTGAGCACGATTCAGCTTGCACAGCGATTCGTCGCGCTCTTCTTTGACGACGTTCACGTGACGCTCGCGGATTTACAACGCACGCGCAATGCCGCGGACCGTTTCGTGCAGACTTCGTTGCGGCCGGACGACCGCGCCGCGATTTTCACTGTCTCCGGGCAGTCGCAACAGGATTTTACGAGCGACCGTGGCGTCCTTCACAAAGCGTTGCTGGCGTTGTTACCTCATGCCGTTACTGCAGGCGATCCGGATTCGGCGGGCGATTGTCCTCCCATGGATTTTTACGAAGCGGACGCCATCGCGAACCAGGGCATGACGCAAGTGCTGGCTATCGCGACGCAGGACGCATTGCAATGCGCCTATAACGGCCAGCCAGGGTTTCGTGCGGAAGCCCAGGATCTGGCGAGCCGGACGGCTGAGCATCTGGTTTTCGCTGACGATGAGGAGACGGAAGCCTCCTTCCGGCGCATTCGCGAGGTGGTGAGACGCATTTCCGTGCTCTCGGGCCAGCGCGACGTGGTTCTCATCTCGCCCGGATTTCTCTACACGGGCCACGACACAGAACTCGCCGAAATTATCGATAACGCGATTCACTCTGACGTGGTGGTGAACACGCTTGACGCAAGAGGCCTTTACACCTCGGATTTGAGCGGAGACATCTCCCAACCCGCCGTCGGCCATCCTCCCGGCGCTCAGGCGCTGCTGGATTCTTTTCGCATGGCCGATCAGCATCTTGCGAACAACGTGCTCGTAGAATTAGCGGACAGCACCGGCGGCCAGGCATTCGTGAACAACAATGATTTTGATGCCGGTCTGCGGAATCTTGCGGCAGCGCCGGAAGCCTATTATTTGCTCGCGTACACGCCGCGAAATCTGAAGGCGGACGGCCGCTATCACCATTTAAAAGTGACGCTGACATTGAAGGACAACTACACCGTCGAAGCGCGGCATGGCTTTTATGCGCCCGCGCGCGGCGAGACCGTCGCGCAGGCTGCCCGGCGCGAGATCGACGACGCCCTATTTTCGCAAAGCGTGCAGCACGATTTGCCGGTCGATTTGCAAACTCGCGTAGAGAAAAAACCAGACGGCGGAAAGAAGCTCGATATTTTCGCCGATCTGGATATCGCGCAACTGCACTTCCACAAAGCAAACG
Organism: Binatia bacterium; assembly: GCA_035607335.1. Lineage (GTDB taxonomy): Bacteria > Acidobacteriota > Terriglobia > Acidiferrales > UBA7541 > Palsa-295. The sequence continues at coordinate 27,402 of DATNBB010000280.1, read as the reverse complement.
GGGTGAACCAGGAAGGCCTCACGCTCGTTGCGGCGCTTTTCGACGGGAATGGCAACTACATCGATGGCACGCAGAAAGTGCTCAACTTTAATCTGAAGGACGCGACGCTCGCGCAATATAGCAAAACCGGCGCAAGCTCCGAGCTCGATCTGGACGTAAAGCCAGGCGTTTACTTCCTGCGATTCGTCGCGCGCGACACCAACGACAATCATATGGCCGCTGAGAACGTGACGGTGGATGTGCCGGAATAAAATCTGGTGCGATGAGACCTGCCGCAAACGATCGAAGGGCAAGAGTGGTTAACCATCTGCTAAACATGTGACGCGCCTTACGACGCTGGCGCGTGTGTAGAAAAACGTACGACCTTCTTTGTTGAGAAGCACTCAAAAAAGGAAAGAGAGGTCCTTCGGGTCGCTCCACGCCCCGAAAGGCTGACGGCGTATGTTTTGCGCGGACGGCGGCGCTAGTTCCGCGCAAGGTACATCACAAGGGCTGCCGCGCTTGTCTCTGACGCAATACTCGTGTAGGGCAGCTGTATTATCGAGCGCTCATCTACAATGTCCCACTAATCGTTGTAGCCGGCGAGGCACTTGCCGAACTGAGCCTCGTTGCGGTCTACTAGAAAGCTTATGTTCTATCGCACAGAAGATCTCCGTCTGAAGTGGACCAAAGTCGTGCTGCCGCCGGTGTTCCTCGAGGAGGAATTGCCCGCGACGGAGCGCGCGAACGCGACCGTTTTCAATGCGCGCGCTGAAATTGAAGACATTCTCGCGGGTAAAGACCGCCGGCTGATGGTCGTGGTGGGGCCGTGCTCGATTCACGATCCGAAGGCCGCGCGCGAATACGCCACGCTGCTGAAGGGCGCGATCGAGGAATTTTCGCGCGAGCTTTGCATCGTAATGCGCGTCTACTTCGAAAAACCGCGCACTACAGTCGGCTGGAAAGGCCTGCTGAACGATCCTCATCTCGATCAATCGTTCAAGATCAATGACGGGCTGCGTCTTGCGCGCCACCTGCTACTCGATCTGGCGGAGATGGGAGTTCCGGCGGGCACGGAATTTCTGGACATGATTTCGCCGCAATATTTTGCGGGGCTGGTGAGCTGGGGAGCGATCGGCGCGCGGACCACGGAAAGCCAGGTGCATCGCCAGCTCGTCTCCGGACTTTCGTGCCCCGTCGGCTTCAAGAATGGTACGTCCGGGAACGTGCAGATCGCGATCGAGGCGATTCTCTCCGCCGCGCATTCGCATACGTTTCTGGGCCACACAAAACACGGCCAGTCCGCGATTTTCGTCACGACAGGCAATTCGGATTGCCACATCATTCTTCGCGGTGGCCGCAAGGAAGTGAATTACACGGCCGAAGCCGTGGCGGACGTCTGCAAGCAACTGGAGGCCGCTTCGCTGCCGCAGCGCGTGATGATCGATTGCAGCCATGCGAACAGCGGCAAAGATTACAAGCGGCAGCCAATCGTTTGCCGTGACGTGGCGGCGCAGGTTGCGCGAGGCGACGGGCGCATTTTCGGCGTGATGCTGGAGAGCAATCTGATCGCCGGAGCGCAAAAGATGGTGCCCGGCCAGCCGCTTGTCTATGGACAGAGCATTACGGATGCGTGTTTAGGCTGGGATGAGACGCGCGCGCTCTTCAGAGAATTGGCAGACGCGGTGCGGACTGCACGGGCGTAATAATGCAGCGCGTGTGACGTGGATTAGTTGGATTGTTCGATGGCGCGCTCGACAAGGGAAACGCATTTTTCGACGCGTTCGCACAGCGGACCATGAAGCTGTTCCTCGCGCGATCGCGCCATGAACAGCTCGTCGGCAATATTTAGCGCGGCAAGCACGGCCACTTTCAGGGAATCGGCTGTCTGGGCCACGTCGGCGACGGCGTACATCTTCTCGTTGACGTAAGACGCAAGCTGCTTCAGGTATTCTTCGTTTTCTTCGGCGGAGAGATTGTAAGATTGCCCGTAAATTTCAAGTTTCATGTCGATACTCCCGGAATTGCTGCGGCCATTTTGGGCCATAGAAGCCCACGGTGCAAGTTGGCAAGATGAAGGTCGAAAGCGGGCAAACGCCGTAGGCCCTGCGAAAATGAGAGGCGTTTGATCGGTGACCGGCTGAGACCCCCCTACCGAGGGCAAGGGAAGCCCGGTCTCTACGAAAATCCTCGCTATTGCCACGGGGGCTCTAGTGTCTGTCAAAGTCGATTAAAAAAAGAGCTCTCCAGCCGCTATTGAGGACACCCACTTCCTTCGAGTCCCGCCGCCCACGCGATGGCACCTTGCAGCACGGCTACGTAATTCGGCTCCTGATATGCGCTTGCCGCATGCCCAAGCGCCGAATAAAAGGCGCGGCCTTTGCCGACGCAACGCTTCCAGATAATCGGGTGATCGGCGCCCATTCGTATGTTTTTGGTGGCCATTCTCGGGCGGTAGGTGGTTTCGTCAAGCGTGGCAAGCACCGTTGCACCGTGCGCTCGCGGGCTCTTCTTGAATGAATACCATTCGTCCGAGCGAACCCAGTCTTTTGGCAGAGTCTTTGTCGCCGGATCGTCGTGATTTTCGATGTGAATGGTGGCCGGGGGAAATTGTGGCATCAGCGTGTGGCCAATGAATTGCGCGCCGATCAGTGTCTCCACATACCAGCGCCAGTCGTAACTGAAATCGCCGCCCGCGCCGTGAATACCGACGAATCCGCCGCCATTCTCGATGTAATTGCGGAACGCCTCTTTCTGCTCCTCGTTCAGCACGTCTCCACTGGTGTTATTCCAAATCGTGGCGCGAAAGCGCGACAGGTCGGCAGCGTTGAACACGGCTCCGTTTTCGGTGAAGAACACGGACCAGCCATTCTTCTCGGCGAGGGAGGCGATCGCCGCATTGGCGGCGGGTATCGCTTCAGCGTGGCGGTAACCGTTGGTCTTCGAGAAAACGAGTATTGCCGGATCCTTCAGTCCTGCCGGCAATTGCGGCGCGACTGTGTCGTAATGCCACATGTGCACGCGCGTCCTTCGATAAATACCGACACACAGACCGATCAGAAGTATTACGATCGCGATCAGCAAAGTAGTCCGCCTCACGCCACTTACTTATGCCAACCACCGCTGACAATCAAGTCTGCCGAGTGGGGTTAACTGCAAGACTAACCTGATGGGCCCTTAGGCGTTGTATGGGCAAGCCAGTCTCCGGCCGCCCTGCACCGCGCTATAATGCGCGCATGAGTTCGCCGGCGCCGCGACATAGCCACGCTCATTCACAAAAGCACAAGTCGCATCGGTGCAGTTTTCATCCCGACCGGCAAGGCCTTTACGTTCGTCTGGGCGCAGTCGCTGTTTTCGTCCGCGATCAAGAGCGCAGCCTTCATTTCTATCTTCAACAGCTCGGGTTTGAATTGGCGCTCGACGTATCTTCGCCGTCGGGCCATCGATTGCTGGCGGTGAGTCCTCCCGATGGAACCGCGATTCTATCGCTGATTGCGCCCGATCCTAACTCTGCGGAATACGCATTGATTGGCCAGCCGACGCAGATCGCGTTCTTCACGGAAAACGCAGCCGGCAAGTACGAGGAATGGCGCAAGCGGGGCGTCGTGTTCACACGGCCGCCCACGGCAGAATCCAATGGACGGATTTCCGCGATGTTTCTGGATCTCGACGGCAACTCGTTTTCGCTGATCGAAGACGAATCCGAGCTGGAAGAGATTGAAGAGCAGCGACGCCAACATCTGGCACAACTCGAAACGGAACATATGGCCGCGCTCGAACTGGAAAATGCCAGAGAGGTGCAGGCACGTCTTTTCCCGCAAATCCTACCCCAAGTTTCGACTCTTGAATATTCGGGTATGTGCCTGCCGGCACGAACAGTTGGCGGCGATTATTACGATTTCATTGCACTGGGGCGCGAACGGTTCGGATTTGTGATTGGCGATATCTCCGGCAAAGGAACTGCCGCGGCGCTGCTGATGGCAAATCTGCAGGCGCATCTGCGCAACCTCTGCTCCGCATATTCGAGTCGACCGTTTACGCCTTTTGCCCTCGAGCAGCCGCAGCGGCTATTGCAAGCTGTGAACCGGCTCTTTTGCGAGAACACCGCTTCTCGCGCGTTTGCAACGCTGCTCTTCATGGAATACGACGATACAACGCGCCACTTGCGCTATGCGAATTGCGGCCACATGCCGGGACTGGTCTTCCGCGGCAATGACGTGGTGGAAACACTGGACTCCACAAGCACTGTCGTCGGGCTCTTCAATAATTGGGAGTGCTCCGTTGGCGAGAACCAGCTTTTTGCCGGAGACACTTTGGTCTTTTACACCGACGGAATCACGGAATCCTTCAACGAAGCGGATGAACAGTTTGGCGAGGAGCGGTTGATCGACTTTGTCCGCCACCATCGCGACCTCAACTCACCGGCGCTACTGCGGTCGCTCGTCGACGAAGTCCGCCGCTTCAGCACCGCTAAACAGCATGATGACCTGACGGTCGTCACCGCCAAGTGCCGCTAGTGGAGTATGAACACGTCCCGTTGCTTGCGCCGACTCAGGGATTGCTCGACAGCTACAAGAAAAATCGGGGCTCTTCGGGCCGGACTCTAAGGAAATGGCGCGCCCGAAGGGACTCGAACCCCTGACCTTGTGCTCCGGAGGCACACGCTCTAATCCAACTGAGCTACGGGCGCGCGGCGGCGAGATGAGCAATCTTATTGTATTACGTTTCGTGGCGGCTTGTATGCGGAAGGCTCTCCTGAATAGCGTTTGCCCATGCGCGTTTAGCCACAGGGCAACCTGATCTGTTGTTGGCTTGCTGGCCCTCGAAAAAGCCATTGCGCAGAGAGAAGAACACTTCGATGATCGTCAATTGGGCCCGATGAATCTCTTCGTATTTTTCGCGCTTCTCGGTGGATTGCTCGTCCTGGCGTTTGCTGCGAACCGGCTAGTCAGGTTTACGCATGTGCCGGATGTCGTGATTCTAATGGCCACTGGTGTGGCGATCGGCCCGGCGCTGCACTGGGTAAATCCGGATATTTTCCGCGGGGCGACACACGGGTTCGGTGCGCTGGCGCTAATTCTCATTCTGTTCGAGGCCGGCCTCGATCTGAAGGTGACTGAGGTGATTCGGCACTTCGGCGCCGGCTTCTTCCTCTCATTTTTCAGCTACTTGCTCTCAGGCGCTCTTGTATCCGTAGCATGCCGCTATTCGTTTCATTTTTCCTGGGCGGAAGCTCTTTTGATAGGCGCCACGCTCGGCTGTGTGAGCAGTTCGATTTTGCTGCCAACTTTGCAGCAGGTGCGGCTACGGCGTGAACTCAAGGTGACGCTTCTCGTGGAGGCATCCTTAAGCGACGCCTTCGGGGTACTCGGCGTCACGACAATGCTGCAAATCGCCGCGGGTGGGAATGCGAATCCGAGGACAATTGTCTGGGATCTCGGATCAAGTCTTGCTTTGGCAGTCGCGGCGGGAATGCTTGCCGGGATGCTCTGGTCATATTTGTTGCCGGTGCTCTCCGAGGAACGCTTTTGGCATGTGCTCACGTTCGCGGCAGTGTTACTCGTTTATTCGGGTGCGCACCTCATCCACGGTAACGAACTGATTTCGGTCCTCTTTTTTGGAGTCACCCTGAGCAACTTCCCGGAAATCCGAAAGCTATGGGCCAATGAAAGCGAGAAAACAGGCTGGTTCAGTGAGACGCCGATTAAAGCGAGGAGGCGCGCAGTGGACCAGCCAAGCGCTCAGATGCTGACGTTCCATGGCGAACTGGCGTTTCTCTTGCGTAGTTTCTTCTTTGTACTGCTGGGAATGCTGGTCGACTGGGCGGGACTGCGCAACAACATTTTCTTAGCAGTGTTGTGCTCGGCGGCAATTTTATTGGGACGCGCTATCGTGGTGCAGGTGGGTAAGCTCGCATGGCCCGCCTTTGCGACCTTGGAACGAGAGCTGATGGTTTGGTTTGTACCGCGCGGCTTGATCACAGCCGTTTTGGGCATCCAAGTCATCGAGGTGCGCGGCCCGGCTATGGCTTTTCTTCCCTCACTTGCGGTCGTGGTGATCCTGCTTACCAACCTCTTGCTTGTGGTTGGGACTGTGCGGGCCCGAAACGCGCCGTTCGATGAACCCGTTGCCGCAAAGGAGGCGGCTGATGGAACGGCGTTGATCGGGCATCACTGATTGGCCGCCGCCAACGCGCCACCGTTCCCAGCGGCAGACGTGAGCCACTTGATCGCGGCATCTTGCTCAGCGTTCGTCAGACGGTTGTAATCCCACGGCGAACTGATTTCAAGTTTGTTTGATGCGCCATAGAGCGAATAGACCTTACCAGCCTCCTTTACGGCTGCTTCAACATCGGAGGCAGTATCGTCACGATCGAGCAATGGATTGAGGATGTAAACCGGCCGCGGCGCGATCATGGCAATGAGATCATCGAAATCGTAGGGTACTTGCGATTCGTGCCCGACGAAGAAGCCAAGCCGCGGCAGAATGTCTCGCACATAGGCCCAACGTGCGATTCCGCCCGTACCGGTCGCCGCAGTGTCCGTGCGCATCGGTGTAAATCCCGCGGCACAAATTACGCCTGCGACACGCGAATCGAGCGCTGCCGTGTAAAGCGCGACGGTGCCGCCAATCGAGTACCCGAAAAGATAAATGTGAGACGCATCGACGAGGCTGTCTTTTTCGAGCGCGTCAATTGCGGCTTGCGCGTCCTCTACCATGCGCCCCATGTGCGACCAATGCGGGTAGCGGTCGTAAAACGGTCCCGTTTCCGTCAGACGGCTGCCGAATCCGCTCTGGTCGTAGGCGAGCACGGCATAACCCTGCTGTACCAGCGCGAGAATCGGGTGCATGTCATTCGTGTGGTACACCCACATGTAGCCGAGCGGATAGCTGAAACCGTGGAGCCAAATAGCCGTTGGAAGTTTTTTGCCCGGAGGCGTGTCTTTTGGATAGTAAAGATCCCCGCGAATGCCGCCGCCGAACGTGATGCGCCGGGACGCGGTTTCACTCTTCTGAGGTTCGTCCCATCCAAAGCTCTTGCCGCCCGAGGATATTACCCATGCGGGAATATCGGGCGTCACTTGCGCAGGATTGGGAATGTAATTGTAAGCGCTGGGAGCGGGTCCTCGGCCGCGACCGCGTCCCGCAAAAGCAAATGGCGGCGCCTCATCTTCGGGTGCAAGCTTCGCCGGCTCCGTGCCGAGCATCGAGAGAACCGATTTGCGGAGAGCGGCGGCCTTTTCCTGCCAGCCTTCGACGGAGGAAACCGTTGACCCGTTCGACGCTTTCAGAATGTCATCGTCGGCGTGCTTGGGATATTTCGTCAGATCGACCGTTTCGCCGGACCGCGCGCGCCACTGATTCCAATTCCATTGCAAGATCAGATTATTCGTCCAGTCCGGTTTCTGCCGCCCGAACTGCTGATCGAGCCAATCTAGATCGGCTTCCTCATCATTGGCACCGTGGAAACCCGGCAAGCGGAAGGTGGCGACAGCGTTCGGTGCCCCAAGGAGCTTATAGACTTTCAGCGAAGAATAATAAGTCTGTTCATTCCCCCACGTGCTGGAAACCTGGTCGTTGTGCCCCCATTCCATCAGGAGCGAGCGCGGCGCGATCAGGGCCGCGATAAGATTGCCATCGACGGGCAGTCGATCTTCGCGCCCTACAAAGAACCGCAATTGCGGAGCAAACCAAGTGGGAAAAGCGCGCGTGGTGGTCTCGATTCCCTCGCCAAAACCAGTTTCGCTGGAAGCGCGAAAAGGCAGTACACCGCCAACGCCCGTACTTCCCGCGATCACGGCTGTGATCCGAGGATCGAACGAGGCGGCAATTACGGCCATCTTGCCATCTCGCGAATAGCCGTAGATGCCAATATGCTTCGTGTCGGTCTGCGGAAGCGAGTAGAGATAGTCGACAACGAGGCTGGCGCACCATGCACGGCGCGGCAAAAGCGCGAAGTCATTTTTGGGGTAAAGCGCGGAGATTGCCGCTGCATCATCCATGAAATCATTGCCGGCGTAGCCCGCGGAAATGTAACCGCGGCGGATCAGCGAAGGTGCCCATCCTTCCAGACTGCTGTTGATTAAGACGGGGAAAGGGCCTTTGCCGTCGGGAATATAGACGCGCACTCGCATCGTGCCCTTATTCTCCGGGCCAAATTCGAGGCGCAAGTTACGAACCGTGTAGCCAGGGCGATGCGCTTCGTCGAGAATTTCAACGTGGCCAATTGTCGGGCGGGGCGGAAATGTACCCCAAACATATTTTTGGAAAAGCGAGAGAATTTCGGCGCGACGAGCAGGCCATTCGGCTGCCGTTTTCACGGTGCGCCCATCGAGGAATGAGAGCGGGTCGGGAAGTTGATCGTGCTTTGGCAGCGCGTTGAAATCCGGCGGCAGCTCGCCGGTTTGTTTTAGCCACGCGTCAAACGGTGGATCCGGCGGCAGAATCTGCTGAAGTTTTTCGAGATATTCTTGCCGAGAAAGCGAAGCCCCCTTATCGTCGGCTCGACCGACTGCACCGCAGGCCAGAAGCATCACAATACATACGGCTAATAAACCGAAATAGCATTTCCTCGAAAAATGATCGTTCACTGGTGCCTCCGGGGCGTGACGACGCAGATTGCGTGTAACTTCGGCGACGTGCCCGCGCGGTTTCGAGCGATAAAATAGTTTCGAATTGCAATTTCCCGCACAAACTCTTACACCGGATGCCGAACGTGTCAAGGCAATCAGTGCCCATGTGGGCGGCGCATATTGCTGCTCGACGTGAGATGCTGCGATAGCACAGTCGTGCGCGTTCCGTGCAGGCTGGCCATCGGCGCGATGGTATAATTCGTCGCTCTACCATAAAAAGTTCAATGAATCCTGCACTCAAACACTGGATCGACCTGGCCGAAACGAATGGCCTCAGATTGCTGACGATCGTCCTACTCGCGCTGATTCTGGCGCGGGTCTGGAAGGCGATCACGTCGCGATTGGTGGAGATTTCGAAAGGTCAGACGCGCGTTGGGCAGATGCGCGAACAGCAGACGCGCACGGTTGCAGGAATCGCATACAGCGCAGGCGTTGCGCTTATCGTTGCAGGAGCCGTGCTGATGGCACTGCCGGAGTTCGGCTTCACAGTGACGCCAATCGAAGCGACTGCGGCAGTTGCCAGCCTCGCGCTCGGTTTTGGCGCGCAGAACCTCGTGAAAGATGTAATCAATGGATTTTTCATCGTTATCGAAGATCAGTACGTGGTCGGTGACGTGATCCAGCTGAACGGCGAGACGGGACGTGTGGAGCACGTGACACTCAGGCGCACCGTGCTGCGGAATGCGAGTGGGGCGATGGTCACGGTCCCCAATTCGCTTGTAGGGCAGGTTTCGAATCTGAGCCGCGATTGGTCACAGGCTTTTGTTGATGTGACGATTCCGTCGGACGAGCAGGCGGGCCGGGCAATAGCGACTCTGGAAAAGATTGCGGGAGACTTCCGCATCGACCCGGATTGGTCAGCCGCACTCGTGGACGGCCCTCGTGTGCTCGGAATCGAATCGCTGTCGCTCGAAGGTACCGTGCTGCGGCTGCAAGTGCGCACGATTCTGAACCGCAAAGATGATGTCGCGCGCGAGCTTCGCCGCCGCATCAAACTCGGGTTTGAGGAATCGCGCATCCTGCTGACGAACACGCACAAGGTGGAATTTCACGGGGATCTAGTGCCGCAAACGCCCGCTTAACTCAACTGTTTGGAACTCACCCAGAAAAGACCGCTTTGCCGCCGTAGGGCGACAACGCCGAAAGAGAAACGCCATGGATGCGATGGTACTGTTAAGCATTTTCGGGTGTGCCTGTGCGGCCGCTGGAAGCGGCAGCCAACTCGACGGTGAATTGCCGCCCGGCATAGGACCAGCCCCGGTTGCCGACAAACGGCCCAAAACAATCAGCATCCACGGCGACACGCGCGTCGACGATTACTTCTGGCTCCGCGAAAAGCAAAATCCCAAAGTCATGCAGTACCTCAAAGCCGAAGAAGCTTACACGGACGCTGCCATGAAGCCTTTGGACGATCTGCAGAACGCTCTTTTCAAAGAAATGGTCGGTCATATTAAGGAGACGGATCAGTCCGCTCCCTATCGTCATGGCGACCACTACTATTACTCGCGTAGTGAGCAAGGGAAGCAGTATCCGATTATTTGTCGCCGCAAAAGCACGTTGACCGCGCCGGAAGAAGTTATTCTCGACGTGAACGAACTCGCGGTGGGGCACAGCTTCATGTCCATCGGCAGTTTTCAGCCAAGCGATGATGGCAACTTGCTCGCGTACACCACTGACAATGTCGGCTACCGGCAGTACACACTTCACGTGAAAGACTTGCGGACCGGAGAACTGCTTCCAGATTACGCGGAAAGAGTCGACGGAATCGTGTGGGCGGCGGACAACAAAACGATGTTTTACGTCACGGAAGACGCCGTGACAAAGCGAAAGAGCAGATTTTTTCGGCACGAGCTTGGGAGCGATCGGAGCGACCTTGTCTTCGAAGAGGCGGACGAACTTTTTGATATCGCAGTGAGCCGCACGCGCGACAGGAAATTTATTCTGCTGGAGGCGGCGAGCAAGACTTCTACGGAGGTGCATTACCTGCCCGCGGACGAGGCGCTTCCTTCGCTTACCGTTATACAGAGTCGCGAGCCTGATCACGAATATGACGTGGAACACGCAGGGAATCTTTTTTACATCCGAACGAACAAAGACGCGACGAACTTCCGCGTGGTTACTGCGCCAGATGACGATCCGCGCGAGAACAATTGGAAGGAGTTGATCGCTCACCGGCCGGAAGTGAAGATCGCTAGCGTCGACCTCTTTGCGAGGCATCTGGTGCTTGCGGAATGGGAATACGGCCTGCAACAGATTGAAATTATCGACCTCGAAACACGACAGCGGCATCGCATTGGGTTTCCGGAGCCCGTTTATGCGGTGAGTGTGGCAGACAATTACGTTTTCGATTGTAACGTTGTGCGTTACAACTACCAGTCGCTAGTCACGCCCAGTTCCGTAATCGACCACGATATGAACACCCAGGAAGCGACTTTGATTAAGCAGACGGAAGTCCCGGGCGGATTTGATCGCGCGAATTACGTGTCTGAGCGCGTTTTCGCCACGGCTAGTGACGACACGAAGATTCCGATCTCGCTGGTATACCGCAAAGGCGTGACGCGAAATGGAGCGGCTCCGCTGCTGCTCTATGCCTACGGTTCGTACGGCATTTCTATTCCGCCGACCTTTTCGCCCAGCCGTCTGACTTTGCTGGATCGCGGCATGGTGTATGCGATTGCCCATGTGCGAGGTGGCGGCGAACTGGGAGAGCCGTGGCGCGATGCCGGACGGATGATGAAGAAGATGAACACGTTCACGGACTTCATTGCATGCGCCGAATATCTGCAAAAAGAGAAGTACACGTCAAAAGAGCGGCTCGTAATTCAGGGCGGCAGTGCAGGCGGCATGCTCGCGGGTGCCGTGGTCAATATGCAGCCCGACCTTTTTAAGGCCGCGATCGCGCAGGTGCCGTTTATGGATGTACTCAACGACATGCTGGACGCCTCTCTTCCACTAACGACGAGCGAATATATTGAGTGGGGAAATCCTAACGACAAAACGGCATACGACTACATGGCTCGCTATTCACCGTACGACAACGTGAAGCGGCAGGTGTATCCGGCGATGCTGGTGAAAACATCTTTGAACGATAGCCAGGTACCTTACTGGGACGCTGCAAAGTTCGTGGCCAAGTTGCGAGATATGAAAACGGACCAGAATCCGCTTCTACTTAAGGTGAATTTCGGCGCCGGCCATGGTGGCGCGTCAGGCCGGTACGACGCGCTGCACGAGACTGCATTCAACTTCGCGTTTGTTTTGTGGCAGGTGGGAATCGCGAAATAATAGTCTGTGCCCTTATAGCGCACACAAGAACTCGCCGACAAAATCGAAACGCCAACGCACTTTCGCTATACTGTTTTCCGAGGCGCGGTACCCAAGCGGTAAGGGAGAGGTCTGCAAAACCTTCATGCGTGGGTTCGATTCCCACCCGCGCCTCCAACAAAGCCCTTGCATGGATTTTCAGGCCGCTTACTCCACAACGTTTCTAAGAGTACCTATCGGCTCGATCGAGATTTCAATTTCATCGCCGTGATGGAGCGTGAGATCGTTTGGCGGAACGACTCCGGTGCCTGTCATGAGCAGACATCCGTAAGGGAAGCTGGTCTCGCGATACAAGTAGTGCACCAGTTCTGGAAACGATCGTTTGATCTTGCGGATCTGCGTTGAGTCCTGGAAGATTGCAATGCCCTCGCGGTAAATCGAAATTCTAATCTCTGTATCCTGCCCGAGAGGTTCCTGGCTGAAATAGACGCACGGGCCAATTGCGCAGCTTCCGTCGTAGACTTTCGCTTGGGGCAAATAGAGCGGATTTTCGCCCTCGATGTCGCGCGAACTCATGTCGTTGCCGACGGTATAGCCGACGATTGAGCCACGCTTATTTATTACCAAGGTAAGCTCGGGTTCAGGCACATTCCATTTTGAATCGCCGCGGACGCGTACCGGTGCAGCGGGACCTACAACGCGATATGGCGGCGCTTTGAAGAACAGTTCCGGCCGTTCCGCGCCATAGACCTTCGCATAAAAATCTCCACCGCCGGAGTCTTTCGATTCTTCCATCCGCGCATCGCGGCTGCGAAAATAGGTGACGCCCGCGGCCCAAACCTCCTGATTGCCAATCGGGGCAAGGAGTTCGTTCGGTGCTGGCACGGCACTCGGCGCGAGATTTGACGTAAAACGCGAGAAGTCGTCCGCGTTCACGAGATCGTCCCAATTTGTATCCGCCGAGCGTAGAAAAGAGCCGCCGGTTTCGATGACGATTCCTGATTGAGTTCGGTAAGCTTTCACGATTCCTCTTTGAGCGGCACCTTTGAGTAAGACCGCTGCTATAGCGGATTCGACGTGAGCACGCCATCATACATGATCGCGAACAAGGCCGTGATAGCGCCGTCAGAGAGACAGCCATGCTTCGCCGCATGGCGCAAGAACAAGATGGTTGTCGGGCGATAGTGAGGGCAATTGTATCTCGTCATTCGCAGAGCGGCCTGAGTTCGATTCCCGCCGTTCGCAAAGTGCGAGCGACCTCTGCTGCAATGTTTGGCGCGCCGGGTGTGTCTCCGTGAATGCAGATTGTCTCCGCGCTGAGCGCCACTTCCTTGCCGTCAACGGCTAAGATCTTACCGTCGTCGACAATGCGCAGCGCCTGCTGAGCGACTTCTTTGGGGTCGCTAATCAACGCGTCGTCAAATTTCCGGGATCGCAGCTTCCCATCCGACTCGTATCGCCGGTCTGCGAAAGCTTCGGCGGCAACGCGAAAGCCTGCGTCGCGAAACACCCCAAGCATCTGCGAGCCTGCCAGGCCGACGAGAACAACGTCTTTTCGCCAGCGCGCCACACCGTCCGCAATAGCTCGCGCGATGTCACGATTGTGGGCGGCCTGGTTGTAAAGCGCGCCATGAGGCTTCACGTGCGTGATCGTCGCCCGAGATTCCGCGGCAATTTCTCCCAGCGTGCGCACCTGCTCGAATACGAAGTCTGCAACGGCTCCCAGCGGAATAGCCAACTCGACGCGTCCGAAGTTTGCGCGATCGGCATAGCCGGGGTGCGCGCCAATAGCGACGTGCCACCGCAGTGCCTGTTTGATCGTCCGTTGCATCATCAAGGGATCGCCAGCATGCCCTCCGCACGCAATATTCACGGACGTGAGATGCGGCATGATCGATTCCTGCGTGCCATCGGAAATGGCCTCAGGCAGTTCTCCCATGTCACAATTCAAATCGATCCGCTTCATCCAATGATCGCCTCCGGCGAAGCAAGCAAGTCTTCCTGTTTGATCAGCAGGGCGCGCGCCTTTTCGAACGTGACCTGCTCAAAACGAACTTCATCGCGCGGCCGGAGCTGTCCGACGCGGTGAAGATCCGCCGAAATCACATTCGCGATTTTTGGATATCCACCTGTAGTTTGCTGATCCACAAAAAGAATGATCGGCAAGCCACCGGACGGAACCTGAATCGCGCCAAGCGAAATGCCCTCTGTAATCATTGGCTGCTCTTCCGGCAGCAGCAAAGGCGGACCTTCCAGACGCAACCCCATACGATTAGATTGTTCTCCGATGCGATAGCTGTTCGAATAAAACAACCGCTGCACTGTTTCGGGAAACCAGTCGGCTTGGGGGCCCGGTGTAACGCGCAGCACGTTGCGTGGCAGGAGAGCGTTCGTTACGCGCGACGCGATTGCCTTTTTCTCGAACATTGCGCTCGCCTGTCCAATTTGTAGAACATCGCCTTTGCGCAACGCTCTGCCTTCGAAACCGCCTAGGCCACTCAGTAAGTGCGTTGATGCACTCCCGAGAAACAGCGGCACAGAAATTCCACCGCGTACGCAGAGATAACAGCGCGCGCTCGAGCGCGTTGACCCGCACCGCAGCACCTGACCGCTCCGGACTCCGATTGTCTTGCCATTCCGAAGATCGGCAGTATCAAGCGTGGGCCCAAAATCGGAACCCGTCACAGCAACAACAGCATCTTCCGGAAAGGCAAATGTGCCGCCCAAAAGAGTCATCTCGATCCCTGCCGCGTTTTCCGCATTCCCAACGAGGCGATTCCCCAGGCGCAGCGAAACCGGATCGGCAGCTCCCGAGGGTGAAACACCAATGTGGCCAAACCCGGGTCGGCCCAAATCCTGCACCGTCGTCAACAACCCAGGGCTTTCGACAAAGATGGAAGTCATACTTCGCGCAAAGCCGAAAATTCCGCAGGAGAAATGGGAACAAAGCGGACGCGGTCACCCACATTGTGAAGACTCATATTCGCGCGGTCCGGGCGAAACATCGCTAGAGGAGTGCGTCCAATAACACGCCATCCCCCCGGCGTCGCAAAGGGATATATACCCGTCTGATTATCTGCGATGCCGATGCTTCCAGCCGGGGTCGTGCGCCGAGGCAAGGCTAGACGAGGTGTCCTCAGCGTTTCAGGCAGGTCGCCAAGATAGGCGAAGCCAGGGACAAAACCTAGAAAATAGACGGTGTAGGCGACAGATGAATGCACTCGGATGGCCTGATCCGGCGAAATCCCATGGAGGCTGGCTACATCGTTCAGATCGGGGCCGTACTCACCACCGTAGCATGTGGGAATTTCAAATTCTTGTGGCTCGGGGAGACGCACGTCATCGAGGCGCGAGACATAATGCCGCAGAAGCGCCTCTATGTCCGCATGAACGAATTTCAATGCATCAAAATCGATGAGGACAGAACAATATGCAGGGTGCAAATTGCGCACGCCGGCGATCGGTTCCAAAACCAAGAGCCGGAGGAGCGCGCGTACCTGACGGTGCGCTTCCGGCGACATCTTCCGATCGAACCGCACCAGCAGCGATTGATCGCTCGCCGGGCAAAATTCAGTGTTCATCCGGCGAAGTATACCGCAGGCCGGTCGCGAGCTATGCCGTGCGATCGGCCTTGCGGCGAAGTTTGATACAACTAATGGCCCAAATCCTTGTTAACGGCGTTCAAGTATCTCACCGTGATCCAAACAAATACGCGATGCTTATTGCGAGCCGAGCATGGCTCTCCGGTTGAGCGTTAAGGTGTGTGCGAAGCAGGCCGAGTTCTCCGCGCGCCATCCAGTGCGGCGTCAATGGATAGTCCACACCGCCGCCGATCAGCCACGAAAATGCGCTGTCCTGGTTGATCGCGGCCGGCGTGATGCCTTCCTGCACCTCTTGATGCAAATGCGTCACGCCAAATCGCGCGTCAACGAACGGAATAATCGTGTGGTTGTGAGCGACATCGTAGGATGAGAAAAAGTAGCGCGGACCGACCAGAAAATCCTGTAGATGGCTCTTAGTCGCAATTGCGCCTACAGACGTAAAGGCGAAATTACCTACCCGATCTGTGTTCCACGCATCATCGTAATTTGCAGCAACAGCGAGTTTTGGCGTGAAGAACCAGGAACTCCCGAGAGTAAAACCGTCCATCCCGAAATTACCGGTTACATGCGACCACCCGGCGTCGAAAGCAAGACCTTGCGCGTTCGCTCCAGTGGGAAACAAAAAGGAAGTTGTGATAACGACAGCGGCCGTTATCAAAGCCGACTTGAAAATTCTACGCACCCGTGTGCTTCGAAGCATCAATAGACCCCCTTCGAGTATCGGCAGACCTGTGGGCTTGCAGGCAATATCGTTGGGAATTTTTAACCGCCGCGAACAGACTCCCATCAGGCGGAAAGTCGCGGAATACTGTCAAATCCGCAAGTGCCGACGAAATGGCCTGTAATTTCCCACGCAACGGAAATGAGGCCCTATTAAGGCTTAAGGCGACGAATTTACGGCTTTTTTAAGATCGATGCTCGACGGCAGCAGGGTTCTTAGAACATGCGCCGCTTGCGAGGAATCCGCGCGCAGGGAAAGCGAATTACCGGCTTCCACCCACTTCACAGCACCGGCTTCTAAGCGCGTGGCATGCGGAAGATTCCGGCTATCCATGATCTGAACCGTGGTGAAAGCAATGACAAGGGACGGTGAAGATGCAGCCTTGATCGCGCACGAAGAACCGGCGACACAAACGATTCGTTCAACCGCAACGTCTGAGTTACTGAATTCCGTTACGTCGAGGTTGTTTGCAAGACTTGATGGCGGTTGCCCTCGGAATTCGTCCGTGAAGTGCTTTATCGGAAGCTGCTTGAGTTCCACGCGCAGGAAATCAGTCGGTATATCACCCTTGTTCTCTACATAATGCTTCTCGATACGGCCGGGGCTGACGCGATATGCGCCGAGCTTCACAGGCCGGCGTGTGTACGAAAACGGATGCGCTTCGATATGCGAAAAGAGCACCGGGCCGGAATCGCTGAGGTAGACATAAACAGTTGGAAATTTCGAGTGATCGTGAACGGGGATCTTCTCGTGAGGATCGTAATGGACGTGGATCACTGCCAGGGCTGAATTGTCGAAAACCTCCCAATAATTTTTCGGCAGAGTGCTCGTCGGTTCTTGAGCCGACGCGGTGCCAGGATTCAGCAACACCGCGAATGCGAAAGCTGCCAGCGTATTCCGGATGATCGAGAGTGTGACGGCCGATAGCCGCGCGCTATTCATGTCGCCTCCAAACGGTGAGACGCCTGGGCGGATTCCGGCGTTCGCTAGGCCCTGTTATACGCTGATGATAGTGCGAATCTCACGCGCAATCTCCTCGGGCGAACGATTCACGTCGATTGTGATGGCCTCGGTTGGTTCTTCCAGTGCTGCGAACTGGCTTACCACAAGCTCTTTCTTCGCATAGTGGCCTTGCCTCGCCGCCACTCGTTGCGAGATTTCCTCGAAGCTGCCCTTCAGATAAACCCACTTCACTTGCTGACCTGCGCTCAGCGCTTTGCGATACGCTTCTTTTAACGCGGAACAGGCAAGAATGCCGTTTTGCCCGGCATCGATCCATTGCTCGATTTTGCGGCGGAGCGCAGCGAGCCACGGTTTGCGATCTTCATCCGTGAGGCCGACTCCCCTGCTCATTTTCGCCACGTTCTCGGGCGAATGAAAATTGTCAGCATCCGCGAACTCCCAGCCGAGTTGACGAGAAAGGATTTCCCCGACGGTAGTTTTGCCAGCCCCCGTCGGGCCCATCAGTATCAGGATCATGGAAACGCGTTTACCTTCGTCGCTATCGAATCCGCAGATCGAATGGAACACGGGCCTGCACGGGCTCCATCACGCTAACGATTTTCTCCAGCTCTTGCTTAAGTGATGCAGCGCGACTTGATTCGTCCCAATCGTGTTCGAGCAACATTTGCCAAAAACTCTTTTCCGCTGGATATTGCACCAATTGAACGGACTGCGCTTTGGGAATGTGCGCGAGTTGCTTCGCCACTTCGACGGCGCGATCGATCCCCCCGAGGTCGTCGACGAGGCCAATCTCCTTGGCCTGCGCGCCCGACCAGACTCGGCCCTTTGCGATCTTGTCCACTGCCTCCACGGACATTCGTCTGCCCGCCGCGACGCCCGCCGTAAATTCCGTGTACGTATCCTGCAATGATCGCTGGATGTATTCGCGTTGCACGGGGGAGAAGTTTTGCTCATCGGAAAAGAGCGTCGCATTATCGCTTGTGGCAACGGAGTCTGTGCTGACGCCCAGCATATTGTAGAGCCCGGCCAGATTAAATTTGCCTATCAGCACACCAATCGATCCCGTGATTGTATCCGGATCGGCGACAATACGGCTGGCCGGCGCAGAGATCCAGTAGCCGCCCGATGCAGCCGTATCGGACATCGAAACGACCACCGGCTTGACGGAATTCGCGAGTTGCACTTCGCGGCGGATCACTTCGCTTGCCACCACCGATCCACCGCCGGAATCCACGCGTAGCACGATCGCGTGAATCCCCGAATCGTTGCGTGCCGCACGCAACGCCGCGGCAATGGAATCTCCTCCGGAAATCTGTCCTTCTGTTGGCGAACTTCCGGAACCGCCTGAGGCGATTAGGCCGGTGACGTGTACCACAGCAATGCGCTCGCCCGACGGGCCGGGAAGCATCGTGCGATAGCGATTCAGAGAAAGCTCGTTCCAGCCGCCTGGGCGATTGCGGAAATAGCCCTGGACCTGATCCCAATAGGCTAGCCGGTCGACCAAGCCGTTCGTTACAGCTTCCGCGCCGAGGAAAGGACCGGACTTCACCAGCGCGTCAAACTGGTCACGTTTCATGTGACGCGCTGCCGATGTTTCCGAGACGTATTGATCGTAGATGCTATGAAGCAGCGACTCGACTTCCTCGCGGTGGGCGGGGGTGAACTTCTTCTCGGTATATTCGTTTCCGGCCGTTTTGTATTCGGCAATGTGGTAATACTCGGGCACTATTTTCAGCTTATCGAGCGCTCCCCGATAAAATGTCGCCTCGGCCATCATCCCGTGAATATTCACGGGCGCACTTGGCACGAGCCATATCTGCTTGCAGGCACTGGCGAGGTAATATTCGCCATTCTCAATGCCATCGTATCCGAGATAGCAGATGCTCGGCTTACCGCTTGACTGAAACGCGATCAGGCGGCTGCGAATTTCCTCCAGCTTCGCCCATCCCGTGCTGAGCGGGCCGATACGCACCACCATGCCGACGATGCGAGGATCGGTGCGCGCTGCATCGATCGCATCCAAATAATCGTGCAGAACAGGCGTATTGCTGCCACCCAGCGCACTGAGGATGTCCATCGAGCGCTGTTCCGTAATCTCGCCTTGCGCGTCGATCACGAGCACGGACTTCGCTAACGGTATATGGGTCGGCTGGAGTGCCGCCCACGCGATCAAAATAAAGACAACGGCAATTACCGAAATGATGATGGCTCGCCTTTTGGCCCAACTCATGGGATTCGCCTCATTGCGCAGTACAAGCACTATAAGTAGACACCGCAGGAAGGAAGATTACTCCAGGATTATGGGAATAACCAGAAGCCACCCCGCTCGATGTGCATTGGTTCTAATCGGCCGCTGCCATTGATGAACGCGCAACGCTATTGCGCGAAGAGCGCTAGCGGCACGGCCTCACCCATCGCGTGATATCCAGATGGCGAAGGATGGAGATGATCACCGGAATCGTAAGCGGGCAATAGGCGCTCCGGCTGTTGTGGGTCCCTCATGATTTTGTCGAAGTCGATTACCGCATCGAAGTGGCCGGGAGCGCGAATCCACCCGTTCACGGCCTGCCGGTCAGCCTCGTTGCTCGGGCCGGGATGGTAATACGTCGAGCCCGCATCAGGGAGAATCGTTGCTCCAATTGCTTCGATACCATGCGCATGCGCGCGCGCGATAATTTGCTCGTAGGCGGCGATGATCCGTTGAACCATTTCAGAGTGTGCCTGTGGGGAGACGTCCCCAAGACGAGTCAGGTCGCCTAAATCGTTGATCGCCTCCAGCACGATCACGTAACGTATGCCGGCTTGTGCGATCACGTCTCTATCGAATCGGGCAAGCGCATTCGGGCCCAATCCATCCGTGAGTAAATGATTGCCGCCGATTCCCTCGTTCAGGACCGCCACATTTCGCGTTGCGGCGGAGCCTTGCAACCGCGCGGCCAGCACATCCGTCCACCGATCGTTTCCGTTCGTCGTCGCGGCATGGCCATCCGTAATGGAATCGCCGAGCACCGCAATCGCGGCCGCATTTTGCGCTGCGGTTACATCTATCCCGGACACTTGATACCAGTGATCGACGCGTTTTGCCTTGGGCAAATCGGCTGCGCTCACCATATTGCCGTGAACGTAATACGAAGTAGCGCGCGAACCGGGATGCCCGGTTTCGCCAGCGGGAGGCTCGTCCAGATGGAACGTAACGTCCAGGCTTGAAAGCGCCTCGACGGGATAACTGATCGGGTCGGAAACGTAGTCGGCGCCGGCAGGGACAATAACATCGCTGTTTCCCGAGAAAGTCAGCACTTTATTGCTTGCTGGGTCAATCTGCGGAGAGGAAAGCGAAAGCGGTCGCGCAATATCCACGGATGTGAAATGCAGCGGCGCCGTGCCGAACGCATTTGAGAGCCTGACGCGCAGTGTCTCTCCGCCGATCGAGAGGTGAAAGATCTGGCGTACGGTCGCATCGCGCAAATCGTCAGAGGGGAGTGAGTTTTGCGGCTCAGGAATTTGCTGTGAGGCAGCCCACGTTCCTACCCACGTTGGTTCACTCTTCTTTGACTCTGGCTGCCCTTGCCCTGTGCGTGGCGCCGCCACCAGCAGGAGCGTTAACGATAACGGTAAGAAGTTTCGCTGTACAAATGTCATTTCTAAGCCTTAAATATCCCCGGTGAAGTTAGCCCTCAAAGGGCGGAGCAAGCATAGCACTGCCGGGAGGAATCCATGCAGAGGCCTAAGTTACTTCTAAAGTGCGCAGCGATTGTGTCTCTTGTTGCTCTGGCTGCATTGGTGATCCCGCGGGTATTCGCGCAAACGGCTTCCCCTGCGTCAGTGCAACCCTCACCTGTGACGTTCACGGCGCAGCAGGATCAGCAGAACATGATGCAGCAACTCGGCATTCGTGCTCTCCGTCCCGGGCCAAGCGGCAATGAAAACGCACCCAATCACGCGAATTATGATGAGTCGGTCGCGAATCCCTATCCAGATCTTCCGGACGCCCTCACGCTTAACGATGGTGAAAAGGTCACAACGGCACAGGTTTGGTGGCAGAAGCGCCGCCCTGAAATCATTGCGGACTATGAGCGGTACATTTACGGTCGCGTTCCCGCAAACGTCCCCAAAGTCACGTGGTCTGTTTCCGCCACAGATAAAGAGTTCCTCGGTCGCACACCCGTAATTGCGAAGACGCTTTTCGGCCACGTCGATAATTCAAGTTATCCGCTAATCGATGTGAACATTCAGATGACCCTTGTGACTCCGGCGGCTGCGAAAGGGCCGGTCCCGGTCCTAATGATGTTTGGCCGCAGCGGTTTTCCCGCGCCGAGCCAACCTACCGAATCGCAGCGCGAGAAGCTCAATGCAGAGATCAAGGCACTCCTCGTCCGCGAAGATCCTTCACTCGATCAGATCTTCGCCGAACATCCCGGTTTCGATTTCGTGCAGGCTCCCCTATTTACGCCGCCGCAGCTTAACGCGGATGGCGATCCGCCAAGCGAATGGGAGATTGTTGCTGATGGATGGGGCTTCGCGACAATCAATCCCACCAGCATCCAGGCCGACAGTGCAGCGGGGCTCACCCGAGGCATCATTGGCCTTGTAAATAAAGGGCAGCCGCGCACACCGGAAGATTGGGGCGCGCTGCGCGCCTGGGCGTGGGGCGCAGCTCGTGGCTTAGATTATCTCGAGACCGATCCTGTCGTGGATGCTAAGCACGTTGGCATCGAAGGCGTGTCGCGATACGGCAAAGCGGCTCTTGTGACAATGGCGTTCGATCAGCGCTTTGCTGCGGTGCTGGTCGGTTCTTCGGGAAAAGGAGGAGCCACGTTGCTTCGCCGTAATTTCGGAGAAGCTGTCGAGAGCCTCACAGGTGGCGAATATTACTGGATGGCCGGAAACTTCATGAAGTACGGGGCATCTGATGCCACGTTCGGCAGCAAAAATCCAGGCGACATTCCCGTGGATTCGAATGAATTGATTGCATTGTGCGCGCCCCGCCTCACATTCATCAGCTACGGCATTCCGGAAAAGGGCGACGCGAAATGGCTCGATCATCAGGGCAGCTATATGGCAACGGTCGCTGCCAGTCCCGTTTGGGAGCTTCTCGGCGCCAAAGGCTTAGGCGTTAGCAATGACTATCACACCGCGAAAATGCCGCCGGTAAATCACGGACTGCTCGATGGCCAGCTTGCATGGCGCCAAGATGATGGCGGCCACACCGATGCCCCGAACATGAAATATTTCCTTCATTGGGTCGACGGAAATATAGGGCGGCCCTCCACGTTAAATGTAACTGGCCAATAAAAAACTGCCACTTCACACTTTGGCGTCGCGAAGGAAGCGCGCCGCCTCCTCAGGCGGCGTCGGATTGATATAGAAACCCGTCCCCCACTCAAATCCGGCGACTTTCGTCAGCTTCGGCATCATCTCAATATGCCAGTGATAAAACTCGTTCATCTCTTCGCCGATGGGCGAGGTATGAATTACGAAGTTGTATGCCGGCGAGAGCAGCGCTGAGTCCAACCTCTTGAGAATATTCCCCAGCAGATCGGCCAGGCAGCGATAAGAAGGCGTCGGCATGTGCTCAAATGCCGAACTATGCTGGCGCGGCAAAATCCACGTCTCAAAAGGAAATCGCGGCGCGTAAGGTTCGAGCGCGATGAAAAGCTCGTTCATCGCGACGACGCGGACCTTGTCTTCCATCTCCTGCCGGATCATGTCGCAGAAAATGCATCGCTCTTTTTCATCATAGTAGTGGCGCGCGCCATCCACCTCTTCGATCACTCGCTTCGGCACGATCGGCAGCGCAATCAATTGGGAGTGCGTGTGTTCGAGCGTCGCCCCAGCCGCCTCGCCATGATTTTTAAATAGCAGCACATAGCGGAAACGTCGATCATTCTTCAGATCGAGCACTCGATCGCGATACGCCCACAGCGTTTGTTCGAGTTCGCTTGGCGACATGGTTGCGAGCGTCGCCGCATGATTCGGCGTCTCGATAATCACTTCGTGCGCGCCGATTCCGTTCATACGATCGAAGAGACCCTCGCCCTCGCGGTCGAGATTCCCTTCGATACCCAGTGCCGGAAATTTGTTCGGCACCACTCGAACTGTCCACCCCGGCGTATCTTTGGCTCCTCCGTTGCGCCCGTACGCCAGCACCTCCGAAGGAGTTTTCCCTTCGTTCCCTGGGCAAAATGGGCACAAGGACACGCCCGTAATCTGAACGCTCTCACGCAAAAAGTCGGTTGGGCGGCGGCTGCGGTCTGTGGAAATGATCACCCATCGGCCGGTGATGGGATCTTTACGAAGCTCCGGCAAACATCCTCCTCGCACCTGCTAGGCAATCGCGTGGCGAACTCATTCGGCCGCAGTAGTGCAACTGCGCCGCAGACTCGCATTTGCGTGTGTTAAGTATCTACACTACTCGAGAACGCCTCAAGTGCGCAGAGCAACAAAGTTGCTATTCGGCAGAGTAATCTATCCGGTGTACGCGCCTTTGTGCAGCCGCACCTCTGGACGAGAGCCAGGTCGCGTTTCAATTGCCACAACGTCAAAACGATAAGGCTCAGTTTCGACCCGCCGCGCGCGCAGGAATTGCCGCGCCATCCGCGTCACATTGCGCTGCTTCTCCGCATTAACAGCCTCTTCAGGCAGCGCCATCTTTCGCGGACCGTCGTTTGTAACCGATCGCGTCTTTACCTCGACAAATGCCAGGACACTTCCATCATAGCCCGCCATATCGATTTCGCCCTTCAGGCCGGGCACGGAGTAATTACGCGCCACCATCAAATAACCATGCCTGCGCAAATACCAATACGCGTACGTCTCTCCGCGAATACCCGTCACGCGGGCACGTTGCTTCATAGAACCTCTCGATACAACCGCTTGCGTTTGCTTAGCGTCCGGCGCCAGGCCTTTGCGCGCGGCAAAATCGATCATCGCGAACATCGCTCGCGCAAACATTCTTTCCTCAGGCGTCTCGTTCAACTTTGCCGATGCACTCATCAAGCGTCCGCACGGCAAACGCGGCCTGCTCCTCGTCAATTAAGAGCGGCGGCGCGAGCCGCAGAGTACTTTCGCCGGCTCCCAGAATCAAGAGTCCTTTGTGGAATGCCGCTTCGAGAATCTTCTTCCGTAACTCCGGCGCAGGCTGTTTCGTTTTCTGATCGCGGACGACTTCGACTCCGATCATCAAACCGCGGCCACGCACATCGCCGACGATTTTGTGTCGCTCCGTCCAGTCGGACATCTCCCCAAAGATAAACTCGCCCATCCGCGCCGCGTTAGACATGTACTCACGTTCGATCAGTTCGATAGTTGCGAGCGCCGCTGCAATTGCGACCGGATTTCCGCCGAACGTCGAAGCATGCGCACCTGGTTTCCAGTCCATCACGCCCGGCTTTGCGATCACAGCGCTCAGCGGCATGCCTGATGCAATTCCTTTCGCCACACAAACTAAATCTGGCTCAATCCCGGCATGCTCCACCGCCCACCATTTTCCGGTGCGGCCCATGCCGGACTGCACTTCGTCTGCGACCAGCAAAATGCCATGTTTCTTGCAGATCCGTTCCAGTCCTTGCAAAAACTCTGCGGGTGCCGGCAGATACCCGCCCTCGCCCTGAATTGGCTCCACGAAAATGCCCGCTACTTCTTCCGGATCGACGAGCCGTTTGAACAGCTCCGTCTCAATAAACGCGAGTGCGTCTCCGGCCGCATGCTCTGGGCGAACGCCGTGTGCGCCGCGGTATGTATTCGGATACGGCGCATGGAAGACGCCGCTCAATAGAGCGCCGAAATGCTTTCGCTGCACGGCTTTGCTTGCCGTCAGTGATAGCGCACCCATCGTTCGCCCGTGAAAGCAGCCGTGAAACGCAATGAACTTGTCCCGGCGGGTGTGATAGCGCGCCAGCTTCATGGCGGCCTCAATCGCTTCGGTGCCTGAGTTGCCGAAATAGGCGCGCTTGCCCGCGCCGCCGGGAGCGATTGCTGCCAAGCGTTCCGCCAGATCTACCATTCCCGTGTAGTAGAAATCCGTGCAGGACATGTGGATCAGTTCGCTCGCCTGCTTCTGAATGGCGGCTACCACATCGGGGTGGCAATGGCCCGTTGAAACGACGGCGATACCCGCGGCGAAATCGAGGAACCTGTTTCCGTCCACGTCTTCAACGATGGCACCGCGTCCCGACTTGGCGACTAGTGGATAATCCCGTGTGTAGGAAGAGGAGATCACGCGATGATCCCGCTCGACTGCGGCCCTCGCCTTCGGCCCCGGCAACGAGGTCACCAGATGCGGCAATTTCATTTCGGCGGTACGCATATATCTTCCCCCCATGGTGCTCCGATTCGATTTTTTGCGCGAGGAATTTTGATGCTGCTGTGTTGTACGAGGGAGACGAACTAATCGATGCCGAAAAGATTAGGCCGCTCGCTTGAGGGCTCGCTATGCAAGGCAAGCGTCTGTTTCAAGGAAATAATGGAGGCTGTCATTTGTATTTCCAACGGACAGTGCCGTCTTTTGCGTCTTCCAAAATAATACCAGAATCGGAGAGCTGTTTGCGGATGGCGTCCGCGCGCTGAAAATCTCGCGCCGATTTTGCTGCTTTACGCTCTTCAATCAATGCCTCGACCTGTTCAGCAGGCATGCGGGTGTCGCCTTGCGTAAAGCCCATCTTCTGCAGCTTTTCATCATCGTCGACCGTTAGCACCGCGAGTACGGCATCGAATTTCTCCATCGCGGCAATTGCCCGTGTTGCATTCTGCTGCTGGAAAGTGCCGCGATCCATCGCCGAATTGGCGTCGCGGACCAGATCGAAGACGGCGGCCAATGCCACGGCGGTGTTTAAATCATCGGCGAGTGCAGCGTCAAAATCCGTTTCTGCGCGCTTGATGCGAACCATCATCGGTTCGTAAGAACCTTCGGGAAAATTCGTTGTCTTCAGCCGCGTGATGAACGTCCGCAATCTTTCCACGGAGCTTTGCGCCTGCCGTAATCCATCTTCCGTGAAATTTAATTGCCGCCGGTAGGGCACCGAAAGCAGCAGAAAGCGCAGTGTCGACGGTTTCTCGCCCTTTGCAAACAAGTCGCGCAGCGTATAGAAGTTGCCGAGCGACTTCGACATCTTTTGGCCCTCAACGAGCAGATGCTCCCCATGGAGCCAAATCTTTGAGAAAAGATGGCCAGTAGCGCCTTCGCTTTGCGCGATTTCGTTTTCGTGATGGGGAAACGACAAATCGACGCCGCCCGCATGAATATCCAGCGTCTCTCCCAGATATTTCATCGCCATCGCCGAACATTCGATGTGCCACCCGGGACGACCTGGGCCGATGCGTGTCTCCCAGAAATGTTCGCCGGCTTTGGGTGCCTTCCAGAGCGCAAAGTCGCGAGCGTCGTCTTTTTCGTAGCGATCCACGTCCACTCGCGCGCCGGATTGCATCCCGCTCACGTCGATGCGGGAAAGCTTGCCGTATTTCGGGAACTTCGCAATGCGGTAATAAATCGAGCCGTCGCTCTTGTACGTGAAGCCCTTGTTTTGCAGTTTCTCGATCAGCGCGACCATATCGTCGATGTGTTCTGTCGCGCGCGCCAGGATCTCCGGCTGCTCCAGATTAATCGCCGCCATATCGTCGAGAAACGCCTGAATGTATTTTTCGGTGTACTCGCGAATGCTTATGCCCGCGCCGGCCGCGTTGACGATAATGCGGTCGTCCACGTCTGTCACGTTCATCACGTGCAGCAGCCGCAATCCCTGTGAGCGCAGGAAGCGCCGCAGAATATCCTGAAATACGAACGTGCGAAAATTTCCGATGTGCGCGTACGCGTAAACCGTGGGGCCGCACGTGTAAATCCTTACCTCGCCCGGATGGATGGGACTCAGCGTCTCGAGTTGGTTTGTCAGCGTGTTGTGAAGCTTGATCGGGATCATCGTCTAGCCGAAGCCGGGTGCGTTAGTCGTCCTCCGCCGCGCAAAGGCTCACCATTCTAGCCGACAGGCGGCGTTCCTCGCAAACGTCGGCTTCTATGTCTCAGCACCGTCCTCCTGTCGTAAAAGTCGGCTCAAAAAATGCCCTGTTTTTGTCGATTAGAGATTGGGTTTCTGTTGAGAGTGCAAGGGTTAGGTCGAATTCTAATCGGCAGACCGGCGATTAGAAAATGCGTGAGTAGTGAGCGGTAATTGGCGAGTGGCGGAAACTCGATTCCTGTCTTCCATCCCAGTGAGCTGGCCGTTGCGACGGTTGCGATAACGTAAAAACACAG
>DATNBB010000035.1:0-5278 GCA_035607335.1 Binatia bacterium | reverse complement strand
GATCCGAAAGCGAACGCATCAAGAGCACCCATCGCGCATGGAGATTCTCTAAAAGCACAAGGGAAAGTTCGATCGGGGGCGTCTTTGCATCCGCTGTTTCAGCCCAACGAGCCTCTTCATACGTCTTCACGGTGGGCGCATCCTCAGTCAGGGCCAGCTTGAATCGCACGAACGCGTTCATGTGGCTGTCCGCAAAATGATGCACCACCTGCCTCACGGTCCATCCGCCTGGCCTATAGGGCGTATCGAGTTGCGCCGCCGTGAGCCCGCCTATTGCTACTCCAAGCCGCACCGGTAGCTGCGCCACATTTTCAATGAGCACCAGACGCTGGTCCGGCGTCAAATGGTGATGCCGCTCCGGCTGCCCAATCGGAAATCGCAGGTGGTCATTCATCGTGTCAGCTCCGAAAGTTTCCAAAGCTTATCCGCTTGTTAGGCAAGCGCGATCACGTCGATTTCCACACCAACGTCTCGCGGCAGCCGCGCCACCTGCACCGTCGCGCGCGCCGGTGGATTGTTCGGAAAATATTTCGCATAAATCGCGTTCATCCCGGCGAATTCGCTCATGTCTCGCAGGAAAACGGAAACCTTCACGGCCCGGTCCATCGACGATCCCGCCGCCTCCAAAATGGCCTTCAAATTTTCTAGCACCCGCGCTGTCTGCTGCCCGATGTCGCCCACTAAAAGCTCGCCCGTCGCCGGGTCAAGCGGAATTTGCCCGGAAACAAAAACAAATCCATTCGCTCGCACCGCCTGCGAATACGGCCCAATCGCCTTAGGCCCTTTGTCTGTCGCAATAATCTCCTTCATTCATCCCCCTATGATGAAGTGCCAAAATGCATGACGAAGAGCCAAAATGGCTCGACGGCAATTCCCTCCGCCGGTCCTGCTCCAGCGAATCTTAGTATTGCCCCAATAACTCAGCTTCCAGCCAAGCTCGCTCGATTCCGTTCGTAACGCGCCCGAAAGTCTTGCGGGATTCCCTTCTGATTCAGCCACAATCGGAACATAGCCGCCAAATTCTTCCCACTCTCCTGCTCAAGCGCCGCGCGAATCGCCGGATACCCCACCTCCTCGCCCCGCAAAAGCGTGACGATCTCCTTCAGCGCATTCTGCATAGCAGCAGTGCCGCATTCATCTTCAAGCGCCGCAAAAAACAACGGGGCCTTCGCCAGCGCGATTCGCCTTTCCGGCTCCGGATCGGTCACGCTTGCTACGGCCAATGTGTTCTCGTCGCCTTCTTTTAACGCTACGTCATATTCGGACAGATATTGCTGGATGCGTTTGCTCCTCGCAGCCTCGCCGCCGCGCGCTTCGTCGATCGCAATCGTCGCATATTCCGGGAGTCCCTCCGTCAACACAAGCGACGTGTTTGCTGCCGGATAAATTTCGTCGCCAAACCAATTATGAGCCAGCGCGTGCGATACGGCATCGACAAACGCCTCGCTCTGCGCGGCCTGTTGCGTGCCTTCCTGAAACCCTTCATCACTGACCAGGGCCCCGCCCGGAAACGAAATTGCCGCTGGCCCCTGCTCCCCGATCACGTGCGCCGGCAAATCCGAAGCCTCGACGATGTGCGGTACGCGAGTGTTCTTATCGAGCGGACCAAAATCCTTCTCAAGCGTATCCCACGCCTCCTCAATCTGCTTTGCCGCATCCTCCTGTACCGCAACGGGCCGAAACGTCCAAAATATCGGCCCATTCGTACCAAGTGGCGCAGATTCCACGTAACGGCCGGCCACAACAAACACAGTCAGGTCGTCCGACGCCAATCGATACCGGTATTCCGTCTCTTCGCCGGTTTGTTTACGGCCCGCCGGCGTACCGCGGGCGAGCACGCGAAAATCCGAAGGCACATCAATCGTGTAATACATCTTCGAGGGCCGCTTCGGATATGGCGCCAGAAAGTGTTTCGCAGGCTGGAGCGCGGCAAAACCGCCCCGCGAACCGATATGAAAGTCGCTGTCGCTCAGCGTGATTCGCGATCCAGACCTGCCGGGCGAACGAAACGCGTACTCAATCGCAAGCTCGTGCTTCGCGCCCCGTTTCCATGGCATATCGAAATTCAGCCGCAACGCGTTGGGCGAATCGAATCGCAACTCGGCGGGAACATCGTGTAGTTCTACGGCGTGCCCATCCAGCGTCGCGTGAACATCTGCGAGCCCGTAGTTGGCCATCGCAGGAAGCGTTAGGTCCAGAAAATTGAGTTCCGTGGTTCCTGAATTTACAAGCGTGTAGGTCAGGTGCGCACGAATCGCAGGCGACGGGCCCGACACAAACCTGATTTCCCGCGATTCCTTCGTGATTTTATATCCCGGCGCAATCGGTACAGCGCAATTACAAAGGCACACACAAATTGACAGAGCGAGCAGGCATGTGGCCGCGACTCGCGTCGGGCAAATTCGAGCCTTATCCAAGTCCCGACGCATTCCCGCCGCAGCCTCGGCAGAGGCGCATCTTGTTTGCAGTCTCAAATCAAAAAGATTTTACTCGATTCAAGTGCCGCAACCGAATCTGATAGGCAAAAATCTCTATGGCTCGGGATTCCCGTCGGCGTCAACTACGCTGACCGGCCCATATTTCTTCAGGATGGGCTCGATCTCCTTGCGGTCGCCAACCGCCACCCATTGCATGTGCGCCAAATCAACGTACTTCTTTGCCGCCGCCTGCACCGCAGCCACGTCGATGCCGGAAATCCGGTCTGGATATTTATCCCAATAATCGACTGGCAGGCCGTAATACTGTACGGTCATCCAGCTTCCCAGCACTTGAGACGGCTGTTCAAGCGAAAGCGCAAAGCTCGCAATGATCGACCGCCGCACATCGTCCAGTTCGCTCGTCGGCACCGCCTCGCTTGCAATCTTCTTATATTCGTAGACGAACTGCGTCATGGAACCGTCCGTCACCGGCGTTCGCACGGCTGCATAACCGGTCCAGTCGCCCGGGTAAATATTCGTGCTCGAAGTGGTATACGCGCCATACGTGTAGCTGTGCTCCTCGCGTAAATCGAGGAAAAGCCGCGCCTGCGGTCCGCCGCCGAGCACCTGATTCATCACCACCAGCGAATAATAATCGGGGTCCGTTCGGCGGATCGTGCGCGCCCCCGCCAGAATGTACGTCTGCACCGATGCAGGCCGGTCGACCAGAGTGATTTTCGAGGGCTCCGAAACACGCGACTCCGGCAACGCGATCGGCGCTTCCGCCGCGCCGCTCCACGATCCGAAATACTTCTCCACAAGCGTGCGCATATCCGCCGCTTTGAAATCGCCGGTCGCTCCGAATATCGTATTGCCCGGCGTGAAGTGCTGATCGTGAAATTTCTTCAGGTCCGCGCTCGTCACCTTTGCGATCGAATCCTTGGTCGGCGAATCGACCGAAAGCGGCGGCTCGATATACAGCGCCCTTCGCAGCGCTCGACTGGCAAGGAAGGCAGGACTGGATAGTCGCTGTTCCAGGCCGCTCTGTTCTCGCTGCTTGAATTGCGCAAGCTCGCTATCCGGGAAAGTCGGATGCAGCACCACGTCGCCCATCAGATTAAGTATTTTGTCCGCATCCGGCGCAAGGCCCGAAGCGTTCACCGACAAATACCCCAATCCGAATCCGGCATTCGCATTGAGCGAAGCTCCGAGCGAATCGATTTCCGTCGCGATCTGCGCGCTCGTCCGCGTTGTGGTCCCTTCGCGCAGCATCCCTGCGGTAAACGACGCAAGTCCCGGCAAGTCGTCCGGGTCGGCAAGCTGGCCGGGCCGGATCATCATCGTGAACGCCACCGTCGGTAGCTTGTGATCCTCCAGCAGCACAAGCGTCATGCCGTTCGGCAGCTTCTCCACCACGGGACGCGGCAACTGCACGTGCAACACTTCCTTGTTCACGGGTGCGCGGTTCAGGCGGACCACCTTGCTGGCGTCCGTTCCTTTATTCCCCTGCGCGCTAACGTTTAAAGCGCACGCCATGCTCAAAATCGCTAGGCACACCGCGTAGGGGCGCTGCTTGCTGCGCCCTCTTCCAAGCCGCAACGCCTGTACGAGCATCGATGCCTTCCGAATCATTGCGCACCTCCCGCAGCCTTGCCTGCGGCCGAATCTTTCGGCGCAGGTATTGTGATCACCACGGCGCGCTCATCGCGCACGAAATATTTCGTCGCCACCGCATGAACGTCGTCGAGCGTCACCGCCGCCTCTTTATCCGCAACCGTGTTGATTAAATTCGGATCGTCGTAATACACCGCATACTGCCCGATCAGGTTGGCCGTATTCAGAGTGGACCGCCTTTGATCAATGAATCGCCGCAGTTGCTGCGTCTTGGCCTTCGCAAGTTCCTCCGGCGTCGCCCCATCCTTAATCACTGCCGCAATTTCATCGTCGATTCCCTTCTCCAAATCCGCCATCGACACGCCGGTTCGCGGCGTCGCAACGATGTAGAACAAGCTCGGCCCGATCCGCGCGTCCGGCTCGGCTTGCGCCTCCACCGCGAGCTGCTTTTCCTTCACGAGGTGTTGATAAAAACGCGAGCTCTGTCCCCCACTCAGAATTCCCGCCAGCGCCTGCGCCGCATAATTCTCCGGCGTATTCCCTGCCGGGATGTGATACGCCTCGATGATTTGCGGCTCGCGCGCCAACGGATCGTAAATCGTCTCGCGCCGCTCGCCGTAGTGTTGTTCTTCCGAAAGATCCACTTTGGGTGGCGCAGGCTGCGACGGAATCGCATCAAAATACTTCTTTACCTTCGCAAGCGCCTCTTCCGGATCGAAATCGCCCACGAGCACCAGCACGGCGTTGTCCGGCGCGTAATATGTCTTAAAGAAGCTCTGTACGTCCTGCAACGACGCGTGATTTAAATCGGCCATCGAACCGATCGTGGAATGCTTATATGCAAAATTGTCGAACGATAAATTATCGATATCGAGATCAGCATGCCCGTACGGCTGGTTATCTACGCTTTGCCGCCGCTCTTCCTGCACCACCGCGCGTTGATTGTCCAAATTCGGCTGCGTTACCGCCAACGAACGCATCCGGTCGGCTTCAAGATACAGCCCGAGATCAAGCTGGTTCTTCGGCAACTCCTCGAAATAATTTGTGCGGTCCTCGTTCGTCGTCCCATTCATCCCGCCGCCATTATTAAAAATCAGGATGAAGTGCTCGCCCTTCCCCACGTTCTCCGAGCCCTGAAACATCATGTGTTCGAAAAGATGCGCATAGCCCGTGTGGCCGGGCGGCTCGTTCCGGCTCCCCACGTTGTACGTCACATTGATCGCGTAGACCGGCGCGCTGTGATCCGG
>DATNBB010000270.1:0-10089 GCA_035607335.1 Binatia bacterium | reverse complement strand
CGGAATTCGGTCGCAACCATTTCGTTGCGGCTGCGCCCGGTGTGCAGCTTGGCGCCGAGCGAACCGAGTTTTTCGATCAGCGCCGTTTCGGCAAAATGGTGAACGTCTTCGGCGTTTGAAGCATCGAGCCACGCGGCATCGGTGCGCGAGCGCGTTTCGATTTCATCAAGCGCGAAGACGAGCTTTTGAGATTCCTCAGCGGTTAGAACGCCTGCGGCTGCGAGAGCGCGCGCCCACGCGCGATCCAGGGCGAGCTCCTGCGGGAGAAATCTGCGATCGAATTGCCACGAGCGCTCGAATTCGTAGAAGGAGGCGTCCGGTCCGCGTTCGAACCGGCCGCCCCACATCTTGGCTCCGCTCATCTAGCTTTAGCCTCTTTCACTTGCGCATCGAGCGGCACGGTGATGGGCAACGCGAAAAGATTGATGAAGCCTTCCGCGTCTTTGGGGTTATAGCCCGTCATGCTGAAGCTGGCGAGGCCGGCGCGATAGAGCGAATACGGCGAAACGCGCGACGCGGCGCTCACGTTGCCTTTGAAGAGAGAAAGTTTCACGGAGCCGGTGACGCGCTTTTGCGATTGCGTGAAGAAGGCGTCGAGCGATTCGCGAAGCGGCGTGAACCACATGCCGTAGTACACCATCTCGGCGTAACGGAGCGCGAGCATCTGCTGGTAGTGCATCGTCTCGCGGTCCAGGCAGAGCGATTCGAGTTCGCGGTGCGCCTGAATCAATAGCGTTCCGCCGGGCGTCTCATACGCGCCGCGCGATTTCATGCCGACGAGCCGATTTTCGACGATGTCGATGCGTCCGACGCCATTTGCCGCGGCTATTTCATTTAGCTGGTTCAGCAATGCCATCGGCGAGAGCTTTTTGCCGTTCACTGAAACGGGCGTGCCTGCTTCGAAGCCAATTTCGACCTCGGTTGGCTTATCAGGAGCTTTCGCGGGCGACGTAATCCATTGCCACATTGCCTCATCGGGCGCGTTGGCAGGATCTTCCAATACGCCGCCTTCGTGGCTTAAGTGCCAGATGTTGCGGTCGCGGCTGTAGATGTTTTTCGTGGTTTGCTCGATGGGAATATTGTGCGATCCGGCGTAAGCGATAGCCTCCTCGCGCGAATTAATCTTCCATTCGCGCCAGGGAGCGATGATTTTCAACTCCGGACCGAGCGCCTTTGCCGCAAGCTCAAAGCGCACCTGATCGTTGCCTTTTCCTGTGCAACCGTGCGCGAGAGCGTCCGCGCCAACCTTCTTTGCGATTTCTACCTGGCGTTTGGCCAGAATCGGCCGAGCGAACGATGTGCCGAGCAAATATCGGTGCTCATAGACCGCTCCCGCGCGCAATGTAGGCCAGATGTAATCGGTGATGAACTCTTCGCGGAGGTCTTCGACGTAGGCTGCGCTTGCGCCCGTCGCGAGCGCTTTCTTCCGAGCTGCTTCAAGGTCTTCCTGCTGGCCGAGGTCGCCGATCATGGCGATCACTTCGCAATTGTTGTAATTCTCCTTCAGCCACGGAATGATGATGGAGGTATCAAGGCCTCCGGAATACGCGACTACGACCTTCTTCGCCAATTTTCTCTCCTTGGATTGCGCGTTACGCGCTGAGCAGACTGTGCAGAATTGCTTTCTGCACGTGCAGGCGGTTTTCCGCCTGATCGTAAACGACCGAACGCGGCGAATCCATCACCGCATCGGTCACTTCAAGCCCTCGATGTGCCGGCAGACAATGCAAGAATACCGCGTCCGGCGCGGCCAGCGAAAAGAGCGCCTCATTCACCTGATAAGTCATAAAAGCGGCCTCACGCGCGGCCGCTTCGCCTTCCTGACCCATGCTGGCCCAGACATCTGTGTAAACCGCCTGCGATCCTCGAACGGCCTCTTGCGGCGACGTGAAGATTTCCAGGTTGCTGCCGGTGGTCTGCGCGATTCGCTTCGCATGCGAGACGATTGACGCGTCCGGCTCATAATCCTCCGGTGTGGCCACGCGCATATGCGCGCCAGTTTGCGCCGCCGCCATTAGAAGGGAGTGGCACATGTTATTTCCATCGCCTACGTAGCTGAGCTTCAGGCCGCGCAAGCCGCCGAAGCGCTCCTCCAGCGTGAAGAAATCGGCCAGAGCCTGGCAGGGATGATATTTGTCTGAGAGCGCGTTGATCACGGGAATCGTTGCGTTCTTGGCCAATTCGTCGAGCGTCCTTTGGGCAAACACGCGCGCAATAATCCCTTGCACCCAGCGTTCAAGGTTGCGCGCAATGTCTCGCACCGGCTCACGTTCGCCGAGGCGCGACGCCGTGTGGTCGAGAAATGTGCTATAGCCGCCCAGCTGCGCGATGGCGACCTCGAACGTTACTCTGGTACGCAGCGACGGCTTCTCAAAAAGCAGCACGAACGACTTTCCGTCAAGCGTGCCCCGGTAGCGACCAGGACGCGCCTTAACGTCCGCCGCGAGGCGCAGAAAATCCTGCACTTGTGCCGCGCTCCATTCGACGCCCGTCAGCAGGTCGCCTTTCAGCGCTAGAGAAACAGCAGTGGTTTTGCTCATCGTGTAGCCGCCATGGTCATCGGCTCGGCGGATGCCGTACTTGAGGCGACCGCCGTTTGTCCTGCCTTCCGCACGTTCTTTGCTCCGCGTGACAAAACGCGCTCGAACCTCTGCAGGAATTCCGCCACATCCTTCTTCTTAACGATATAGGGCGGCAGCAGACGCAAAATATGTTCATGTGTGCAGTTAACGAGCAGGCCTTCGCGAAACGCCTCTTCGATGAAGGGAGCGCCTTCGGTCGCAAGATCGATCCCGATGATCAGGCCCTCGCCGCGCACTTCGCGGATGAAATCGAAGCGCGTCATCAGCATCTTAATGCCTTCGCTCAACTCCGCGCCGCGCTCTCGCGCGTTTTCGATCAATCCTTCATCTTCAAGTATGGCCAGCAGCTCAAGCCCAACCGCACAGATCAAAGGACCGCCCGCAAAAGTCGAGCCGTGCATTCCCGGAACGAACGCCGACGCGAACTGCTCGTTTGCGGCGACTGCGCCGAGGGGCAACCCTCCGGCCAGCGGCTTTGCCATCGTGACGATGTCCGGGGGCGCGGCAAACTTCTGGCAGGCAAATTTCCGTCCCGTGCGGCCCAAGCCGCATTGAATCTCGTCCGCAATCAACGCCGCGTCAAATTGGGTGGTGAGCGCCCGGGCGCGATTCCAGAAGAGTTCGCTCACAGGGAAGACGCCGGCTTCCCCTTGGATCGGCTCAATCACGATCGCGCAGACGTGCTCATTGAATTTCGCTTCGAGATCCGTCACATCGTTAAATCTGACGAACTCGACGCCCGGAACAAGCGGCTCGAACGGAGCGCGATATTTCAGCGTATGAGTAATCGAAAGCGCGCCGAACGTGCGTCCGTGAAACGAGTTTTCCAGCGCGAGGATGCGAGTCTTCTCGGTCGGGCCACCAGCCTTGGCATGGACGTACGCTCTGGCCAGCTTTAACGCGCCTTCAATCGCTTCGGCGCCGCTATTCGTGAAGAAAATGCGGTCCAGGCCTGTCCATTCGGCGAGTTTCGCGGCCAGCGGTGCCTGGTATGCGTTGTGGAACAAATTCGAAACATGAATGGCGCGGGCTGCCTCGCGGCGAATCACCTTCACAAGCCGCGGATGGGAATAGCCCAGCGCATTGACGGCGATGCCACCTAGAAAATCGAGATATTTCTTGCCCTGCGAATCGTAAAGCCGGCAGCCGCGGCCGTGCGTGAACACCATCGGCGGGCGTTTATACGTGTTCATCAAATGGCTTGCCGCCTGTTTGCGAATCTTCGCCGGTAAAGCGGAGTGCCCGCGAGCCGTCTTGGTCTTTCTTGTCATGGAATTACTCCGCTGCGCGCTGCGCAGCTTTGGCCGCCGCGCGTATCACCGGCAAAACGCGCGTGCCGTGATGCGACCGCGCGCCGTTGGCTGCGTTGAGCAGAGCGCGCGGCTGCGTGCCGCCGACGATGCGAACTTCAGCAACGCCCCCGGCCAGAGCGCGCTTTGCGGCTTCCAGCTTCAGAATCATTCCGCCCGAGACAACATGACGCTTGATCAGGTCTTCAATCTCCGGGCCCTTCAACGAACTGATGACTTTATCACCATCCAGCACGCCTGCAACGTCCGTGAGGAAAATGAGGCGCTCGGCTTTTATAAATTCAGCTGCCGCTGCAGCCATGTGATCGGCGTTGACATTGTAAAGCTCGCCATCCGCTCCCAAACCCATGCAGCTGGCAACGGGAACCACACCTGCGCGCCAAAGCGAACGCAGAAACTCTACATTTACCTCCGTCAAATAGCCGACAAATCCAAGGCCACCTTGGCAGTCTTCCACTTGCATCGGCTCGGCGAGGAAACAGGCGGCATCTGCCGCGCTAATCCCAACGGCCGGCTGACCGGCAAGAGTAATCGCGCCGGCGACGCGCTTATTCAACAGGCCCGCAAAAACCATGATTGCCACATCGCGCGTTTCGCGGTCCGTGACGCGCAAACCATTGACGAACCGGCTGGAGATCCCGAGCCGCGCCAGCGTGGCAGTGAAAATCTTGCCACCGCCATGAATCACGAGCAGTTCATTGCCTGCGCGTGCAAGTTCGGCAATCTGGCGCGCGATGTTCTGCACATGCTCGTTCTCTTCAAGCAGAGCGCCAGCGATCTTGATCACCATTCTCATAGGAGTCCCGCCGTTTCCGGATAACCGCACATTCCATTCAGATTCTGCACCGCTTGCCCTGCGGCGCCCTTGCCCAGATTATCGAGGCACGAGACGATCGCCAGGCGCTCGCCGCTTGAGTCCACAGCAAACCCGATATCGCAAAAATTCGTATGCGCCACGTGCTGTAACTCCGGAAGTTGCCCCGCCGGCAGTACGCGCACAAAGGGCTTACCCGCGTAGAATTCCCGGTAAAGAGCTTCCACGTCCGCTGCCTTGCGATTGCTGTTCAGCCAGACATATAGGGTAGACAAAATGCCCCGGTCAACGGGCAATAGATGCGTGGAGAAGACGAAATCTCTGGCCGCGAGGCCGAGATGCTCGGAAACTTCCGGCGTGTGCCGATGCGTGAAAAGGTTATAAGCGCGGAAATTCTCGTTTACTTCCACAAAGTGCGTATCGCGCTTCGGCTCTTTACCTGCGCCCGTGACGCCCGATTTGCAGTCGCATACGATGCCGCGTGCGCGATGCGCCCAGTCCGCCTCAAGCAGCGGCTTCAGCCCTAGAATCACGGATGTCGGATAACACCCAGGGTTCGCCACGACGCGCGCCTTCGGCAGGTCGCTCGCATAAAGCTCCGGCAGGCCGTAAACCGTCTCCTCTAATATCTGTGCATTCGGCGCCGGGAGCTTGTACCAGTGCGCGAACGTTTCCGGCTTGCGAAAGCGAAACGCGCCGCTCAAATCGACGATGCGCAGAGCGGGATTCGCCGCAAGCAAGCCAGGAACCAGTTCGAGCGACGCCTCATGCGGCGTGGAAAGAAACACGGTCTCCGCTCCGCTGGAAGCAACCGCTTCCACGGAGAGCGCTTTGCACGGCGCATCGCCCCAGCCGCGAAGCTGCGGAAACAGCTCCGAAAGGCAGCGCACATTCCCGTGGCCCTCGCGCAAAAAGAACGTAGTTTGTTCTACTTTAGGGTGCCGCAGCAGAAGCTTGGCCAGTTCGAATCCCGCGTAGCCCGTGGCTCCGACTACCGCAACCCTTTGTGAGCCGCTCATCGAAGCATCTCCTCCACGCGCCGCTGGACGGTTTTGGCTGCGGCACGAGAAGACGCGATGATCAGCACCGTATCGTCGCCCGCCAGCGTGCCGGCGACTTCCTTCCAGCGTTCGGAGTCAACGGCCGCGGCAAGCGGCTGCGCACCGCCGGGCGGCGTCTTCAAGACGAGCATGTTTTGCGCGGGACGAATATCCAGCAAAAATTCCTTGAGGGCCCGGGCCAACGCCGTCGGCGGCGAGGATTCCTCCGTGGTAGTGACTGTGGAAAGCTGGCGATAGCCGTCGGAAGTTTTTACGAGATGAAGTTCCCGCATATCGCGCGAGAGCGTGGCTTGCGTCACACGGACGCCCAGATGCCCTAACTGCCGCCGCAGTTCATCCTGGCTGCCAACCGGTCGCCCGGAAACCAATTTTAGGATTTGTCCCTGCCGGAATCGCTTTTGGACGCCCATGGATATTTAGCGGTTTGTGTGAATATTCATCCCTTTGCATAATCATACAGCGAAGCCTATGCGTGTCAACAAATATTGCGAGCAGTAGGAGGAAATGGCAGATTGAAATCGCCATAGCAGGTATCAAGAGTGGGGAAATCAGAACCAGCCGCTGCGGTAAGCGATCCACCAGCTTGCAAGGAAGACGGGAATCGTGGCGATCAATGACCACATGAATGAGGGAAGAATCAGCTCGGTGACAAGCCCCAAGATCGTGAAGCTCGCCCAGAAGATCTTCTTTTGCATGCAATGATTTTACGTCTTTGCAGCGGCGGAGGTCAGGTTGCCGAGAGCTTTATTGCGAATACGTCACCACTGGACCGGTTTGATGACGCGCCATCGCATCCTATTGCAGCGTCTTTTCGATCGCGGCCTCCACGACCGGCGCCATCAACTGAAAGCCCTGCGCATTGGGATGCAGCCCGTCGTTTGAGAATCCCTCCTTGAAGAAGCCGGAAGGATCAACGACCGCGGAGTAGTAGTCGCAATACGTCGCCCCGACGCTCGCGGCATAACTCTTGATCCACGCGTTCAGGCGCAAAATGTCCGCTGGCGGACGTCCCACAGTCTGTATCCGATGCGCAGGAGTCGCTCCCGCAGCCAGCGGAGGCGCGCCGCGCCCCGGCGTCATCATCGTGTAATCGCTGACGGGCGTAAGCGAGCAAAGGATCACTTTGATGCCGTGTTTTTGCGCGAGCTCGGTCATCGCCATCAGATTTTCTTCGATCATGGTGATGGTTTCAGGGCCGGTGTTCTGCGCGACGTCGTTTGTTCCGGCGAGCACCACCATCGCGGCCGGTTTCAAATCGATCACGTCGGGATACATCCGCACCAGCATTTGCGGCGTCGTCTGCCCGCTGATGCCGCGGTTCACGTACGGCTTGCCCGGAAACGCCTCGGCCAGATTCCAGATATCCGTGATCGAATCACCCATGAAAACGACGCGGTGCGGATCGGCCGGCTGCTGTTCGAGCGCCAGGTCCGCGGCATGATAGCGCCCGAGCTGGTTCCAATCCTGAAGCTGATCGGCAAGGTTTTTCGCCGAGGTCGCGAGGCAGCAGTTCGCGCGCGGAGGGTTATATTCCTCCACGATCTGCGCCCGTGCCGGAAGCGCCGCGAATAATGCGAATAATAGGACGGCAAAAACCGTCAGCCATCGTTGCATGTTGCTCCTCCGCAGCGAAATTCAGCAGCGCCCGCCCGCGTTAATGCGTTTGAGCGCGGCGCTGAACTTCGTCAGATTTTGTACTTGGTATTAAATTCATCGCCTTCGCCACTTTCATCGCCTCGATGGCTGCGCCGCGGGCGCCTGCGGTATCGCCATTGGGCATCACGTGGATCGGGATGTTCGCCTGTTCCTCGCGCTGATCGGGCATGCCCGCGCGGATTTCGCGCAGGAACCAATGCTGAAATTCGGGCGCCGTCTCCAGCGCGCCGCCGCCCACGATCAGTGCGTCCGGGTCGAACGTATTGATCATCTGATCGAAGAAGAGGCCCAGCGAACGCGCCTGGACGCGGAAAATTTCCATGCAGAGCGGGTCGCCGCGTTCGGCAAGGCCGCGAACGAGTTTCGCGGCTTTGCGCATGTCGCCCAGGCGATTCAGTTCGTGCGCCGGATTTTCCGCCAGGAAGTGCGGCAAGAGCGTGCGCTCGATAGCGGTGAGGGAGCAAAGCGATTCGAGGTCGCCCGCGCGGCCGCAGTTGCAGAGGGGCTTCATGTCCGCGATTCCGGCGATCGTCTGGAAGGGGATAATCACGTGGCCCAGTTCGCCGCCGAAGCCGTTTCTGCCTTCAATAATATTGTCCGCGACGATCACGCCGCCGCCGAGGCCCGTTCCGATAATTGCCGAGATGGACGTCTTGCCGCTGTTCGCGCCGAAGATCGAAAAGTGGCCCCAGAGCGCAGCCGCGTTGCCGTCATTCAGATACGTCACCGGGATGCCCAGCTTGGCGGAAAGCCCGTTGGGCAGATCGAAGCCGGCCCAATCGGCGTGAACGAAATTCGTGGCGCCGCGTACGCTAAGCACTCCTTTGGCGCTCGCAGGGCCGGGAGTATCGAGCCCCGCGACGACGATGTCCGCTGGCGCAAGCTCCGCTTTCTCGGCGGCGATCTTCAGGCCATCCGCGATCTGCTGCAGGCAGACGACCGGGCCTTCCGTCGAACGCGCCGGATATTCGCAGAGCACGTCGATCAGAAACTGGCCCTGCTGATTCATGAACGTGTAATTTACCGCCGTCCCGCCCAGATCGATGCCCGCCACCACTTGCATGTCGCCCTCGCTGTAATTTCCGGTCCGTTGAACTTACCAGACGCCGCGACGCATGACAATGCCGCAGCAGGTGTGGAAGGTTTAATGTAGCGCCGCGGTCTTCCGGCGCGGCGGCAGTTCCTCGCCTTTATCCCCCCTGTTTCGAAATTGATACACGCTAAAAAAAAGGAGGAACTAATCGCAATAGCCAGCGGCAAAAGCGCCAAAAAACGGCACCCTATGCCGAGCAGAATCGCGTAAAGGTTTTGCCGTACGTACGATTGCGCATACCTGACAAGAAACAGCCGATTAGACAAGCGTACGGTGTGCGAATTGCCCACTGGTACACTCAGGACGACCTGACGAAATTTTAATGAAATTCTGCTTTCGCAAAATGTTCCAATTCGGAACGTATGGTGCTTCGTGCCTGTGCGTGTTCGCATTTTGCGCTATTCCGGCGCATCCACAGCAGGCGCCACCCGACTGGGTGAGTCAGGTTCGCCAAGATGCGGCGGTCGCGAACTGGTCTGGCGCGCTCCGAATTGTCGACGGAGTCCTCTCGCGTAATCCTAAGGATTACGACGCGCGAGGTTGGCGCGGCCGCCTATTGCTCTGGTCCGGCGATGCGAAGAGTGCCGAAGCGGAATTTGTGGCGTTAACGGCTGAATCACCGAAGGATCCGGATGTTTGGCAGGGGCTCGCGTCTGTCTACGAGCGCGAAGGCCGCTGGGATGATGCCCTCAACGCCATCGATGAGGCGGAAGCTCTGGATTCACATCGTGCGGATCTCCATATGGAGCGCGCACGCATCTTGAACGCTCTCAGCAAAACTCCGCAAGCGCATGACGAGTTTCGACAAGCGCTCGCAATCGATCCGGGCAATGCCGAAGCGAGAGCGGCGCTCACGTCATCGGGTCCGCCACCGAAACAGGAAGTGCGCATCGGCACAGACAATGACTTGCTTAGCTACACAAGCGCCTATCAGAGCGAATGGCTGAGCCTCACATCATCCTGGTCGCAGCGCTGGACCACCAGCATTGCCGGCGATTTCTACCAGCGTGGCGGGCCCGACGCAGGAATATTCGTCGGTAGCGTCACCGCAAAGAGCCCACGATTTGGCGCCATAACAGCGGGCGGCGCAATCGGTCACGACAACGCCATAATTCCGCGCAGCGAAGCGTTTTTCGATTTAGATCATGGATGGCGGCTCAGCGAAGATCGTCCACTGCGCGGCATTGAAGCCACTTATGAGCAGCACTGGTACTGGTATTCCACTGCTCGCATCTTCACGGTATCTGGTGGCGCTCTCGTTTATCTGCCACGCGACTGGACTTGGTCAATCGACGTTAACCGTGTGCGTAATTCTTTTCCCGGTCTGCCGGTCGGTTGGAAGCCTTCGGGCATGTCGCGCCTGAATTTTCCATTGTCACATTGGAAGGACCATACCTTGAGCGGGAACGTCCTTTTTGCGGTCGGTTCAGAAGATTTCGCGCTTATCGATCAACTAGGCAGTTTTGCGTCGCAAACGTACGGTGGTGGCCTTCGTTTCCAGCTGAACGCAACGCAGGACGTGACGGGCTACGCGTCGTTCCAGCAACGGACTCAGAATCGCGCGGACACTACA
>DATNBB010000263.1:0-20745 GCA_035607335.1 Binatia bacterium | reverse complement strand
GATATGGCGGAGAGGGTGGGATTCGAACCCACGGTAGGGTTCCCCCTACACTCGCTTTCGAGGCGAGCTCTTTCAACCGCTCAGACACCTCTCCGCAGCATGTGCGTACTTAGATTAGCAGACGCAAACGCCATGCTCAATCGGAGTGGCCAATTGCGGGCTACCGGTTTGCTATACTGAATCGGATGGTGTGTGGGCCTGCAAATCGAACGCCGCGGTTCTCGCGCGCGTTCTCCCTTATTGCGCTTGGCATTTTGCTTACCGTGTTGCCGAAGGCATGCGATGCCTATGGTCAACTTGCTCATGAGGCGATCGTCGACGCAGCTTGGGATTCGGCAATCCGGCCGCTGTTATTGGCGCGATACCCACATGCGACTGCTGACGAATTGAAGGAAGCCCATGCCTATGCTTATGGCGGCGCGGTGATTCAGGACATGGGCTATTATCCGTTCGGCAGCAAGCTTTTCAGCGATCTGGTCCACTACGTGCGAAGCGGCGATTTTGTCGAGGCATTGCTACGCGATTCCCACAATATCGACGACTATGCGTTTGCGTTGGGAGCCCTGTCGCATTACGTGGCCGATAATGACGGGCACCGCATCGCGACGAATCATGCGGTACCTTTACTCTATCCGAAGCTGCGCAGAAAATATGGACCCGTTGTGGTCTACGACGAAAATCCTGCGGCCCACCTGAAGACGGAATTTGGATTTGATGTGGAACAGGTGGCACGTGGGAATTATGCGTCCCAGAATTACCACGACTATATCGGATTTCAGGTCTCCAAGCCGCTGCTGCAACAGGCTTTTCAGGAAACGTACTGCATCCCGCTTGACAGTATTTTCACGAACTACGACCTGGCGATCGGAACGTTTCGTGTGGGCGTTAGTTCCGCGATTCCACGGATGACGAAAGTCGCTTGGCAACTTAAAAAAGACGAGATCGAGAAAAACAATCCAGGAATGACGCAGGAGAAGTTTTATTACCACCTTTCGCAGGCCGCATACCGGAAGGATTGGGGCGACAAATACCGAAAGCCCTCCTTTTTTACGCGCCTGCTCGCGTTCATAGTTCGAATCATTCCTAAGATTGGTCCGTTCCGCGCGCTCACGTTCCGCACGCCCACGCCCGCAACGGAGGCGCTCTTTGTACAGAGTTTTGAGGTGGCAAGCCAGGATTTCGAGGCCGACATTCGCGAAGATCGGAGCGCGGGCAAAATCGATCTTGTGAATGACAATTTCGACGTTGGTGCGGTGACAGCTCCGGGCGA
Organism: Binatia bacterium; assembly: GCA_035607335.1. Taxonomy (GTDB): domain Bacteria; phylum Acidobacteriota; class Terriglobia; order Acidiferrales; family UBA7541; genus Palsa-295. The sequence continues at coordinate 19,475 of DATNBB010000263.1, read as the reverse complement.
ATACCCCCTGGCCGATGTCACATATGCGAATCTGATGGATCGGCTGGCGAAGAATAAGTTCGCCGATGTAAGCCCGGCTTTGCGCGCGAATTTGCTGAATTTTTATAAGGATCCCGACGGGCGAAATGACGTGAAGAGAAGCAAAAAGCGGTGGCGCAAATTGCAGGCCGAGGTCGAACAGCTGCGGACGGCTCAGCTTGCCGCGACCGAGTAGCACACCGCTACGCGCGTTTTAAACTCCCTGACTCGGACGCCGCAAAGCAAGCCGCGGAATGAAACGGGGAACGCGTCTGCAATATTCCGCATAGCTCGCGCCAAATCGGCTGCGGAGATCCCTTTCTTCCATGGTGATGGCGAGCAGCATCAGAACCACCCAAACGGCGACGACAATCCACAGCAGATGCGTCGCGGCAAGTAGAGAAGCGCCAATCAGCGCAAGAAATGAGCCGCTATAGCGCGGATGCCGAATCCTTGAATAAATTCCGCTCTCTTCCATTTGTCCGCCGCCGGATAGTTCCGTCGCGCCGACAAGGCGTGCTCCTCCAAGATCGCGCTTCACTCTCCAAAATATCCACACCTCCAGTGCGATAAGCACGGTGCCGAGAACGACGCGCCAAAGGGGTGGCGTATCGGGCCGCAGCAAGTGACGATGACAGGCGATGAGCAGCAGCGTGACCGGCAACCACGACAACGCCAGAGCCACAATATATGCTGCATTGCGGCGCGCGCTCCAGAAATTCCTTGCAGGATGCAAAACGAACCAGTAAAGCGGAATCGGAAGCTGCAGAAACAGAACAACCGCGGCAATCCATGCGAGAAGCGTCATGCGCTCAATCCGGATCCGCAATGAGAACGCGCAAGTCGCGCACGTTAATTCCCGTGGGACCCGTAATGATCGCATCGCCCGAGCGCTCGAAAAAATGAAACGCATCGCTGCGCCGCAGAAAATCAGCAGGATCGAGGCCGACGTCTTGAGCACGCGCCAGCGATTCTCCATCGGCAACTGCCCCGGCAGCAGGGCTGTTGCCATCGATGCCGTCTGTACCGGCGCTTAGAACCGTAATCTTCTGCCCGGCAATTTTTGATACGCACGTCAGCACAAACGCCGAGTTGCGGCCTCCGGTGCCGTTGCCGATCACGGGACTGCTCACCTCGCCGCCGGCCACGACTGCTACGCGCCGATCAGGACAAGCGAGCTTCTGCCGCACCAGCATCCCCAGCAAATGATCGGCGGCTTTTTCAAGCGGCCAATTATCTGTCTGAACGTCGCAAACGCACGGAATGCCGCGCGATTCGCAAGCGTGATGCGCAGCATGCGTGAGGTCGCGCTGACTAAGAATGAGCACAAAATGTGCGGCAGCAAAGGCGGGGTCTCCTTCCTTGAGAGTTTCCGGCAGCGTTCGTCGCTCGAACGCCTCGCGAATTTTTGCGGGAAGCTTTTCCCGGAGTCCATATTGTTGGATCACCCGTTCCGCATCAGCCAGGGTGGAAGCATCGGGCAACGTCGGTCCGGAGCCGAGTGAATTTTCCTCGCCGAGAGGCACATCGCTAATTCCAAAGCTTAGCTTTGTCGATCTTGGCGCAGCGACGGCTAGCCGGCCGCCTTTCGTGGCAGAAACGTGCCTGCGGATGATATTGATTTCTTGAATTGGTGCGCCGCATCCAGTCAGCGCCGCGTTGAATTTACGAAACTCGTCGAGAGTCGCCGCTATGGTACCGCTGCTGACCATTGGCAGGGGCGACTCAATAATGGAAGAGCCCCCGCCTGAGAGCAGGAAGAGAATCAGACTGCGTTCATCGCAGAGTTGCAGACGATCGAGAATCGCTTTCCCTGCCGCAAAGCTGCCTTCGTTGGGAACAGGGTGGCCACCGACGAACGTGCGCCAGCCTGGCAGGTTGCGCTTTGGCTGGGTAGGCCCCACGAGAATTCCGTCGAAACCAAACTCGGGCAAGAAAATGTCGGTGAACGCCTCCGCCATCGCAAAAGAGCCTTTTCCGTACGCGATGGCAACGATTTCGCGGTACTTCCGCAGATCAAACGGCTTTCCGCTGACGTAGATGAGTGAACCGCTGCGAGCCAGACTCCTCTCCAGGGCTCCTCGAGCGTCGAGCGACGCCAAAGTCTCGCGGAAAATCGTCGTGGCGAGGTCTTTCATGAGGCTGGCGCGTTCAATGCGTTCGGCGGTTTGCCGCCGGAGAAAAAGGCCACGATATTTTCGACTGCGGCCTGCGCCATTCTTGTTCGCGTCTCGATCGTGGCGCTGCCGATGTGCGGCGCGAGCACAACATCTCTGCGCGAGAGAAGCCCCGGATGAACTTTCGGCTCCTGCTCATAAACGTCCAGCGCCGCCCCCGCGATCCTTGCAGTCTCAAGCGCGTGGACGAGCGCGGCTTCGTCAACTACCGGCCCGCGTGCGGTGTTGATCAGATACGCTGTTGGCTTCATCTTTGCAAGACTACCTGCGGAAATCAGATGGCGAGTACTCGGCAGCAGCGGAACGTGAAGGCTGACAAAATCCGCTTCGTGGAGAAGCGTCTCCAACGGCACAAATTCGGCATGCAATTCCCTTTCGATTGCTTCAGGCGCGCGATTTTGGCTGAAATACAGCACGCGCATCTTGAATCCCAGAGAGCGGCGCGCCATTTCCCTGCCGATCCTTCCAAAGCCGACAATGCCGAGCGTTTTGCCCCAAACATCGCCGCCGAGAAACGTATCGAACGTAAACCCGTTCCATGTGCCGGAGCGCGTCCACGCGTCGCCTTCGACAATGCGCCGCGCTATAGCCATCAGCAAGCCCCATGCGAGATCAGCCGTCGTATCTGTGAGCACACCCGGTGTGTTGCTCACCATCACGCCGCGCTTCGTGCATGCAGCGACGTCAACATGATCGTAGCCGACGGAAGCCGTCGCAATCATCCGCAGTTTCGGAGAGGCATCAAGTAGTTCGTCATCGACCCTCTCAGTCGGCAGACAAATCAGCCCGTCTTTTTGCGCGATATGGCGCAGGAGCTCGTGTCTCGAGATGCGCTCGACCTCGGCCCAGTACTCGGCATCAACGTGCCGATCGAGAACTGCACACGCGGAAGGAAAAAGCGCTTTTGTGGCGAAGACTTTCGGCTTGCTCACCGGCTGCCTCGGATCGCAAATTGCAAATCCGAAGTATACATTGCGACACGCGGAGACAGGCGCGGTTTCAGCAGTGGATCGCAGCCGCTGCGAGGATTTTCTTATAGAGTGCGTTCAGCTGCGACTCCGAACGCAGATCCAGCTTCGATGTATCGAACGCGATGAGCTGCAACCTTCCAGTCGAATTGTGGTACCGGGTGTACGCCGCGCGCAACGAATCGAGATACTCCGCACTTATCGAAGATTCATAAGGCCGGTTGCGGCGGCGGATTCGGTCCAGCAAGACATCATTCTGAGCGTCAACGTAGACCGTTAGATCAGGACGAAAAATACTGGCATCGAGCCCGATGCTGAGGCGCTCATAGAGCTGCACTTCGCGATCGTGAAGCAGGGCGCGCGCAAAAATCGGGTCCTTCGCCTGCGTGTAATCCGATACTACCGGCCGATTACGAAATGGCGGAATCGTGCGTAACTGCTCATAGCGCGAAATCATGAACGCAAGCTGCGTGCCGAGGGCCCATCGGTCGCGGTTCGCGTAAAAGTCGGCAAGAAATTCGTTGCCGTCAACATCTTCAAGTATCAGATTGGCTCCGAGGTGCATCGCCAAAAGCTGGGCGAGAGTCGTTTTTCCGGCACCTATGGGCCCTTCGAAACCTATATAGGGTTGATTGGCGATCGGCACGTATTTCGTCCTCAGAGAGACGGATGCGGTTTTCAGACACACCTTAAGCTAAGGCTGTCCGTGGCTTTGCGAGTAGCACCAGGCTTTGTCTATTTTGCCTGAACATTCAATTTTTCGCACTCGCCACAGTGGGGCCGATCGGCTGTGCCCGGGTGGCGCTTGGTTGCCGGAATGTCCTGAGCCAGCGTGCAGCGATTGTTATCGTGATAGACGGTGTCCTTTTCTGCATACCAAGGGACGGTCTTGGACATGATGACCTCCTTCGCGAAAAGACGGGCCATTGCGCGGAGGCTACTGCAAACGGCCTAGCAAATGCAATGTTTGCATTCGGGATAAAGCTTCCGGACTCAGATCAACGTTGTGGCTGGAAAATCGTAAGCAGAACGTCTGCAACAGCGGGAATGTGAAACGGCTTCTGCAGCGTAAGCGCGCCCTGCTCGCGCAGCGCAGCAATCGCCTCGGATTCGACGAGTTCACCCGTCATAAATATAAAGCGAGGCGCTCCATCTGCCTTCTGCGCGCGGACGCGCTCAAACAATTCGCTTCCCTTCATACCGGGCATATTGAAATCGCAAAGGACTACCTCACAATTATTTTCTTGCAGATGCGCGAGGGCGTCCTGGGCTTTCGAAAAACCGGCGACTTTGAGGCCGCGTGCCGATAATCCATCTTCCACGATCTCGAGAATGCTTTCTTCGTCGTCTACGACAACAATCGAGTGTCCCTGAAGCGCCGGGATGATTTTCGATGTGGCTGTTGCTGATTTCGCAGGAACTTGCTGCCGCGTTTGGCTGTCATCGCGTGCCGACTGCGAGTCCGTCGCATTCGCGGCTACTGCCGGAGCTGCCGACTGCTGCACCTTCGCCCAAGAAGCCTTTGCGGCAGGCAGATACACGCGAAATGCGGCTCCTCCGGACTCCGCCGACTCGACCTCGATGCTGCCGCCGTGATCCTTCACGATGGCAAGGCAGATGGTGAGCCCCAGCCCGCTACCGCCCCCAGGACGTTTCGTCGTGAAAAAAGGGTCGAACAGCTTGCCGGCAATATCGGCAGGAATCGGCGGTCCGTCATTTCCGAAACTGACACACACGCGATCACCTGCCGGTCTGATCGAAATAGTGATCGTGCCCGAAGGCTTGACAGCGGAAATCGCTTGCTCGGCATTGACGATTATGTTCGAAAAGACCTGCGTGAGCAGCTTCCGATCCGCTTCGACTGCGGCTAACCCAGGATCCGCATCGACATTTACGACGATTCCCTTCTTCTCGAATTCGGCACGTTGAGCAAGAAGAATGTGTTGGATCACTTCTTCCACGCGAAGCGGCAGCAATCCGGAAGCGCGCGGCCGCGAAAATGCGAGCAGATTTTGAACGATGTCCGCCGCGCGGCGGGCCTGCTTCAATATCAGCCCAGCCTGCCGTCTCGTGAGTTCGTCGTGTCCGCCCTCTGCCAGCAAATCGCTGACGCCGAGAATCGCGGTGAGCGGATTATTCAGTTCGTGCGCAGCGCCGGCAAGCATTTGCCCCATGGCTGTGAACTTCTCGCGCTCGGCCAATTGCCGGTCCTGAAGATTCGATTCGGTCACATCGCGGCCGGAAGTGACGATCCCGGTAATCTTGCCGTTTTCATCGAGAAGGGGTGCAGCGCTGATACGGAATGAGCGCTGCGATCCATCCGCATGCGGCGCCTGCACCTCCACCTGGCCGCGCACGGACGCGCCGGACAGCAGGCTCTGCATCATAGCGTCGAGTTTCGCTCGGTCCTCGGGTGCGGAATTCGCCCCGAGGCGCTGTCCGATGAAGAAGCTGGCTGGCTGGCCCAAGACATAACGAACACTCTCGCTGACGTATGTAAACCGGCTCTCCGGATCAAGCAGTGCAATTACGTCCGGGAAACAGGCAATCAGGCGGCGTCCGAACTCCCTCTCTTTGTGAAGCTCGTGTTCCATCAGGCGCTGTTCGGTCACGTCGCGAAGCGTGGCCTGAATGCGAACGAAAGCGCCGGAAGCATCGCGGATTCCCCGCGCCGACCCCAGGCACCGGATCTGCCTTCCTCCTTTGCGTACAAGGGCAATCTCGACATCCTGCACGGACCCGATGCTGTCGATTTCAGTGATCAACGCGGAGCGATGCGATGGATCCGCGTACAGGTCGCTGAGATTGCGGCCTTGTAGCTCCTCTTTCGACGCATATCCGAGCATCCGGATGAGCGCAGGATTTGCATCGAGGATCCGGCCGTCCGGCGTGCTGAAGAGAATGCCTTCGTGAAGCGATTCAAAAAGCTCCATCGAGCGCAATTGGGTATCGCGCAGGGCCGTAACATCGCGCGCCCAACCGCTCACAATGCCGCCGCGGCCGCTTTCACCAGCCGCCTGAAGATAGCAGTCGAAGTATAGCGTCTCATTCGTACGCCTGAGCCGAACAGGCACGCGGCCCGACCATGAACCTGCCCGCAAAAATGCCGGCACTTCTGCGGCGATTTGTTCTGCGAAGGGCAGCGCGACGAATTCCGCGAGATTGTGTCCGATAAGATCTGAAAACGGGACGCCGAGGATTTCAGAAAAGACGGTATTGGCTACGCGGATTTCGCCGTCAAACGTGAGCGTAAACACAGCCTGATCCAGATGATCGATCAGGTCGCGAAAGCCCTGCTGGGAACGCGAAATTGTTTCGATCAGCTTTTGGAACTGCGCCTCGGATGCGGGAGACGCGCTTTCCTGTTCGTGTAGCGTTTGCGAAGGATTCCGTGGCATAGGCTTTGCGCGGCGAAATGCGACCACAACATTTTACAAGGCGGGCAACTTCACAGTAGGGCGAGAATAGAGCGGGGCTTCCTATTGTTCAACAGGCGCAAGTTGCTCTACCTGCATGCGGGCAAAAAAAGAGGGCGCAGCGAACTGCGCCCTCTGGTAGTCAACGGATCGTTTCCTTTTCTTTAGCCTTCGGCGACGGCGTCAGTATCCTTGCGCAGGAAATCCAGCGCCGCAGCTTCTTCGGGAGTGAGCTCGGGCTCTTCCGGCATCGGCTCCTCCTTAGGAATTTCGGTGAGGAGCTGAATGTTGCGGTAGCGCTCGAGACCGGTGCCCGCCGGAATCAGGCGGCCCATAATGACGTTTTCCTTCAGGCCGCGCAGATAATCGACTTTCCCGGAGATTGCCGCTTCGGTGAGGACGCGGGTGGTCTCCTGGAAGCTCGCCGCGGAGATGAACGAATCCGTGGATAGCGATGCCTTGGTGATGCCGAGCAAGAGCGGGCGACCGATGGCTGGACGGCCCCCGTCCGCAACCACGCGTTCGTTTTCCTCGCGGAAGCGGAACTTGTCAATCTGCTCGTCCAGCAGGAACGTGGTGTCGCCCACGTCCTCCACTTTCACCCAGCGCATCATCTGCCGCACGATCGTTTCGATGTGCTTGTCATTGATGTTCACGCCCTGCAGGCGATAAACCTCCTGCACGGAGTTCACAAGATACGCCTGCGTGTACTTTTCGCCGAGCACGGCAAGGATGTCGTGCGGATTGAGCGGACCATCGATCAGCGCTTCACCGGCGCGAACGTGTTCGCCTTCCTGCACGTTGATGTGCGTGCCGCGTGGAATCGAATATTCCTTCACGGTGCGACCATCTTCGCTCTCGACGTAAATCTTGCGTTGGCCCTTCGCGATTTCGCCGTACTTCACCACGCCGTCGATTTCGCTGATGACCGCCGGATCGCGGGGCTTGCGCGTTTCGAAAAGTTCCACGACGCGCGGCAAACCGCCCGTGATGTCCTTGGTCTTCGTGGTCTCGCGAGGAATCTTCGCGAGCACGTCTCCCGGTTGCACATCGTCGCCATCGGCAACCATCAAGTGAGCGCGCGCCGGCATCAAGTACTTGCGCTTCACGCGGCCCTGTGAATCCTTGACCATGATGGTCGGCTGGTGCTTTTCATCACCGAGCGGTAGTGTGACGACGAGCTGCGAAAGACCCGTAACCTCGTCCACTTGCTCTTCGATGGTCAAGCCGGGCTGCAGGTCCTTGAATTGGATCGTGCCGCCCGATTCGGTAAGAATCGAGAACGTGTACGGGTCCCACTCAACGAGCGTCTGGCCCACAGTGACCGGCTGGCCCTCTTCAGCCTTTAGCCGCGCACCGTAAACCACGTGGTGGCGTTCCTTTTCGCGTCCCTTTTCGTCAACTACGGCGATCAAGCCCGAGCGGTTCATCGAAATAAGGGTCTTGTTACGGCCCTCAACGACCTTGAGGTCGATGAACTTCACGAACCCGTTGTTGCGCGCTTCCACTTTCGATTGTTCGGTGACTCGCGTCGCCGTACCGCCGATGTGGAAGGTACGCATCGTGAGCTGCGTGCCGGGTTCGCCGATCGACTGCGCGGCAATCACGCCGACCGCTTCGCCCATTTCAACGAAGCGTCCCGTGGCGAGGTTGCGTCCGTAGCAACGGGCGCACACACCGCGGCGGGATTCGCACGTCAGCACGGAGCGAATGTTCACGCGCTCGATGCCGGCCGCTTGAATCGCGTTTGCGAGTTCCTCGGTGATCTCCTGGTTCACGTCAACGATTACGTTGCCTTCGTAATCCTTCACCTTTTCGAGCGAAACGCGGCCCACAACGCGGTCGCGCAACGGCTCGACTTCGACGCCGGCTTCGAGAATCGGTTCGACGTAAATGCCGTCGCCCGTGCCGCAGTCGAATTCGTTAATAATCACGTCCTGCGCCACGTCGACAAGACGCCGCGTGAGATACCCGGAGTCCGCCGTCTTGAGCGCCGTATCAGCCAAACCCTTGCGAGCGCCGTGCGTCGAGATGAAGTACTGCAGCACGGTGAGGCCTTCGCGGAAGTTTGACGTAATCGGCGTTTCGATGACTTCGCCCGACGGCTTCGCCATCAATCCGCGCATTCCGGAAAGTTGGCGAATCTGCTGTTTCGAACCGCGGGCGCCGGAGTCCGCCATCACGTAAACGGGGTTGATCGCGCCCTGCTTATCCTGCTCTTCGAGTGCTTTGAACATTTCGTCCGCCACTTTTTCCGTGACGTCCGACCAGATCGCGATCACCTTGTTGTAGCGTTCGCCGTTCGTGATCGCACCGTCCAGATATTGCTGCTGGACCTTCACGACCTCGTGTTCGGCCGCATCCACCAGCTTGCTCTTCACGCCCGGGATGACCATGTCGCTGATGCCGATGGAGACGCCCGACTTCGTCGCATAGAGGAAGCCAAGTTCCTTTAGCTTATCGAGCGCAACAACCGTCTTTTCCAGGCCGAAGCGCAGATAGACGTACTGCACAAGAGCCTGAACACCTTTTTTCTTTAGCAGGCCATTGATGAACGGCATGTCCGTGGGAAGGTGATCGTTGAAGATCACGCGGCCAACGGTAGTGTGCAGGAACTGTTTATCGAGAGAGACCGGCTCTGTGTGCGAGACGTCCTGATCATCATAAGCGTTCGTCAGGTCGATCACTTCGCCCGTATAACGCATGCGGATCGGGGTGAGCAATTCCACCTCGCCCGCATCGAGCGCCATTACAACTTCTTCGGTCGAACCGAATGCACGGCCTTCGCCTTTCGCTTTCGGCTTGGCCTTCGTCATGTAATAGATACCGAGCACCATATCCTGCGTCGGAATCGCCAGCGGATAGCCATTTGCGGGCGACAGGATGTTGTGCGAGCTAAGCATCAGCACAGACGCCTCAACCTGCGCTTCCGGCGAAAGCGGAATGTGCACAGCCATCTGGTCGCCGTCAAAGTCCGCGTTGAACGCGGTGCAGACGAGCGGATGGATGCGGATCGCCTTGCCTTCCACGAGAGTCGGCTCAAACGCCTGAATGCCCAGCCGGTGCAGCGTGGGAGCGCGGTTGAGGAGCACGGGATGTTCGCGAATTACGTCCTCGAGAATGTCCCAAACGATGGACTCCTGCGCCTCCACAAGCTCCTTCGCTTGCTTAATCGTGGTGCAATGTCCCGCAGCCTCAAGCCGGTGATAGATGAACGGCTTGAACAACTCGAGAGCCATTTTCTTTGGCAAACCGCACTGGTGCAGCTTCAGTTCGGGACCGACGACAATTACCGAACGGCCTGAATAGTCGACGCGCTTTCCGAGCAGGTTCTGGCGGAAACGGCCCTGCTTGCCCTTCAGCGTGTCGGAGAGTGATTTGAGCGGGCGATTGTTCGTTCCGCGAAGCACGCGGCCGCGGCGTCCGTTGTCAAAGAGCGCATCAACGGCTTCCTGCAACATGCGCTTTTCGTTGCGGACGATCACGTCGGGCGCGTGAAGCTCCATCAGCTTCTTCAACCGGTTGTTGCGGTTGATCACGCGGCGATAAAGATCGTTCAGGTCGGAAGTAGCGAACCGGCCGCCGTCGAGAGGCACCAACGGGCGCAACTCGGGCGGCAGCACTGGAATCACGTCCAGAATCATCCACTCCGGCTTGTTACCACTCTTGCGGAACGCTTCCAGCACCTTCAGGCGCTTCGCAAACTTGATCCGCTTCTGAAGGCTCGGATCGACCTTCATCTTTTCGCGCAGCTCGTCGGCCAGCTTGTCCACATCCACGCGGCGGAGCAGGTCTTTAATGGCTTCCGCACCCATCGTGGCGACAAAGCGTCCCGGATATTCCCGTTGCAGCTCGCGAACTTTTTCCTCCGGCAGAATTTCTTTTTCCTGAATGCCGGGAACTTCGCCCGGATCGACGCAAACGAACGTCTCGAAATAAAGAATGTGCTCGAGATCGCGCATCGTGATATCGAGCAGGTAACCGATGCGGCTCGGCAAACCCTTGAAGAACCACACATGCGAGCAGGGCGAAGCCAATTCGATATGGCCCAGGCGCTCACGGCGTACTTTGCTTAGCGTGACTTCTACGCCGCACTTATCGCAGATGACTCCGCGGTGCTTCATCCGCTTGTATTTTCCGCACAGGCATTCCCAGTCCGTCACGGGGCCGAAGATCTTGGCGCAAAAAAGGCCGTCGCGTTCAGGTTTAAAGGTGCGGTAGTTAATCGTTTCCGGCTTGGTCACCTCGCCATGGGACCAGGACCGGATTTTTTCAGGACTCGCCAGCGAAATACGAATGGAATCGAAATCCGCAATCTGGCTGGCTCGGTCATAAGGGCTCGAACGATACAAGGTATGATCCTCCCCTCCGGCTACGCCGGAGAAAGACTCTAAAAAAACCGTGGTGCGCGCCCGGCGATTGCTCGCGCAGGCGCGCGTCGCATCATTAGTCGGCGGCTTCGGCCTTTTCCAACTGAGGCTTCTGCCGCTTCATCAATTCGACGTCCAGGCATAGCGACTGCAGCTCGCGCACGAGCACGTTGAACGACTCAGGCACGCCCGGCTCGATGCCAGGTTCGCCCTTCACGATCGCCTCGTAAATCTTGGCGCGACCGTAGACATCGTCTGACTTGGCCGTGAGTAGCTCCTGCAGAATGTGCGCAGCACCGTAAGCTTCCAGCGCCCATACTTCCATTTCTCCGAAGCGCTGACCGCCGAATTGCGCCTTTCCGCCGAGCGGCTGCTGTGTAATCAGCGAGTAAGGTCCGATGGAACGCGCATGGATTTTGTCGTCGACCAGGTGCGACAGTTTGAGCATGTAGATGTAGCCGACAGTGACGTTCTGTGCGAACTCTTCGCCGGTCATGCCGTCGTAGAGCGTAATCTTCCCGCTCTCCGGCAGCTCGGTGAATTCGAGCAGGTGCCGAATGTCGTGTTCGCGGGCGCCGTCGAATACCGGCGTCGCAAATGGAACTCCTTCGCGGAAGCCATAAGCCATGTCGAGCAACTGTTCGTCATCCAGCTCGTTGATGCTCTTCCACACCGACGTAGGACCGAAAGCTTCCTTGAAGTACTTGCGGACCGCCTCCGCCCGCTCTTCAGGTCCCAACAGTTTCCCGATTCGCTCGCCGAGCTCTTTCGAAGCCCAACCGAGATGCGTTTCGAGAATCTGCCCGACGTTCATACGCGAAGGAACGCCGAGCGGGTTAAGCACGATTTCCATCGGTGTGCCGTCCGGCATATAAGGCATGTCTTCGGCGGGAACGATCCGCGCGATCACGCCCTTATTGCCGTGCCGGCCGGCCATTTTGTCGCCGACGGACAGCTTGCGCTTCATGGCGATGTAAACCTTCACTAGCTTGATGACGCCCGGCGGAAGCTCATCGCCCTTCTTGAGCTTCGAGATGCGCTCGTCCGTGATCTTGCGCAACACGTCAATCTGGCGCGACGTCATCTCCTCAACTTCGTCGATCTTCTCGATTAGGAGAGGATCTTTGTCGTTGAGGCGCAGCCGCTTTAGGTTGCGGGTCGAGATTTTGTCCAGGATGTCGCGCGTCAGCTCCGTGCCTTTGGTCAGCAGGCGCTTGTTCGTGCGCTCGTCGTGGAGATCGGCAATCAGCTTCTGTCCGCCGAGCAGGTCGTTCAATCGCTTCAACCTCTCGTCGGTCAAAATGCGGATTTCGTCAGCGAGGTTCTTTTCGAGCTTCGCCACGTGCGCCGCTTCAATCGCCTTGTGACGCTCGTCCTTCTCCGCGCCCTTGCGGCAGAAGATCTTCACGTCAACGATCGTTCCTTCGATGCCCGGTGGGCAGTAGAGCGATGCGTCGCGAACGTCGCCCGCTTTCTCACCGAAGATCGCGCGCAACAGCTTTTCTTCCGGCGTGAGCGTGGTCTCGCCCTTTGGCGTCACTTTGCCAACCAGGATGTCGCCAGGCTTCACCGTCGCGCCGATGCGGATCACTCCGCTCTCGTCGAGGTTCCGCAGGAAGCTTTCGTTGATGTTGGGAATATCCCGCGTGATTTCCTCGGGACCAAGTTTCGTATCGCGAGCTTCGATTTCGTACTCCTCGATGTGAATCGAGGTGTAGTAATCCTCCTGCACCAGCTTTTCGCTGACGAGAATCGCGTCTTCGAAGTTGTACCCGCGCCACGGCAGGAAGGCCACAAGCACGTTGCGGCCGAGCGCGAGCTCGCCCTTATCCGTGCAAGGACCGTCTGCCAGCACTTGACCTTGCTTTACGCGGTCACCCGCGCGCACAAGCGGCTTTTGATTGATGCAGGTGTTCTGGTTCGAGCGCTTGAACTTCGTCAGAAGGTAAATGTCCGAACCGACTTCGCGGCTTAGCACGCCGGACTGGTCCGATTCGACGCGCACGATTACGCGCTCCGAGTCGACCTGATCGACGATGCCATCGCGCCTGCAGACGATCACCGCGCCTGAATCGCGCGCAGTGACGCGCTCCATGCCCGTGCCCACGAGCGGAGCCTCGCCCTTGATCAACGGCACGGCCTGACGCTGCATGTTCGAACCCATCAGCGCGCGGTTCGCGTCGTCATTCTCTAGGAATGGAATCAGGCTCGCCGCCACCGATACAAGCTGTTTCGGCGAAACGTCGATGTAATCCACTTCCTCTTTGCTCTTCAGTACGAAGTTGCCGGCCTGTCGGCAGTTCACCAGTTCCGTCGTAATGCGGCCTTTGTCGTCAATCGAAGCATTGGCCTGCGCCACCACGTAACGGTCTTCTTCCCAAGCCGAGAGATAGAAGCAGTGCGGCTCGACCACAACGCGCCGCCGCTTCAAATCCTCATTTGTCGCCTCTACCTTTTCGCGCTCTACGATTTCGCCCGCCGTGAATTCACTGTCGCCGGCGTTCACGATCTGCACGTAATCGATCACGCGGCCGCCCTTCACCTTGCGGTACGGCGATTCAATGAAGCCGAACTCATTGATCCGCGCGTAACAAGAAAGCGAGCTGATCAAGCCGATGTTCGGGCCTTCCGGCGTTTCAATCGGGCAGATACGACCGTAGTGTGTCGGGTGAACGTCGCGCACTTCGAATCCAGCGCGTTCGCGCGAGAGGCCGCCCGGTCCCAGAGCCGAAAGACGCCGTTTGTGCGTGATTTCGCTCAGCGGATTGGTCTGGTCCATGAACTGTGAAAGCTGCGAGCTTCCGAAGAACTCGCGAATCGCGGCCATCACAGGCTTCGCATTTACCAGGTCGTGCGGCATCGCCGTGGACATTTCCTGGTAAACCGACATCTTTTCCTTGATCGCGCGCTCCATCCGGACCAAGCCGATGCGGAACTGGTTCTCGAGCAACTCGCCCACTGCGCGGACGCGACGGTTGCCGAGGTGATCGATATCGTCCACCGTTCCGATGTTCTTGCGCAGCTTGAGTAGATACTTGATCGCGGCGACGAAGTCCTCCGGATCGAGTGTCCTCTTGTCGAGCGGAGTTTCGAGGCCCAGCTTGATATTAAATTTCAGGCGCCCGACCTTGCTGAAATCGTACTTGCGCGCGTCAAAGAACATTCCGTTGAAGAGCGCAGTTGCCGTTTCGAGCGTCGGAGGATCGCCGGGACGAAGCTTGCGATAGATTTCGATCAGTGCTTCCTTTGGCGTGCGGATTGAGTCTTTATCGATCGTGCGGGAAATGATGATGCCCGCGTCGTCGCGCTCGGGGAAGCAAACATCCACTTCCGTAATCCCAGCTTCTGCGATGGATGTCCAAAGCTCGGGCGTGAGCGGCTTATTCGCGTCGAGCAACACTTCGCCCGTTTCGCGATTTACGAGTTCGCCCACCGTGTACGCACCTTCAAGGTCCTGGTGAACCACTTCCACGTGCGTAACCTTGGCCTTGACGAGCTCCTTGTGGAGCGCGTCGCTGATGCGCTTGTTCATTCCGACGATTGTTTCGCCGGTTTTCGGATTCCGAATTTCTTTCGAGAGCTTGCGGTCGATCAATCCTTCGGACACGTTCCAAAGCAGGTCCTTGTCCTTCAGGGTGATCCGCTCCACCTTATAGAACGTGCGGAGAATGTCTTCGTTCGATTTCATTCCCAGCGCGCGCAGGAAGATGGAACCCAGGAACTTGCGCTTGCGGTCAATACGCACGTAGAGAATGTTCTTCGTGTCGTACTCGAATTCCACCCAGGAACCGCGATAGGGGATAATTTTTCCAAGGAAGTAGCTGCGGTTATTGGCCGTCTCAAAAAACACACCCGGCGAACGATGCAACTGGCTGACGATTACGCGCTCGGTTCCATTGATGACAAACGTGCCGTTCTCCGTCATCAGCGGAATGTCGCCGAAGAAAACCTCTTGTTCCTTGATGTCGCGAATCGTCTTCGCGCCCGTGTCCGGGTCCTTGTCGTAAATCGTGAGGCGGATGGTCACCTTGAGCGGGGCCGAATACGTCATGCCGCGCTCTTCGCATTCGCTTACGTCGTATTTCAATTGCAACGTAACCGGATCGCCGCACTTGTTGCAAAAGGTCGGCGTGTTCTTGTTGAACGCGCCGCATTTCGCGCAGATCACGTCACCCGATTTATACGGGTTCGTGACAACCGAAGCGCCGCAATTGCGGCAGGTCGCGCGCAGGTGGTGCAATCCGCGCAGGTGGCCGCACTTGCACTCCCAGTTGCCGATCGCATAGTCCACGAAATCGAGCTGCGAAAGTCCGCGAAAATCCTGAATGGGGAAGACGGAGCTGAAGACCGACTGCAAGCCCGAATCATCGCGCTCGCTCGGCAGCAAATCCATCTGCAGAAAGCGCTGATAGGATTTCTTCTGAACGTCGATCAGGTTGGGAATCTGGACCGCCGTTTTGATTTTGGCAAAGTCCAGGCGTTCCCGTTCCCGGACGACGCGCATTCCATTACGATTGCTCATTTGTAGGTCCCTTCAAGCCGAAGCCGAACGGGCAGACGGGGAGACACCCCTTCTGCCGGTCCGGGAAGGACGGTTTTGTATGATCTGAAGTCCAAAGGAGCGCGTGCGTACGCGATTTCCTCTGCAGCCGCGGCACAGGCCGTGTGCGCGCTGCCACTACTTGATCTCGACCTTTGCTCCGGCCTCTTCGAATTTCTTCTTGATCGTGGCTGCCTCATCCTTGTTCACGCCCTCTTTCACAGTTTTCGGGGCGCCGTCCACCAAGTCCTTGGCTTCCTTCAAGCCCAGGCTGGTAACTTCGCGGACAGCCTTAATCACGTTAATCTTGTTCGCTCCCACCTCGGTGAGGACCACGGCAAACTCGGTCTTCTCCTCGGCCGGAGCAGCCGCGCCGCCGGCCGCCGCGCCACCCGCCATAACAACGGGAGCTGCCGCAGCTGCCGAGACGCCAAACGCTTCTTCCATCTTCTTCACCAGGTCCGACGCTTCAAGAAGCGTCAGCCCCTTTATGTCTTCCAGAATCGTTTCCACTTTGCTCGCCATTGCCGTTCTCTATCCTCCTCGCAAGATGACAAACTGTTTTGTTCCAAAACTCAAAAATTCGTTTACTGCGCCGGTTGCTCCACCGCTTCCGCCGGTGCTTTGGCCTCGCCGCCTCCGAACTTATTCGCCTTCACCGCCTCACTCGTCACCACCGCGAGATTCCGCGGCAGTGCTGCCAGCGCAGTCGCAATTCGCTGCGCCGGAGCGTTCAGCAGGAACATGATCTTGCTGATCAGCTCCTCCTTCGAAGGCATGTTGGAAAGCTGGCTGATCTCCGCAATGGAAACGACCCGCCCTTCGACCCACCCGGCGCGGAATTTGAATGCCGGCACGTCTTTCGCGAATTTCGTCAGCGTCTTCGCAAGCACAATCGGATCGGCAGTCGTGTACGCGATCGAATTGGTGCCCTTAAGATCTTTCAGCAAGCCTTCGGTCGGAGTCCCAGCCGCCGCGCGTTCGGCGACGGTGTTCTTCACCACCTGATACTTGCCGCCGGCGGCTTCCACCGCGCGGCGCAGCTTTGTGTCGTCCTCTACAGTAATGCCTTGAAACGTCGAAAGGACCACTGTCGAAACATTCGCGAGCTGCACGCGCAACTCGTCAGCCTGCTGGACCTTCTCGGCCTTCTTCTTCATGCCGACTTCCCCCTCAAAAATTTCGCCGCAAAATCTGCTTACGCTGCTGCAACCACGGCCGTTTCCGCTTCCGCGTGATCGATCAAAACCCCCGGCCCCATCGTGGAGGTCAGCGTGATCTTCTTGACGTACTTGCCCTTCGCCGCGGCAGGTTTTGCCTTGACCACGGCACTCAGAAGAGCCGACGCGTTTTCCGCAAGATTTTTCGCCGGGAAACTGATCTTGCCCACGGACGAATGAATGATCCCTGTCTTATCCAGCCGGAACTCCACCTTACCGGCCTTGATTTCCTTCACAGCCTTCGCAATCTCGAATGTCACCGTACCGGTCTTCGGATTCGGCATCAGACCGCGCGGCCCGAGCACTTTGCCAAGGCGCCCCGCTGACTTCATCATGTCCGGCGTGGCGATCACGGCTTCGTAATCCGTCCAGCCTTCCACAATTTTCTGCACCATGTCGTCGCCGCCGACGAAATCCGCACCGGCCTCCTGAGCTTCGCGCACTTTGTCGCCGCTCGCGATCACCAGCACCCGCTTGGACTTGCCTAAGCCGTGCGGCAACACCACCGTGCCGCGCACCATCTGGTCCGATTGTTTCGGATCGACGCCCAGATTCAGCACCAATTCAACCGTCTCATCGAACTTCACGAAATGCGCCTTGCGAAGAAGCTCGGCGGCTTCCTCCAGGCGATACGGCCGCGCCTCGACCAGCTTCCGTGCGCGATCGATATTCTTCCCGCCTTCCTTTGCACCATGCCCCATCGCTTCTCTCTCCGTTAGTCTGTAACTTCGATTCCCATATTGCGCGCCGTGCCCATCACCGAACGCATCGCCGCTTCTATATTTGTGGTGTTCAGGTCGGGCAGCTTCGTCTTCGCGATCTCTTCCACCTGCTTCTTCGTCACCTTCGCCACCTTGTTGCGGTTTGGCTCCGGCGATCCCTTCACGATTCCCGCTGCGCGCTTCAGCAGCACGGAAGCCGGAGGCGTCTTCAGAATAAAAGTGAATGTGCGATCGCTGTAGATTGTCACCAGCACGGGAAAGATCATCCCATCCGGCTCTTTCTGCGTCTTCGCATTGTATTGCTTGCAGAAATCCATGATGTTCACGCCGTGCGGACCCAGCGCCGTGCCCACGGGCGGCGCTGGCGTCGCTTTGCCCGCCGGCAACTGCAGCTTGACCATTGCCTGAACTTTCTTTGCCATTTCCTTTTATCCCCCGCGCGATTTACGCCGCGCGCTCTGCTTCTATGAAATCCCTACGCGACTTTCTCGACCTGCGCGAAATCCAGTTCCACCGGAGTCGAGCGCCCAAAAATCGTCACCGTCACCTTCAGCGTGCTGCGATCCGTATTCACGTCCTCAACCACGCCAGTGAAATTGATGAACGGCCCTTCGTTGATGCGGATCTTCTCTCCGCGCTCGAACGACAGTTTCGGCTTCGGCTTCTCCGCGGTTGTCGTCGCGCGGTTCAAAATGTTTTGCACTTCTTCTTCGGTCAGCGGCGAAGGTGTCTGCCCCGATCCCACGAATCCCGTCACCCGCGGCGTCTGCCGAACCACGTGCCACGTGTAATCGTCCATATCCATTTCGACGAGCACATAGCCCGGATAACACATGCGCGAAGAAACCACTTTTTTGCCCCCGCGCACTTCCACCACCGACTCGGTCGGAATCACGATCTGTCCGATTTTGTCCGTTAAGCCGTACGCCGCCACTCGCCCTTCGAGGCTTTCCTTCACCTTCTTCTCGAAACCCGAGTAGGTGTGGACGATGTACCAGTGCTTCTGGGGATCTCCCGTATGATCACCGGCGTGTTCGGCCGGGTTCGGTTGTCCCACATTCTCGCTGTTTGCGTTTGCCTGAATTTCGTCCATGCTAGAGGCTCTTTCCAATGTCGATCAGCCAGCTGATGAACTTGCTCGACACATAATCCGTTCCCAAAAAAAAGACGCCGAAAAGCGCCACCGTGACGATCACGACGATAGTCGTCGAGCGAACATCCTGCCACGAGGGCCAGCTCACCTTGTCCATCTCGACGCGTACTTCGTGCAGGAACTGCCGCAACCGCCTGGGATGCTCGCCCAATTTCTCAATCGCGCCGGAACCGCCTCCCTCACCACCGCCGCGAATAGTCTGATCTTTCATCTTTACCGCTTCTGCCATGAGTTCTGACCTTATTTTTCTACCGCTGCCCCACCATTCCGGCCTGCTCGCTTCGCCGCCGGTCTCCAAAAAACTGGCAGGGGAGGAGGGATTCGAACCCCCACTCTCGGTTTTGGAGACCGATGGTCTACCGTTGAACCTACTCCCCTGAATTTTCGAGCCTTCGGCTCGAAAATTCACCCTGAGACCGAAGGTCGAAGGGTTATTTTCGGCCGCTGACCATCCGCTCGAGGTCCTCCCGATATATCGCAATCAAGCCCAACTTCTTTTTGCGGCTCCAGCCTTTCAATTCAGCCTCTCGTTCGCGTGCCGCTGCTTGATTCGGGAACGCTTCCCTCCAAGCCAATTTCACCGGTCGGTGCAGCCGAGTGTGACGGGAGCCAACGCCCCAATTGTGCTCCTTCAGTCTCGCCTCGGTATCGATCGCCACGCCGACGTAAAGCGAACCGTCGGAGCATTCCAACATATAACAAAACCAATTCGCCTCGCCCGACTCCGTTGAACCGAGCAAGAGACAAAACCGCCTACTTCACTTCCTTATGCGCCGTATGCTTCCGGCACGTATTGCAGAACTTCTGCGTCTCCAGCCGGTCGCTGTGCTTCTTCTTGTTCTTGGTGGTCGTGTAGTTTCTGTTTTTACAGTCGTTGCATTGCAATGTGAT
>DATNBB010000261.1:0-21667 GCA_035607335.1 Binatia bacterium | reverse complement strand
GCGTACTCCCGCGAAAAGACAGCACTTCTGCCCGGCGTCCGCACCGTCCTTCGCAACCTTGCAAAGCGATTCACGCTTGGCCTGGTGACAAGCGGGAGCCGTGATCGTGTCTGTATCCAGTTGGAAAATCTAGGACTTACAAAGCACTTCGCGGTGCGCGTTTGCTCGGAAGATGCATCGCCTCGTAAGCCTCATCCTGCGCCATTAAAGCGTGCGCTTCAACTCGCCGGACTTGCACCCGAAGACTGCGTCTATGTCGGTGACTCCCCTCAAGATATCGAAATGGCGCGTCGCGCAAGTGTCCGCGCCATCGGTGTTCTTGGCCCGTTCCCGACGGAAGCTGGATTGCGCGCTGCGCGTCCTGCGCTGTTATTGAAGTCAATAAAAGAGCTACCAGGGCACGTTGCGAGCAGCATGGAACCTGAGATATTTCAGCAACTTACTGGGTTGAAGCCGGCGATGCTGTGGCAGCAGACGAAGGCGCCGTGGCGGAAGAAGTCGGAGCGGAAGAAGCGGGAGTGACATCGGTCCGACGTTTGAAATTCGTATCGCGAATCACCAACTTGACCGGCACTTCGGTTCCGTCGTCTAGTTTCACTTGCCCGTCTGATGCCGTATAGGTGGGCAGCCAGTACTTGTCTTCGAAATTTTCGCGATAAGTTTCAAACATCGTGAACGGCCGGTTCTGTCCCGAAGGCTCCACTTCCAATACGAATTTTCCCCAGCTTCGCACAATTGCCAGATCGTGGTCGTCCACCCAAATCACGCCATCGAAAAAGCGCTGCTTCCTGCTGAATCCTTTGGGCTTAACCTGAAAGACGTACGTATTGATTTGATCGATTTGCTGCTGGCCGGCGTAAAGAAAATTGTAGTTGGGAATATCCGCAGTTGTAAGAAAGAAGTACGGAATGTCCGCCATGCCCATTACGTCCTGCAACGTAAAATGCGTCATCATTGCAGGCGGCTTCGACTCTTTCGTCACACCCCAGTAGCGCTGATCGTCTTTGAAGTAGGTGTCGCCGGTTGCGGTGATCATCGCGGCCGGAGTCGTGTCCTCCTCGAAGCGAACCGTCTGCGTAAAGGTATATAAATCATAGGCTTGCTTCATTGTGTCTTCGTTTGCCGCGAAGCGCTGGATGATTTGCTGCTCGGGAATCGGTGGCGGTCCCGGATGCGGCACGGAAGGCAGTCGCTTCACATTGATCGTGGGGGGAGGCGCCATAGGGCCCTGATCCTGCGCATGCGCCGCGATCACACAGGCAAGCGCTCCAAGCAAAATCACCGAAGCTAAGGATCGCATTCGCATAGAGATACGAAGATACACCAAATGGTTGGATGCAGCCCAACCCCGAAATGTCTAACTTTATCTCCGCGTCGGCTCAGCATGAAATACTGCGAGATCGTGGTATTTCGCGCGTGCATATTGAGCGCGGGATTCAAAGAAATCGAGCGATTCACTCAACGCATCGGTACCAATTTGCCGCCCTAAACACTCCTTAACACTCCTTAAAATGCCAAAAATTGCCAAAAATGGCGTGTTTGGCGCCTTAAAAATGGCGTATTTCCGCAATCTCCGCATAACCGCCGCCACATGTGTAGCCACCCAATATCTGCCCTTCAATACGTGCTTTTCGCCGACGATCGAGTGACGGCAGTGATTCATGAGCGGTCGTCTGTTAGAATCATGCTCCCGAAGGAACAAAGGTTCTCGTAGCCTGTGACTGAGCGGCGCGTTGCGCGACGGTACTACGTAAGCGGAATGGTGCAAGGAGTGGGCTACCGCTACTTCGTGCAGCGTGTGGCCGAGCGACTCGAGCTGACCGGCTACGCAAAGAATCTGCGCGATGGGCGCGTGGAAGTCTATGCTATCGGCAAGGAAAACGATTTAGGCGGGCTTCGCGCGCAGCTCGAGCGCGGACCGGAATCGGCTTCAGTTTCCGGGGTAAGCGAGAGCGATGCGCCTATTGAGGCGAAATACGGGCGCAGCTTTTCAATTGAATTTGACGCGTGATGTTGCGAAAAGCTTCCTGCGTAAGATTGCGAACATAGGCCCAAAGAAAAAGCAGCTTCATAGGTCCTGCTTGCCGCAGGCTCTCGGGCCAGCGCGTTATGTTTTGATGTATTCAAGAGGAGACAATGGAAAATTTGAAGAAGCTGATTCGCGAAATCCCGGATTATCCCAAGCCCGGAATTCTTTTCTACGATTTGACGACGCTGCTCGCGGATAAGGAGGGCTTTCACTCGCTCGTCGATCAGCTCTGCTCCCACTATAACGGCAAACAAAAGGTCGACGTCGTCGCAGGCATAGAAGCTCGCGGATTCATCTTTGCGCCCGCTCTTGCATATCGTTTGGGAGCAGGCTTCGTTCCGGTGCGGAAGCCCAAAAAGCTTCCGTGGAAGACCGCGTCGGTGACGTACCAGCTCGAATACGGTTCCGATTCGCTCGAGATCCATCAGGACGCCATCAAACCGGGCGAACGCGTCGTGATCTGCGACGACCTTTTGGCGACCGGAGGCACCGCTGCCGCCGCGGCTCAGCTCGTGCGAAAGCTTGGTGGCGAAGTGGCCGGCGCCGCATTCGCGGTTGAACTGAATTTCCTGAACGGGCGCGCGAAGCTCCCAGGTATCGACGCCTTCTCCCTGATCAAGTACGACAAGTGAACGCGCCAAAGCGCCCGGTTAGAAAGCACGCCGGCCCCTGCAGAGGCAAATCCGACGGCAAGAGGACCAGCGAGAGGCGCCCACCTATCGAGGAATTAGCGAGCAACGGCGGCCACGGACGACCGATTCGGCAAGCATTGCATTCAAGAGCGATTCGATGATGCTGGTTCTGTCCAGCGGCGCTAGGTGTTGGCGAACTCTGCGGAAATGCAAAAAGTAGTTCCTCAGGCAAAAAACCAGCTTTATATCGCCGCTATCGGAGATCTTCGTCGCCTTGGGGCAGGCTGAAGCTCCGACGGCCTCGCCCTTCGGCTGCCCGGCATACCGCAAGGACTCAAGCCGCGATCTGAAATGCGATTGCCAGTTCATCCCAGGCCAGAAAGTCGCGACTATTGCAGGTAAAAGGCGTAGAGGCTGTCGCCGCCGGCGACGACAATGTATTGGTGGCCGTCGAGCATGTAGGTAACGGGATTGTTCGATTGGCGCGCCGCACCTAACGAACAGTGCCAGAGAATTTTGCCGGTTGCGGCGTCAAACGCGATGAAATTTCCGGATGGGTCGCCAGTAAACAGCACACCCGAAGCGGTCGTAAGCACGCCGGGATACGTTGCCGAAGAGAAGCCGTCCTCCTGATATTCGTGTTCCCACTTTACGTTGCCCGTTTTGTAATCCAGCGCTTTCAGCGACGACACGAAGTTGCCGGTGTGCCATTCGCCTCCGCGCCCATAGCCCGAGGGCGCTGAAGGATCAGGCGGCAAATAAAAAATGCTATAGGTCGAAGTGGAGTTGACATAGAAAAGCCCCGTTTGCGGGTCGAACGACGGGGCGGGATAGTTGGTCGCGCCGTCAGATGTGGGCGCGACGAGCGAGCCGCCGGGCGAAGGCTCCTTATCCTTATTGGGAATGAGAACGCCATTCTTGTCGACACCCTCGTACGTGTTGCTGGCGGCGAATTGCTTTACGACGACGCTCTTTCCTGTCGCGCGGTCGAGAACGAAATAGTAGCCGTTGCGCTCGGCCAGTGCGACGAGCTTTCGAGGCTTCCCATCGATCGTGCCGTCGATCAAAACAGGCACTTCCGTGCCGTCCCAATCGTGCGTGTCGTGCGGCGAAAACTGGTAGTACCACGCGACCTTACCTGTATCGGGATTGAGGGCAACGAGGCTGCACGTGTAGAGATTGGCGCCTTCGCGCGCGCGGCCGTTGTAGGTTGGCGTGGGGTTTCCGGTCGTCACATACATCAGGTTCAGCTCAGGATCGTAAGTCGGCGGCTGCCATGGTCCTCCCGCTCCGAGGGCCGACGCTTCCGGACTGGGCCATGTGTCGATGCCGGGCTGACCCGCTGCGGGAGTTACAATCCATTTCCATTGCAACTCACCGGTTTCTGGATCGACCGCCTCGACCCAGTCAGAATTTCTGCCGGAGTCGCCGCCTGCGCCAAGAATCACATGGTTACCGATAACCACCGGCGCGGAAGTGGAGAAATTTGATGCACCCTCGGGCGCAAGCCGCTGGTGCCATCGTTCTTTGCCCGTTGCGGCGTCGAGTGACACAATGCTGTTGTCACCCGTTTCAAAGTAAAGCCACTTTCCGTACATGCCCACGCCGCGATTGCCGATGACGCCACGGCCTTGCCAAAAATAATGCCAAAGCTCCTGGCCCGTGCGCGCGTCGACGGCCCACGTGTGATTCGGAACGGTGAGATAAAGAACGCCATCGACCATCAGCGGCGTTGCTTTGATCTGCGGGCCGGTATTGCCTCCACGCGCCGGGGCCGCACCTCGTCCTGGAAATGGCGGCGGAGCCTGGCCGCCGATGATTGCGCCTTCGCTGGAGCTTGTGGTGCGGAAAATCCAGGCGAGCGTGAGTTCGTGCGCGTTTGCAGTGGTGATCTGTTTCAGCGGGCTGAAGTGACGGCCGCTGTAATCGCCGTGGTACGTGGGCCAAGCGTCCGTAGCAGGCTTGGTCAAGAGCGCAGGATCGAGCGGCCCTTGTCCGGCCAACACAAAAGGAATTACCAGGGCAAACACGATAGCGAGCAGAGTCCGCATTCTCATTTCAGAGTCACCAGATAGGCCGTCAAATCGTGCATCTCTTTGTCCGTGAGCGTTTTCATCAGATCGATATGTGCCTGCAAAGGATCGGTGACGACCACTTTGGGTACGTTGCCGTTGCGCGTAAACGTTTGGCGAATACCTGTTCCATCGCGGAGCACTACATCAAAATCGGAGATGGAGATCATGTCGCCAGTAGTGACGCTGCCGTCCGGCATGGTCACTGTTACTTTCTTCGGGACGTCCGGCGGATTCGTCACCTGGAAGGGCGAAATTATATTCGGCCAACCGCCTTTGCCTCGCGGCAGCACGATATGACCTTGCAGCGTGATCACGTCATATTTTGAGCCGATGCCTTTGAGGTCACCCGCGACGGAGTGGCACGTATTGCATTTACCCGCGCCGTTGAAAAATTCCTCGCCTGCTTGCGCATCGCCAACGACAATCGCCACAAGCGGTGCGCGTCCACCAGTGATGAGATTTTGCGAGCGGACGAAGGTTTCGATGTCGCTCACCTGCACGTCCGTAAGAGTATCGAAGGCCGGCATTTTGGGCGGGCGACCAGTCTTCAGAAAGGCCGCGAGCTGTGCAGATGTAGGGTCGCCGTTAACAATTGCGGAACGAGTGAGGTCAACGCCGCCTTCTGCGCCTCCTCGCGCGTCCGGGCCGTGGCAAAACGAACAGTTTTGCAGGAAGAGTTGCTGCCCTCGCGCCGCAGCTTCGCGGTCAATGGGCGGCCCTGCGTTACGAAACGCGGCCGGAGAATTTGCGGGCGGAGTCTGCGCAGGAGTATTTTGGCCTGCGGCCGTGGCGGGCGAATTTTCAGGCGCCGGCTGCTGCTGCGCATTTGCGAATGCGGCAACCGCTATGATAAGGGACACAGCAGTACCGGCAATGATCCATCGTCTGGCCAATCTCATCGGTCCTCGCTGATCGAATCCGTTTGTGCGCGCTACTTTATATCCTACGAGCGAAAATCGCAAAGGGTGAGGCGGTGTCTTCAGTTTGCGAAAATCGCGCGCGTGGCAGGATACACGCGACGATAGGCAGCGTAAGATTTTTTCATCGTAGCCGCGGAGTTCGCATTGGGAGCAATACGTTCCGCGAGGCGAACGACGGCTGCGGCTGCTGCGCCTACACTCGGCCATGCCTTTGCGCCGACACCTGCCAGGATTGCCGCTCCGAATGCGGCGCCTTCCTCGGCGGCCACAATTTCCACTTCGCGTCCATAAATATCGGCTTGAATCCGGCGCCAGATGGGCGAACGCGCGCCGCCGCCGCCGAGCCGTATGCTCGTAACGGGGACGCGCATCTCGTTGAAGATCGTAAATGTGTCCTGCAGGCTGAAGGCAACGCCTTCCAGAATGGCGCGAATGATATGGGCGCGTCCGTGAGACGCTGTGAGGCCAACGAGGGCTGCGCGCGCGTTTGGATCGAGGTGCGGTGTGCGCTCGCCCATTAAGTAAGGCGTCCAAAGCAAGCCGTCGCAGCCCGGTGGCGCACTCGAGGCTTCGTTTGCAAGGCGATCATACGGATCGCCGGGGCCGTCCTTTGCGCCGAACTGCTCGCGAAACCAGCGCAGCGAAAGGCCGGCGGCTTGCGTTACACCCATGACATGCCAGACGCCGGGAATGGCATGGCAGAACGTATGCAGGCGTCCTTGCGGGTCGAGCGCGGGCCGGTCCGTTGCGGCAAAGACCACGCCAGAGGTGCCGATCGTGGCGCTCACGGCGCCGGGATCGACGATGCCCATACCCGTTGCGCCCGCTGCCTGGTCGCCCGCGCCTGCCACGACTGGCGTGCCCGCGATCAATCCTGTTGCTTGGGCGCCTGCCGCGGAGATGCGCGCGCAAACTTCGGGTGATTCGTAGAGCGCCGGGAGCAGGCGTTCGTCGATTTCGGCCGCTTGCAAGATTTCCTGCGACCAGCGGCGATTCGCTACGTCAAGCAGAAGCGTGCCTGAGGCATCGGCGACGTCAATCGCGCGTTCGCCGGTGAGCCGGAAGCGAATGTAATCTTTGGGCAGCATGACTGAGCAGACGCGCTTCCAGTTCGCGGGCTCGTGCTCGCGGACCCAAAGGAATTTTGTGAGAGTAAAATTCGGCAGCGCTGGATTGCAGGTGAGCTGAATCAGGCGTTCGGCACCGATTTTTTCCGTGATGGCGCGGCACTGCGGTTCCGTGCGAACATCGCACCAGATTAGCGCTGGGCGCACGACATCGTCGCGCGCATCGAGCATCACGGCGCCGTGCATCTGTCCGGAAAAGCCGACGCACGCGATATCTTCGCCGCGCAGTCCTGCCGAGGCTAACGCTTTGCGAACGGCGATGCCGCAAGCGCGCCACCAATCCTCAGGCTGCTGCTCGGCCCAACCGATGCGGGGCGACGCAAACGGCGCATGATCCTCCGTTGCAGAACCCACTATGGCTCCGCGCTCGTTGAGCAGCAGTGCGCGCGTGCCGCTTGTACCGACATCAATCCCGAGGAAAGTAATGGAAAAGTTCTCCTGCTGCTCAGCCCGGCGTTAGCGTACACGGACCAAGAAGGCCGTCCGGGATATTAGACCGAAATTGGCTGTTCAGAAAAGGGATTTTGAGACAAAGAGCTTTTCAGTATAGGGCACGGCGCTCACTTTTCGCGAGCGAGCTTCAGCGTCAAGTCGATGTCACGGCGGGAGTCGTAACTGGAAATCTTGTGCGTGCCGGAAGTCATCTTGCCGTGCTCGGCGTGGACTTCGTAATCCACGTTCGGGTCGAGGCCGCTGAAGTGGTATTCACCTTTATCGTCAGCAAAATATGTCCTCACGGCCTGCGTTTTGGCGTTGAGCAGGTAAACGACGCTGGTAGGCGCGGGATTATCGTTCTTATCGACAACCTGGCCGTGAACCGTGCGGAGTTGGGAACTCTGGGGATAAGCCGGTACGGCAAGCAATGCACACCAGATGACCAGCGCCGCGGGGAGCGCATAGCGATAGGTCCGTGATTTCATGGAGATACACTCCTTTCGACAAGGCGTGCCGCAACCGCTAAAGGCTTATACATGTTAGATGATATTCGGCAGTACAGGGTTTTCCCGAGTGGCTATTCCTCGTCTTCGGCTTCGTCGTCCTCTTCGCCGCCTTCGTCTTCTTCGCCCTCATCCTCGGACTCTTCATCATCATCGTCGTCATCGTCTTCCGAAAGGACGATCAAATGGACAGGATGAGTTTGCGTCACTTCGAGTTCTGCATCGCATTCCGGGCAAGCAAGAATCTCGCCTTCTTCTACTTCATCCTCGTCCAAATCGATTTCCGCATCGCACTCCGGACACTTCGTCACGTGACTTTCCTCCCAGCGGGGCGTCTCGCTTAAAAGCGTATTATATACCGCGACTGTCAAGCTTTTTGGGGGAGAAAATCGCGAGATGAGAGAAAACCGTGAATACCCGGCGCGGCCTATTGTCGGTGTTGGTGGAGTGACGATTCGCGACGGCAGCGTGCTGCTTATGCGGCGCGCGCATCCGCCATTGCAAGGCGAGTGGTCGATCCCGGGCGGTGGCCTCGATGTGGGCGAACCGATTGCGGAGGGTGTGCGCCGCGAGGTGGAGGAAGAAACGGGGATTCACGTGCGAGTTCTCGATCAGATCGAGACGTTTGAACGCATCGTGCGCGACGATTCCGGCCGCGTGCAATATCATTATGTGATTCTCGATTATCTTTGCGAAGCCGTCGGCGGTGAACTACGCGCAGGCGGAGATGCAACGGACGTGGCGTGGGTCGAGGAAGGAGAGCTTCCGAAATATTCGCTGCGTGATACGGCAACGCGAGTGGTCGTGAAAGCCTTCGCGATGGCCAGAGGCCGTTCGGCATAGTTTCAGCTGCTAATTCAATTGCGGCCGCGCGGATTCGCGGTATTCCCATTTTGGTCAAGAATGAGCGAAACTCAGGGCGCCATGCCACAAGGGTCTCTGTTCGACTATTTTCGCCCCGACACGCGCCCGGCGAATGAAACCGCGGTTGTGTGGCGGCGGAATTATAGACGCGAACGCTGGTCGTATTCGACTCTTCTGTCGCATGCGATGAAGTTCGCGAACGAACTACAGGCTCGGGAAGTTGCGAAGGGCGATCGCGTCCTCATATGGGGCGAGAATTCCGGCGAATGGATTGCCGCGTTTCTCGGATGCGTGTTTCGCGGGGCCGTAGCCGTTCCGCTGGATGCTATCGGAGAGAAAAGCTTTGCCGAGCGCGTTGCGAAACAAGCGGGCGTGCGCCTGGCAATTGTGAGCCGCAATCTTCCCGCCGAGAATCTAGCGCCGCGAGTCATTAGTCTCGAAGATCTGACGCAAATAAGCGCCAAGCGCGCGTCAGGAAATTTCTCTGCGGTATCCGTCGGACAGGACGATCCCGTGGAGATTGTCTTCACGTCCGGCACGACAGCCGAACCGCGCGGCGTTGTGCTTACGCACGGAAATATTCTCGCCAACATTGCGCCTATTGCAGCCGAATTCGAACATTACCGCCGCTATGAACGTTTCTTCCATCCTATCCGCATACTCGATCTGCTTCCGCTGAGCCACGTCTTTGGCCAGTTTCTTGGAATTTTTCTTCCGCAGGTATTCGGCGCAACGATCAACTTCATGGACACGTTGAACCCTGCAGAGGTGATCCGTGAGATTCGCGGTCAGCACATCATGGCTCTCATTGCCGTGCCCCGTTTGATCGAGTCGCTACGCGGCCAGGTCGAGCGCGATCTTGAGGCCCGCGGCAAACTGGAAAAATTTCGGCACACCTTCGATCGAGCCGCTAACGTCCATTTTCTTCGCCGGTGGTGGCGCTTTCGCGCGGTCCGCCGCCGCTTCAGCTGGAGATTTCTCGCCATGGTGTCTGGAGGCGCCGCGCTGCCCGCCGAAACGGAGACGTTTTGGACACGTCTCGGGTACGCCGTCATTCAGGGTTACGGGCTTACCGAAACGACGTCTCTTATCAGCCTGAATCATCCCTTTCGCATCGGACGCGGATCAATCGGCAAGCCGATGCCCGGAAACGAAATCAAGCTCTCCGACGAAGGCGAGATTCTCGTGCGTGGCAAAAATGTCGCATCGGGCTACTGGAATGCAGACGGCATGGCTCAAGCTGTCGACTCCGAAGGTTGGTTTCATACCGGCGATCTAGGCGAGCGCGATGTCGCCGGCAATCTTTATTTCAAGGGCCGCAGCAAGAACGTGATTGTCACGGCTGAGGGATTGAAAGTTTATCCCGGTGATCTGGAAGCGGAACTCCGCAAAGAACCCGCGGTCCGGGACGCTGTCGTTATCGGGCTGGAAAAAGATGGCAACGCCGAAGCGTGCGCCGTTTTGCTTCTTCGCGATGACGATTCATCATCTGCCGAAAAAGAGGCGGTAAGCATTGTGCAGCACGCGAATCAGCGGCTCGCGCCATTTCAGCAAATGCGCCGCTGGATGGTGTGGCACGATCAAGATTTTCCGCGCACCCCGACACAAAAGCCGATGCTGAGCAAAATTCGCCAAGCCGCCGAGGCAGAAATGCTCGGCCGCACGTCGTCGGTCTCCACCGGAAGCAACGATCTCATCGCACGTCTTAGGCAGGGCCATGCGAACTCGGGCGCCGGAGACGAGGCATTGCAGCTCAGCTCGATCGAGCGCGTGGAGCTGATGGGCGAACTCGAAGATCGGTATCAGGTGGACTTAAGCGAGACCGATTTCTCCAAGGCTGAAACCGCGGGTGACATTGAGAAAATGATCCAGTCGCCATCCGCTCGCGCGCCTGCATTCCAATATCCCACGTGGCCGCAGAGTTGGCCTGCGCGCATCTTTCGGGCCGCCGCGTACAATTGCCTTGCCGTGCCCGCAATGCTCATACTGGGATGGCCGAGCATCACCGGCCGCGAAAAGCTTGCATCATTGCCTGCTGGGGGGACGAAGGCAAATCTCATCATCGCAAATCATGTTACTTACTTCGATCCGGCTTACATCATGCTGGGGCTTCCGGAGAGATTTCGCAGCAAACTTGCCGTGGCTATGGATGGCGAACTTCTCGAATCAATGCGAACGCCTCCGCCTGGACGAAATTTCTTTCTGGCGCTGGTAGACCGCATCACATACTTTCTGCTCGTCTCGATATTCAATGTTTTTCCGCTGCCTCGTTACGCGGGTTTTCAGCGCAGCTTTGCGTTCATGGGGAACCTAATCGACCGCGGTTGGAACGTACTGGTCTTTCCCGAAGGCGAGCGCACGAAAACCGGCCGGCTCAGCCCATTTCGTATGGGAATCGGTTTACTCGCAACGCGGCTGCGCGTTCCAGTGATTCCGATGTACCTCGGTAATTTTTGGGAGTTAAAGCAGCAAGGCAAGCATATCGCGCGTCCCGGGCAGGTGAGCGTAGCGATCGGCCAGCCGGTCAGTTTTGCTGAGAATGACGATCCGGCGAACATCGCACAGGAACTTCAACGCCGCGTAGAGTCGCTCGGGAAACAAACACGAGAATAGAAGAGTCAGACGGAAATGATCAAGCAACTCCCGCGTCGGCCCGACCACTTACGATCCATCCGTCCGCAAGCTCAATTGTCCGGTTGCCGTAGGCGGCCCACGCGTCGTTGTGGGTTACTTGAATGATCGTGGTTCCTTCCTCATTCAGTTTTTTGAGAGTATCCATGATCATTTTGCCCTGACTGGAATGCAGGCTTCCGGTAGGCTCATCCGCAAGAATCAATTTCGGCTTGCCGATTACGGCACGCGCAACCGCAACCAACTGCTGCTGACCGCCAGAGAGCTGGCTCGGGTAAAGATCTTTTTTGCCAACGATCTGAAATTTATCGAGTGCATCGGCCACAAGCCCCTGGCGGTCAGATTTGCGCATGTCGCGATAAGAAAGCGGAAGGTCAAGATTTTCCGCGACGGTGAGATTATCCAGCAGATGATATTGCTGAAACACGAATCCAATGTATTGCTTGTGCAGTTCCACGCGGCGGCGGTTATTCAGTTTGTGGACTGCGTTGCCAAGCAGGTAGTACTCGCCCTTCCATGCACCGTCGAGCATGCCAATGATCGCCATTAGCGTGGACTTGCCGGCGCCGGAAGGGCCCATGATCGTGACGAATTCGCCTTCGCGAATCTCCGCGCTGATTCGCCGCAGCACCCAAGTCTTCGTGGGGCCTGCTTCGTAAAATTTCTCGACGTTCGTCAGCGTTATCATCTATCTATCAGCTTTTGCCTTTGATCGAATGCAGCTCGACTTCAAAGATGAGCGTCGAGTTCGGTCCGATGTCAGGGCCGGCACCGCGAGCACCGTATGCGAGGTCCGGCGGGATGAAAAGCTCCCATTTCGATCCTACCGGCATCATCTGGAGTGCTTCCGTCCAGCCTTTAATCACGCCGCCGACAGGAAACGACGCGGGCTGACCTCGCTTATACGAGCTATCAAATTCCTTGCCGTTGATGAGCGTGCCGCGGTAATCGCAAACTACCGTGTCGGCAGCCGTGGGCTTTGGCCCGGTACCCGCTGTGATCACCTTGTATTGCAAACCGCTAGGCAGCGCAACAACACCCGGCTTCGTCTTATTGCCGGCTAGAAACTCCTCACCTTGTTTCAAGTTTGCCTCCCCAAGTATTTTATTTTCCGCTTCGGCTTTTGTGGTGGCCTGGCTCTGCAACTGCGCGAGCGCGGCCTTGATTTCGTCGTCGGTCAATTGGGATTTTCTTTTCTCCAGAGCGTCCCGCATGCCTTGCAAGAACGGTGTAACGTCGATGTCGATCGGCTGCCGCGAAAGATCCCTGCCAACATTCATGCCGAGTGCGTAACTGTCTTTTTGCTTCTCGGTGGTCAACGTCGAACGCGTGGCGCCCCTCGCCGGTGTGGGTTGCGTTTTTCTCGCCGGCGGTGTGGCCGGCTTGGTGCTCTTTGCAGTTGGAGCTGTCTTCGGGGGTTTAGCCGGTGATTGCGATTGCTGCGCGTATGCGCCGGGCAACAGCAACATTCCCGCGGCAGAAATGGCCGCGATAGAGATCGCGATACGAGCGCAAATGTTCTTCTTCGATACAATTCGCATCAATGTTCCTAGGTCCTAGATGGAGATATTCTGAGCAGAACCATTCTCCCATTCGAATGCGAACAGCGCAAATCGGCAGCGACTAGAAGTCGAAGCTCAGGCCCAAGAAAATCTGTCGATTGGCCGGACCGTCGAAGTTGAGGCTCACCGGTTGCAGAAATTTGGCCGAGCCGATAACGCCCACAGGCTGACCATAGTTCACCTTGTTGAAAAGATTGCGACTGTAGACGCCTAATTGCAGGCTGTACCGGCCGGCTGGTTTGGCGGTTGAGGTGCCCGATGCGGACGAAGGAGGCGAGGAAGAATCGGTAGAGCCGACCGGCGTTTCTGGAGGCGGTCCCAAATGGAGCGTCTCCGTGACGCTAACATTCGTCATGAACTGAGAAGGACCGGTGCCCAAATTGATTGGGATGACGGTCTCTCCCGGCGCAGGAAGTCCGTTATAAACATTGCCCCATGGCGTGGCATAAACGCCAAGTGTGCCTAGGGGCAGATTTGTGAATGACGGACGGGAGTTCTGTGCCGTAGCACTCGTGCCGTAAACATTCGTGCCGGACGTGATGTTGAACGGACGACCCGACGTGTAGACCTGATATATGCCGATCGCGAATCCGTATCTGAGGGTGAGCGATCCACCAACGAAAACACGATTGCGAACATCGAAATTCGCGCGGCCGTAATCGAGCGATGGATTGTAAAAATTGGTGAGCAGGCCGCCCGTCGTGCCGTGTGCGTCGTTGAGCGCATAGTAGCTGTAGAGGCTAACCATTTTGTGGATGTTGCCGTTAAAATTTACAATGAGCTCATTCTGTTTGAAAGTGCCGCCCGAATCATACTGATCGATGTATCCCTTGTCATAGCCGAACGGATACGTTGCCGCCTGCGGATTGGCCGCATCGAACGTTCCAGGCAGCGGCGTATTGATATTCGCTGTATAGAACTGGTGTATGCCGCGTGCGTTGATATAGTTCACCGTTAGAGTAGTACCCTTGAAGACCTGCTGCTCGAGCGTGACAGCAGCCTGCATTGTGTACGGAGAGCGCAGTGAGGGCGAAATTCGGTCGATGGTAGGAAGGGATGTAGTCGCGCCGAGACTTGTGACGTCAGGGGGCACATTGGGGAAGAAATCCGGATTGTTCACGGTGTAGGTGATTTGATTCACGCCATTAAAGCGAGAGGCGTTCAGCAAATTCGATTCAGGAAATCTGTCATAGAAAATACCCCAACCCGCACGCAGCACCGAGCGTGGTGCGCCGGATTTTGTCTTTCCAATTCCGTAAGCTATGGCAAATCGGGGCGCTAGATCGGCGTGATCCGGGATGCCGGTCTGCGTCTCAAAGCGCAACCCACCGCTAAACGTAATATTCGGACGCCATTGCCAGTCGTCCTGAGCAAAGATGCCGATATCGAAGCGGTTTGCTGTGGCGACCGCGGAGCCAAAGCCCAATGTAAAGGCTTCAGGGTAATCCGCTACCGGCACCGGATTGCCCTGTGACACGGCCGCCTGCGCGACCATATATGCAGCGCCGCTGGCGAACGTAAACGAGCCATTCGCAGTCGAGAGCGACGAGTTCCAATCGGTGACTTCGCGCAACCGCGCACCGAATTCGATCGTGTTTTTCCCTTTTATCATCGTTGTGTAGTTCTGAAATTCGAAATGATTCTGCCGGTCGACCGTACGGCCCATCGGATTGCCGCCGCCATTGACATAGGCTGGCGCACTGAACGCGACTGCACTTGAGACGGGAGTATTGGCTGCATAGTCGCGCAGGTATTGAAAACGGGTCTCGTTGACGATCGTATCGTGAAAGATTTGGGTATCGGAGATCTGAAGTTGATGCTCGTAGCCAGTGGCGTTATAGCCCTGGCTGGGAAGGCTGAAACTAGAGATGCCGTCGTTCTGATCGCTATTTTTCCAGTATTGGTAAAAAACAGTGAGTGTGTTATTCGCGGTTAGCTGGTAATCGATCGAACCACCAATTGACATGCGGTGATGAGGGTTCGCGACGGCCTGCGATCCGGGCGAGACATTGATGGCGTTCTGATCGAGAGATTGAGCCCCAAGCTCGACATTATGGACATTGCGGTGCTGAAACGTGAGCGAAAAAGAAGCTTTCTTGTTCAGCGAACCACTGAGATCGCCGCCCTGGAGAATCGTGTAATAGCCGGGACGATTGTTCAATGCAACGAACGGGCTCCAGCTATTGAACGGTTGATCCGTACCCCATCCGAAGTAATCGCCGTGCAGTTGATTTGTCCCGGGCTTCGTGAGGATTTCGATCCGTCCGAAGCCGACGGAATCGTATTGCGCGGAAAAGGGGTTTTGGTTCACCTTGATTTCGCGAATGGACGATTTCGGCGGCAGTTGTCCGGCCGAGAATCCATTCACGTACATCTGGCCGCCATTAGGACCGGTAGCGGGGCCCGCAAGCGCCTGCAAGTCCTGCGCTAACTGATCGGGATCGTCAGAAAGCGCGTTGAGATCGTTCCCCTTTAGATTTATCGCGCCGGCGTTTTTCTCGGGGCTCACTTGCAGCGTTGGAGCCGTATCGGAAACTTGGACATGCTGCTGTTCGACTTCGATCGAAAGAGGCGCGTCAAGGATTTGAGCCTGCCCTGCGGCAACCGCCACGGCGGGCTTGTCAAAATCCTGAAAACCGGGCGCGGTGATCTTTACTTCGTATGTACCCGGAGGAAGTCCGCGAAATTCGTAAGCGCCTTGCTGATTGGTGGTGATCGTTTTCGGCTGGCCTGACGACGGCGTTGCAGTCACGCTGGCGCCAAGCACGGCGGCGCCTGACGGATCCGTTACGGTGCCGCGCAACGCACCTGTTCCCGACTGCGCTCCGGCTCCTCGGACCGATACGAGCGCAAATGCAAAAATCAATGCCAGGCTGAGGCGGAGGCGCCCCAATGTTTCCTCCTATTGCTCGGCTTTATCACCGGATGCGCGGGTGCCCAACCGAGTTGTCAAGGTTATAGGATATACCTGTGGAAATTTACGTCGTAGTAAAGAGTGTCGGAATTGTTTCTGGCCCAACAACATGACGTCCCGGCAAACGGCGAGGTGATTGTCGCAACTTTTGCCGGCAAAAAGAGGTTAGCGGCCGATGTGGCGTCGAAATGCGGCCCGGATATGTTGCGAAGGCTCGATCAAGAAAACCGTCATTTCTCAGATCCGTACTTGCCTGCGCGTGAGGTCAAGGTGCGGGCAACGTCGTCGATTACGGCACTGGGTGCGCGTTCCAGGATTGTTCCCAGGGCTGTGTATAACTGATCTTGAAGTTCTTCCGAGACACGCCTCGAATAGCGGCGCGTTCGCGTACCGCCGAGCAGGGCCTGCAAGGAGCCCGCCTTCTTGTATTCGCTCCATGCCCAGTTCCAAATGAACTCGACCAAGTCTGTTCGATGTCGGCGCGCTTCAGCGCGAACGGCATCCTCGATTTCCTGCAGCTGTGTAAATGGGATGCGGAAACTTAATGGTACGTTCGGCTCGCGGGTGGTCCTTGTCTTCAGCACGGCTAACATCCTGCCCTTGAAAATATTTCTTGACAACAGGGAAATACGATGTAGTGTATGCAGTGTATACATACAATACCTTCCCTCTCAGGCAGGTGGGCGGTCCAGAAAAATCACTTTGGAAAGTGAGGTAGTCTTGTGGGCCAAGAGACTTCGAAATATGCGGGCATCAGACTCGCGCCGGATATGATGAGAAGCGAGGTGCCTTACGCCCGGAGTTCATCGTTGCCGATGTTCTCGGCTCGGTGTGAAGTTCGCGACACGAGCAGTTCCTCCAAAAATGTTCAGAACCTCCGCTTGTCCATTAGCCAGCGACTTCGTACCCATAATGTGGAGCAGAGCTGGGATACCGTTATAGTGCAATGCGGCGAGGAGTCCGATGGAACTCTGACAGTGAAGGTGATCATTTCAAATCCGGATTGGGATGAACCTCTTCAAA
The DNA here is from genome assembly GCA_035607335.1 of Binatia bacterium. Taxonomy (GTDB): domain Bacteria; phylum Acidobacteriota; class Terriglobia; order Acidiferrales; family UBA7541; genus Palsa-295. The sequence goes on along the minus strand of DATNBB010000261.1, from coordinate 4,952 downwards.
TCGCGAACCTCAGATCGCGTCCGAGTGATTTGAATTCGCTCACAGCGCTGGGTTGCAACTTGGATCATAAGAGCATCGCCTAGGTCCGTTTCGTCCGAAGCGCTCTTCTAAAAGGGCAACTGTTCTGTTAGCGTGAATGCGGGTGTGCAGAATGCAATGGGAAACCCGCTTCCATCGATCGTAATCGTCGGCCGGCCTAACGTCGGCAAATCTACGCTATTCAACCGTCTAACAGGGACGCGCCGATCCATTGTTACGAATGAGCCAGGCATTACGCGCGACCGCATTTATGGAACTGCGGAGTGGGAAGGACGTCCATTCGAAGTGGTCGACACGGGCGGAATTGTTCCCGAGGACAAGGCGGGAATACCTGGGGAAATTTTGCGTCAGGCGCGGCTGGCAATTGAGAATGCAACGCGCGTAGTGCAAGTCGTCGATGGACGAGCGGGGCCTTTGCCCCTCGATGCGGAACTCGCGCAATTGCTGCGGCGCGCTGGGAAGCCGCCTGTGATCGCGGTGAATAAAGTGGATTCGGCAAAGCAGTCGGATCTGGCGGCGCAATTTTATGAATTGGGAAGCGAAATTTTTGGCATTTCCGCCGAGCATGGCTACGGCGTCGATGCGCTGCTCGATTCCTTAACGAAGGATTTCGCTAAAGGCGAGGCGAGCACGCCAAGCGCCGACGTGAACATTTCGATTATCGGGCGGCCTAATGTTGGCAAGTCTACTCTCCTCAATCGGTTAGCGGGCGTGGAACGCTCGATTGTGTCTGACGAGGCGGGCACGACGCGCGATATGGTGGACACCGTCGTCGAGCGCAATGGGCGAACATATCGGTTTCTGGACACGGCGGGGATTCGGCGCAAAGGCAAAACGAAGCTGATTGCAGAGAAGTTAAGCGTGATTATGGCGCGACGGCACCTGGAGCGCGCGGACATTGCGCTGCTGGTGGTTGATGGATCGGTGGGCGTGACTTCGCATGACGCGACAATTGCAAGCTATGCGGAGCAATCGGGGCGATCCGTGATTATCGTGATGAATAAATGGGACTTAGCGGTTGAAGCGGCGCGAAAAAAAGCGGAGTCAGAAAAAAAGTCGAGCGGAAAAAATTTCAATGCGAATAAGCTGATCGCGGATTATGAAACGATTGTGCGGAATAAGTTGAAATTTTTGAGTTATGCGCCTGTGGTTTTTCTCTCAGCGGTTACCGGACAGCACTTGGAAAGGCTTTATTCTCTTATAGATAGAGTGGCCGATGCGAGGCGACGGAGAGTGACGACGGGAGAGATGAACCGCTGGTTGAAAACAGTGGACTTGGATCGAGGAACGTCACCGGCGAGCCGCAAAATGAAGATTTATTATATGACGCAGGCCACCGCCGCGCCGCCGACTTTTGTGCTTTTTACGAATCAAACGAAGCCCTTACACTTTAGTTTTCAACGATTTCTGGAGAACCAACTGCGCAAGGAGTTTGATTTTATTGGAACGCCAATCCGGTTCACGCTCCGGCTGAAGAAACATGAATCAAGTAAACGGGAACGCGCCTTCAAAACTAGGGAGCGAAAGCGCGGGCCCAGCGGCGATAGAATGCGCCACAAATGACGCGATTGGCGCCATAAAATCGCTTAAAGTGGCGCGTTTTGGCCGCAAATGGCTTGAATGGGCACCTAAAAACGCCTACGATACCGGGAATGGCGACACCGGCTCCAATCCGGATCGATGAACCCGAGGAAAGGCTTTTCCGCATCGGCGAAGTGAGCCGACTGACCGGCGTGAAGGCTTTCGTCCTGCGGTACTGGGAGCAGGAGATTCCCACCTTGCAGCCCGTGAAGACGCCGACTGGGCACCGTCTCTACCGGCGGGAAGATATCGACACCGTTTACGAGATCAAGCGGCTGCTTTACGAAGAGGGCTTCACGTTGGCCGGGGCGCGGAAGCATTTGGCTGAAATGACAGCCGAGCCGCAGATATTGGGCAGCCAGAATGGCGATGTTTCAGCCGAGCAAAAGCCCAGCGTGATGGCGGCGCCGCGTCCGACGAGGTTTTCGAAGGCGCGGCAGAAGACGCTACTCGATCTTCATGAGGAATTGCTGGCGATCTTGACCCTTCTCGAACGCGGGTGATAGGCTGGTTTCTCTGCAAGCAGTCGGGACGTGGCGCAGCCTGGTAGCGCGCACGCTTGGGGTGCGTGAGGTCGCTGGTTCAAATCCAGTCGTCCCGACCATTTTTCTTTCGTCTGTTGGGTCGTTTTTTCTCGATTGGAAAACGTCCCGTCTGTCCGTCTGTCCCCGAATTTCCGAATTTCCCGGGCCTTTCTTCGCGAATGTTCTGGGGCGAGGCTGGCAGATTGGCAAACGTCTCGCCTGTTGGCAGTCTTTCGTCCGGGGTCTTCTCCGGGGCGAACGCTAATCGACGCTGGATTCAGGGCGATGGGGAAGGGTGGGAGGAGAAATCAGCGCGAGGACTTGCTCACGGATCACGCGGTACCTTTCGTAGGAAACGGTTTCCGCGGTTTGTTGCTTCTGCAGATCATGATACGACGTCCAGCTGCACGGATCCGCGCGAACTCCCAATAGTATGCTGAGCTTTTCGGCCTCACGAAAGTAGGCGCCAAAAGCGTCGTCCATCTTCGCAACCATCGCCTTGTAGTTACCGTTTTGTTCCATTCGATATTTCCACCTGATAGATATTTCGCCTGAGAAGATAATAGGCCGATTCGCGCCGAGTGGCCGCGCTTGAAATAACGGGCGGAGATGCTCTTAGCGGAAGCCGGACGCTCCTTCAACCTAGTCGCGTGTACGCTAACGGATTCAATTCGCCGCCGCCTGCAGAAACGATGTTTTGTCGATCGGGATTTCCGTATCCAGAAAACGAGCGCCGGTCCTTTTCAAATTCGAGAGTGCCGGATCACTGGCCCGAAAAAGGAACACACTTTCCTGGATGTGCCGCAGGCGGGCCGATATAGTTATATAGTTCACGATCGGGAAGCGCTGCGAACCTACCGAATCCACGCCCGTGATTTCCAGGGCGTTGAAATCGGCCGATTTTGGATAGGCCAGGATTTTCTCAATGGCCCGGCATACCGCCTTTGTGCGATCGATGCCGAAAACGGTCGCCTTGAGTTCGCCGGCCAGCGTGAAGAACGACCATCCCGCCATTTGAATCGCTCGATCCAGTGCGCCGGCATCGAAATCCTGCACCAGCCGCCAACGAGGTATGCAGACCTCGCTCTTGAAATAGAGTGTTTCGGGCAGAAGGGCGTCTTCCTTGATTAGGATCATCCCTCTTGTAATGTCGCGTACCACTGGCAACTCTCCGGCCCTTTGCACTGCGGGCACCTGCAGACTTAGGTCTTCAAATCGATTTCCGAATGCGAACAGAATCCGGCCATCGAATCATTCTCCGCGCCAGCGCAAGAGTCATGATGGGCGTTTCCACAAATAGCGGCACGGCGGTAACCCGCTCACCATTTCTTGTGGTCATCATGCATCTCGTTTGCGTGGCCGCCCATTACGCGACCGCATTGCGGAAATCAGCCCGTGCGTTCTCTATGGCGGTCGTTTAGTCGATTAACGTGAGGAATCATATGCTAGCTTTGCGGTGAGGTATCGCGAGAGAACCGTAAGGGAAATGGCGCCCAGAATCGCAGCCAAGCTGGTGTAAATCATTCGACCTTCTGCAGACGGGTGTGCGGCGGTGAGCAGCAGAAACCCTCCACCAATTGCGCCGACGATGCCCAACACGATATCCAGTATTCGATCGCGACCCTGGCTCAACATGCCCATTCCGGCGATCCAGCCGGCAACGACTCCCATGACGACCCAGAAAAATAGCTCCATCGACTTCTCCTTTGAGCATCGGATAACCTTCGACGCCGTGACGCTCGCCCGCAATCATGCGGGCCATATTCCCGACTTCTAACTGCTACTGGTTATCTCCAAGATCGATGTCGGATGTATGTTTAACCAGTGTCGGTTAATTCACTTATTTTGTCAATTGAATTCTGCTGACATTCGTCTGGTATACGAAGGGCGGTTAATTCACGGAGGAGGCATCGCCAGATAGCCATGCGGTCCAAAATCATAGCGATCGCGGACGTTGCATAGTATTTTCAAAAACATCTCGCATACCCGCGGCGATGCGAACACGCGCAAAGGGTACGGCACCCGCAAGGGTTCATGACGAAATCTGGCGAAATCCAGTGTGATATTATGCGCCCGTCTGCGAACTTCACAAGGGCCACGAAGGATGCAGCAGCCACCCTGCCTATAATCGGCTTTCCAATTAAGCTGATACGCGATCCTCAGGCAACATTGAATTCCGTCAAGCTTTTGGGCCAAATAATCGTGAAATCGTCAGCCGAAAGAGGACGGTAAGCAACGCGAACGTCGGGCCAGCTCTCGTAGGTCGAAAGTATGTGCTCTACCTGCTTGAAGGAGAGCTGTGGGTCATCAGTGAGAATAAAAATGTTCGCTTCTCCCGCGCCGTAGTCGTGACCATCGACATAGTTTTGCTTTGGGAGTTGCCGCCTTAGCACCTCCTCAATCTGGATAAGGTTCTCGAAATCCATGTTCGAGGCTTCTAGTTGCCACTGGAGAACCAATTGGTATTTCATGATCTTTTTTCCCGATGGGAGGACTCTCGCGCACATTCCTCCAATTCCAGAACATGCTCGCGGCGACCGCTCGCAAATACGTCCGGGCGGGCGCATCCAGTCGAAGGCATAATAGCGCGGCTACACCGGATCGATACTACCTCACGTCAGTTGCGCGGGTGCCTCACTCGTTGCCCGTTTCACAACGGGTGCGTCGTTTTCTTTGCGCCGACACTCGGCACTCCGATTCCTGCGACGCTGGGAATGTTTGTGTCGCGCCCATGGCGCTGATTTGGCGAGGGGCGCGAGTGCCGGCGCGGCGTCCCCTGGAGACGATTGCGGCGACGGATTGAATTTC
>DATNBB010000235.1:0-20989 GCA_035607335.1 Binatia bacterium | reverse complement strand
CGTAGAGATGTTCGGAGGTGCCGCGGCCGTGGGTCGGCTTGAGTTGCGCGTCGACGTATTGGTAGCGTTCGCCCTGGCCGATGGGATCGTAGATGAGGACGACGTAGCCGAGGCGCGCGAGGCTTTGCGCGAATGATTGATACTCTGTGTCGGCTTTGCCGCTCGGCGTGTGGCCGCAGGGAGAGACTACACCCGGCGCGAGGCCGTTGCGCTTGGCGGGAAGATACACGTTCGCGGTGACAGGGAAATTCGGACGGCTATCGAAAATCACTTTGTCGATTTTGTACGCGCCGCGGTCGATTGTGGCGGTGACGCGCGGATTTAGAGGCGTTTTCTGCGGCCACGGGCCGAAGCATTCGCGGATTTTGCGGCGAACTTCCCGGACATAGGCTTCGGCGTCCGCTTTCGAGTTGAGGGCCGCGCGGCGTTTGTCGGCGAGCTTTTCGACTTCCGCGAGGCGCGCGACGAAATAGTCCTGCATCATGCGCGGGAAATGATTGAAGGGCGCGAGGGCTTCTGGCCCGAGCTGCGGAGTTTGCGGTTGCGCGAGTGCGGCGGGCGCGAGGAGCGGGTCGAGCGCTCCGAGGCTGCCGATGCCGATGGCCGTGCCTTGCAGCAGCGCGCGGCGGGAGAGTTTTTTTGACGAGGGAGATTTCGGCATCGCTCAATTGCCTCTCTGTTTCGAAGACATTTTAAAAGCCGCCCAAATCTACACCCACGCTTCTTGAAGGCGCAACACCTATGCAGGCGTCGCCCTCTAAGTGCAGGTTCGAGCGCTTCACTCGCCACAAAAGTGCGCACAGTCGGTGGAAAGAATAGATCACGCCAGCTTTGTCGATCACGGCGCGTCATCATGGTGTGCGGGCCGAAACCTTTTGCTGATTGCGTTATCATATGAGGATCATGGCGAACAGGGATGCCGTTTTCGCGAGTGTGGAAGAGGCGCTGGCCGAGATTCGGCAGGGGCGGATGATCGTCCTTGTGGATGATGAGGATCGCGAGAACGAAGGCGATCTGACGATGGCGGCCGAGAAGGTGACGCCGGAAGCCATCAACTTCATGGCGAAATTCGGACGCGGGCTGATCTGCCTGGCGCTCACAGAGCAGCGCTGCGACGTGCTCGATTTGAAGCCGATTTCGGCGCGAAATACGTCGATGTTCGGAACGCCGTTTTGCGAGCCGATTGATGCGTTGCGTGGGACCACGACCGGCACAAGCGCGTCAGACCGGGCGACGACCATTTTGACAGCGACCGATCCGAAGACGGGGCCGGAAGATTTGGCGCGACCGGGGCATGTTTATACGCTGCGTGCGCGTCCAGGCGGCGTGTTGGTGCGCGCGGGGCAAACCGAGGCTTCGGTTGATCTCGCGCGCATTGCGGGTCTCGATCCTTCGGGCGTGATCTGCGAAGTGATGAATGACGACGGCACGATGGCGCGCATTCCGCAGCTCATCGAATTCTGCACGCAGCATGGGTTGAAGATGCTCACCGTGGCGGACCTGATCCGCTACAGAATGCAGCATGAGCGTTATGTGCGGCGCATCGCAGAGTCGGTTTTGCCGACACCTTACGGCGATTTTCGGATGATTGCGTACGCGAGCGATGTGGATCAGGAAATCCATGTGGCACTGGTGCGCGGGAATGTGAGCGCCAATTCGAGCGCGGATGCGGCGCCGCCTCTCGTGCGCGTGCATGCGCACTGCCTCACGGGTGATGTCTTTGCCTCCACGGCGTGCGATTGCCATGCGACGATCGAGCGTTCGCTGGCGGCGATTGCGAGGGAGGATCGCGGCGTTTTCGTGTATCTGCATCAGACAGGCCGGGGATTCAAGATCGATTCACAGGCGACAGAGGGAGCTGCGCTGCCGGCGATTCAATTTCATACGCGCGAACGGCACGAGCAGGATCTTGCGGCACAGAGGACGGTCCAGCGGCAAAGCGGTATTGGCGCGCAGATTTTGATCGACTTAGGGTTGCGGAGGATTCGCGTGCTCACGAATCATCCACGGCGCGTGGTGGCGCTCGAAGGATACGGGTTGGAGATTGCAGAGCAGGTGCCGCTGGCGATTGGGTCGGAACAGAAGACGCATCAAGTGTTGTGATTATTCGCTTGGCAGTGTGCAATGCGAGGAGCCGGAGGCGGAGAAAAAGAGGGGTCCTTCGCGAAAAACCGCTCAGGATGACGCCTTCTTAATTTTTTAGTTGGATTGAAAAGACTACCGGCCTTTGTTTTGCGCTTTGGTTGGCGTGCGAGCCGGAGGCGCCGCGGCCGGCTTTGTCGCTGCCGGAGGCGGGCCGATCACCAAGTAGGGCCGGATGCGCGCTAGTTTTGCTTCGGAAATTCCTCGGATTACCAGCAGGTCGTCCACACGCTTGAACTTTCCGCTCTTCTCGCGAAATTCCAGGATGGCTTTCGCCGTTGTTGGCCCCACGCCGGGCAATTCTTCCAGTTCCTTCTCCGTCGCCGCGTTTAAATCGATCGGGTGATCGGGCGCTTTCTTTTTGGCGAATGCGGAGCGCGCTGGAAATAGCAACACAGCGGCTAAGAAAACTACGAAGAGAACTGCATCTCGCCGGGCTTTAGGAACACAACCAGGAGTGGCTGTGCCACGCTGCATTCGTAAGAAGCTCATAGACATTTCGGTACTGCGTTTTGATTTGTTAGCTGCTGACGCGTGGAATATACATCATCCGCGTTCGCCACGCGAAGGAAAGAATGAACCAGCTCTGACTCCCCTTGTGCGCCTTAATCCTTGTCCTTCCATGTGTTGCGTTCTGCTTCTTGAGGATCGCGCCGCCATTGCGTTGCGCCTTGGTCGGAGAGATCGCCGCGTTGGCTGCCGCCTGCGTTTGAGCCGGAAACGCGTGTGCGCCCGGGATTATCGGGAGCGAGGTCCGGATCGATGTCGTCGAGAGTCTTATTTTCGTCGGCGCTCGGCTCGGCGGGTTCGACAAACATTTCGCATGAAGGGCAATAATAGTTCTCGCCGGGAAGACGTTGCTTCGGCAGGCCGCCGATGGGCGCATCCGCCGTAAGCAGACGACCGTGACACATGGGACAGTAAGCGATTACGCCTTGCATTTTTTCCTCCTTCACTATACCTGGGGATAGCTTGACGGCATGGTCGAGAACCTCCATCCAGTGGATTTTGTATGGGGAGAATAAAAGACCGGTATTGGGTCAGATGTGAGTGCGGCGCGGCGATTCGGCGGGTCGGCCGCTACCTGAAACCGAGTCGAAGGTCGCCCGTTAAGCTGACTTTATTATCTCGCCCTGAGCGTCATACGCGGTGACGTCGCCGAAGAGCGCGGCTTGTTCGCCGATTTGCGCGCGGTCGCCGACGAGGACGATTTGTGAATCCGCCGAATCGAAATGGCGACGCGCCGCAGCAAGAACATTTTCGGCGGTCAATGCGCGAACGCGATCCCGATATTTTTCGAGGTAGTCTTCTGGCAGCCGTTCGAGATAGACCGTTGAAAGCTGGCCGATCAGACCGTCGAGCGTGGCAACGCCGAGAGAAAAAACGCCGGTGAGGTAATTTCGCGCGCTTTCGAGTTCTTCGGGTGTGACGGGCAGAGCGCGAATGCGGTCCATTTCGTAGAAGATTTCGGCAAGAGTGGCCGCGGCAACATCGTTGCGCACGGCAGCCGAAACGCTGAAATAGCCATATTGGCGCAACGGATTCACGCCGCTGCGCGGGCTATACGTGTATCCCTTTTGCTCGCGGATATTCATCACAAGGCGCGAATGGAATGCGCCACCATAGATCGCGTTGGCAAGAACCGTAGCATGCCAATCCGGCGCGCGGCGCGTGATGGCGAGGTTACCGACGAGCACTTGCGTCTGCACGCTGCCGGGCAGGTGGACGAGATGCACGTGGCGACCTGTGAGACGCGGCGGCTCGGGCGGATGCGGCGCTTCCGGCTGAGGCGCCTGCCAATCGCCGAACGTGCGTTCGATCTGCGCGAACATTTCTGAGGTGGCGAAATCACCGACAACGATGAGCAAGGCATCGGATGGCGAATAGTGCTGCTTGTAGTAAGCAATAAGATCGTCGCGGTCGTAAGCGGCAATCTGCGATTCGGTCGGCGCAACGATGGCATAAGGATGCTGGCCGAAAAGGACGCGGCGGAGGCGCTCGTTTGCGAGGAATCCCGGCGTGGTGCGCTCGATTTTCACCTCCTCGAAACGCTGGCGGCGTTCGCGCTCAAATTCGTCTTCAGGAAAGGACGCATTGCGAGCGAGATCTCCGACTAGTTCAAGCAGACCGGCGGAAAATTCGGACAGTCCCGCGACGGAAATATTGCTTGAATCGGCGCCGGCACTCGTACCGAGGTCCGCGCCCATGCGGCGAAGGTCTTCCTCAATGCGATTGCTGCTGCGAGACGCTGTACCTGTGCGGACGACCGTGGCCGTCATGCTGGCGAGTCCCGGCGAACGGTGCGCCACGAGAGCGTTGCCTGCACGGAAATAGAGTTGCGCGGCAATTTTTGGAAAGGCGTGCGATTCGGCCAGCACTATCTGGAGGCCGTTGGGGAGCGTCCGAACTTCACGGCGCGGCCATTGCACGGGGCGCTCGGGCGCAAGAGCCGGTGCCGTCGAGCGGGCGGGGGCAGGTTTTTGCGGCACGGTGCTTGTCGTCGTCATCACGCCGCTCCTTTCAGCGCACTCGGTTGGCGCAAGACGATCGCACGATTTTTCGGGACAAGATATTTGCGCGCAAAGGCTTGCGCTTCGGCTGGCGTGACCTTGAGAAATCCGTCGAGTGCCGTATTGATACGGTCGGGATCGCCATCGAACAGCGTGAAGCACGCAAGATAGTGCATCAGGCCGAAGCGTGGCATGTAAGAGCCCATGCCTCCTTCGAGCATTGAATAATAATCCGAGCGAAACTTCACTTTTACCGCGTCGAGTTCCTCTTCCGAGATCGGCTTTTCATGCAGCCCGGCGATGACTTCGTCGAAGGCTGCCATGGTCTGGTCCGCGCTGAATTCGGGCTTATGGAAGATGCGCGTGACCATCTGCGTGGGGCCGTTCGTGTCAAAAATCTCGGCGTGACCATCCGCCTCAACGGCAATCTGCTTCTCCAGAACGAGGCGCCTATAGACACGGCCCGCACGACCTCCATGAAGAACACGATCGACGATGCCGGCAACGTTGCGTTCGTGCGTGCCGCGCTCGGGAAGTGTGTAGCCGACTGCAATCGCGGGCAGCGGACCAAATTTTTCTTCCACTTCGCCGCGACGCTCTTCCATCTGCGGCTTTTCGGTCACGTCAGCGCGCGGCGTCCTGGGGTTCGCTGGAATATTTTCGAAATAGCGGCGCGCGAGTTCGAATGCGCCAGCGGGTTCGAAATCGCCCACCATGAGCAGCACGGCGTTATTCGGCGCGTAATAGGTGTGAAAGAATCGCTGCACGTCTTCAAGGCTGGCGGCATCAAGGTCGGCGAAATCGCCGTAGAAATTGTGAGCGTTCTGCCAATTGCGAAATGCGACGGGCGGAAGATCGAGCCAGGGAAAACCGCCGTATGGCTGATTCATCACGTTGACGCGAACTTCTTCTTTGACCACATCGCGCTGATTGCGCAAATTTTCGTCATCGACCTTCAGCGCACGCATACGATCCGCTTCGAGCCAGAGGACGCGTTCCAGCGCGTTCGAAGGCACTGACTCGAAATAGTTCGTCAGGTCATAATTCGTGGTGCCGTTGAGCAGCCCGCCGGAGGAATTGATCAGGCGAATGTGTTCCATCTTGCCAGCGTTTTCCGAGCCTTGGAACATCATGTGCTCAAAGAGATGCGCGAAACCGCTGCGGCCCTGCGGCTCAAGGCGAAAGCCGATCTGATAGTAGACTCCCACCGTCACGACGGGCGCCGTACGATCCTGCGAGGCAACCACGCGCAGACCGTTGGCGAGCGTGGTGTGTTCTACCGAAATTTGAAAATGTTTCAAACCTTCCTCCACAATGGAGATTCGCGCAGCCGAAAAAACCGGCCGTTCATCCAAACTACGCTGCCGAATCACTAGCGCATCAGCGCGGCATGCCTGGCGAGAAATCGCGGCCTGCAAACCGGATGTTTCAATCGAGGAAGCTGCGCGCGCGTGCAGACCTGCGTGCATCCCCCTGCGTGATAGCATAGCGTGTTCGCCTGCAACCTGTGGAGGAAATTCCGCGTGCATCTATTCGTGCATTCATTCTGGATTGCCGCGCTCGGATTCGTCACGCTTCTCTGGGCCTTGCTTGGGATCGATCTTGCCATTGGCGTGCCTTCGATGCCGTCGCTGGCAAAGTTCGCGCCGCTGCCTGACGATCGCTGCCCGCGCGTCTCCATCCTTTTTGGTGCACGCGATGAAGCCGAAAAGATGCCGGGCGCGCTCGACACGTTCCTTTCGCTCGACTATCCGCACTACGAATTGATTGCTGTAGACGACCGTTCCGAAGATGCGACGGGCAAAATTCTGGCAGCGACAGCCAGCAAAGATTCGCGTGTCCGCGTGGTGCGCATCGATTCCCTCCCCTCAGGATGGCTGGGCAAACCACATGCCTTGCAAACTGCTTACGAAAATTCCACGGGCGAATGGCTCGTTTTCACGGATGCAGACGTTCATTTCGCGCCTGACTTGCTGCGACGCACCATCGCGCTGGCCGAAGCGAAGGGTTGGGACCATCTGACGTTGCTCGGCGAACCAAAGATGTACACGCCCGGCGAGAAAATCGCGATGACGTTCTTCGGGCTTGCGCTCGTGGGCGGCACGCGGCCGTATGCCGCGAGCAATCCCCGCTCTTCATGGTATGCAGGCGTAGGCGCGTTTCAACTGATCCGCCGCAGCGCTTACGAAAAGATGGGAACGCACCGGCGGTTGGCGATGGAAGTGATCGACGACGTAAAGCTCGGCAAAATTGCAAAGGAAGCGGGGATCCGCTCGGGCGTCGCTAAAGCCGGAAAAGCCGTGAGCGTTCATTGGCACGCGGGCGTCGTCAACATCGTGCGCGGGACGACAAAGAACTTTTTTGCGAGCTCTGGTTACCGGCTTTGGGTGTCCTCGCTGCAAGTTTTCGGCTTACTCCTGATGTGCGTGTTCCCGGTGGTGGCGCTGCCGTTTGTGCATGGGATGGCGCGAGATTTCGCGCTCGCTTCGATCGTGTTTCCGGCGATTGCGGAGATCGGGGTGGCTATCGAATTTGGCGCTCCGTTGTTCTACGCCGTTACTTATCCAATCGGCGCACTGATGTTTGCCTGGATGATCATACGATCGACCTTTGTCACGCTGCGGCAAGGCGGGATCGTCTGGCGCGGGACATTCTATCCGCTGGAGGAGTTGAAGCGGGGCGTCGTGTGAACGGCTAATTCAAACAAAGGCGACTCATCGGAGAAACGCGGAAAGAAGGGATGCGGATGAACGATCGTCCGCGATATCGACCTGAAGTGCGCGATTAAAAAGGCGAGTCGACCGCTACAAAAACCAGAGACGATAATCATTGCGCCGGCGGGATACTTTGCAGGAAGAAGCTGACGACCGTATTTTCATAGGTCTTGCGGTCGTCGTCAGACATATCGGCGTAGCTGACCTGATTCCGCTGCAACTGTTTCGGATCGGGCGCCCGTTCATAGAGGCTGAGGACGGCGTTCGCCAAATATGCCTGTTCGCCGGATTCAATGAATAGTTTAGGTATGGATTTGAGCTGCGCGAGGCGGGTCGTTACGGGCGGCTCGTGGCGGAAATCGTAATTAGCCATGCGGAAACCGAAGTCGGTGAGCCGGCTGACGAACGGGATTGCGTTAAGGCCGCTATGGTTCACCTGGATCTGCATCATGTCGCGCGGATCGGCATAGGCGTTGTCAACGGCAATGGCGGCAACTCGGGGATCGGAGGACGCAACTTCCAGCACGACATAGCCGCCCATATCCACGCCCCAAAGACCGAAGTGCTGAGGGTCCACATCGTCGCGCGTGGAAAGGGTTTGAATCGCTGCGCGTAGTTCCCCGATTTCCCTGTAGCCTAGCGTGGTTCCCGCCGGACTTGTGCCGTGCCCTCGAAAATCGAAGAGAAAGACATTGAATTCGTGATCCTGTAGCGCCGTCACCAGGGTGAGCACATCCGAACGCTGGGAAAGATAGCCGTGGCAAACGATGACGGTCGGCGCCCCGCGCAAGCCCGGAAAGAACCAGCCGTCGCGAGTAGTGCCGTCCGCAAGCTGAAAAGAGAGAGTTTGCGGATGGCCCATCATGTTGTCCAGATTCAGTTTGGCGCTGTTTCGGGCCGGGCGAAGGGTCTGGTATAGCAAAAAGCCGGAAATTGCGACAATGGAGACGAATGCAAAAAGCAGCAGCGCCAAGATGGCCGAGAAGGCCTTGGCGAGGCGCGTTGTGGGATACCTTAGCTCTGAGAGGACGGCCATCCGAACGCACGGGCACGCGGGCTTCACATGCCTCGGCGAAGAAAATGGTAACACAGGTCCATGCGGCCGCCTGTCTAATGCACCAGACTATTTCTCACTATGCACACGTATCCGTCACGATATACTGGGGCGCAGGGGCGCTCATCTCCGGATATGCAGATAGTAGACCTGCGGCAGGTCCGTGCTCGCAGCTTGGAAAATCTGTTCCAGGAAGAGGTTCTCCGCTGGCGGGAAGAGCTTCACTGGGACTACAGGCCATCCGTCGATTTGATCCGCCGCTTCGTGGATTCGCGGGCGCTTGGCGGCTCGGTGGCGACGGAAAATGGCCAGGCAACGGGCTATGGATTCTACGTCCTTGAAGACCACAAGGGCCTTATAGGCGGCCTTTTCGTCTCCTCCCATGCCGAGCAGGGGCCCGTGACGCAAAGGTTGCTGCGCGAGATCCTCAATGCGCTGCGCGGGACACCACGCTTGCAGCGAATTGAAGCGCAACTGATGCCCTTTGGCACGGAAATCGATCCCGCATTCCTCACTCCGGATTTTAAGCTGCACACGCGACAATTCATGCTCCTGCCGCTGCGCGATGCACACATGACCCGGCAGCCGCTGTCGGCAGGCTTGGTGATGGAAGCGTGGAGCGATCGCATGTTTGAGCCCGCCTCGCGGCTGATTCAGTTAGCCTATGCCGATCACGTGGACGCTGAGATCAACGATCAATACAGGAGCGAGGCCGGTGGGATGAAGTTTTTACGCAATATCGTGCTTCTGCCCGGCTGCGGAACTTTTCTGCCGGAGGCGTCGTTTGTTGTGCGCCCCGCGGGCGAGAGCCGTCTAGCGGGGATGATATTGGCTTCCACGGTGGCCGATCGCGTGGGACACACGACACAAATTTGTGTGATGCCAGGTTATCAGGGCCATCACATAGGACGGCAACTGATGGAGCGTTCAATTGACGTGCTGCGGCAACGGGATTATGAGTCTATATCGCTTACTGTGACGGCGAGTAACCGGCGCGCCGTGGAGCTCTACGAGCGACTCGGATTCCGCACGATTAAGACGTTCGCGGCGGGGGTTTGGAAGGCTTAGCCGCACTATTTCTTTGCGCGGTCTTTCAGCAGGCCTTTTAGCTCATCCATAAACTCTTTTACGTCCTTGAAATCCAAGTAGACGGATGCGAAGCGGACGTAGGCGACTTTGTCGAGCTTTTTCAGGCGGTTCATGAGCAGTTCGCCTATTTCTGTTGTCGTGCGTTCGCGCTCCGTCGTTTCGCTGACGAAGGCTTCGGCTTCGTCAACGATGGATTCGAGTTTGCCTACCGGGACAGGGCGCTTTTCGCAGGCTTTCAGCAATCCCTGAAGAATTTTCTGGCGGTCGAATTTCTCGCGGCGGCCATCTTTCTTGATTACCATGTACGGAATTTCGTCGATGCGCTCGTATGTGGTGAAGCGGCGATTGCATTTCAGGCATTCGCGGCGGCGGCGGACGAGATCGCCCGTGCGGGCTTCGCGCGAGTCGACGACTTTATCTTCCAGGTGCTGGCAAAACGGACATTTCATCGAGGAGAGTCCTCGACGTGCGCGGCGCGTTCGGCTTCGGCCAGAAGATCGGCTTGGCTTTCGCGTTTCTCTTCGCGAGTGATGCGGCGCAAATCGCTCATGGATAGACCTTCGCGAAACAATAATGGAATCCCGATAAAGCAGCAAGACGCGAAACTGATCAGCCATACGCAGATGGCAACCGTCGCGGCGGGGCCGTTGGCGATGTCGAAGACGGCCGTCAGCACGAGGAATGTGGCGACTTGAGCGCCACCGCCGACGCCAGGAAGCTGAACGGCGGAGCCCACCAACGTAAATGCAAGTACGAGAATCGTGCCGCCAACGGAAATCGCAGCCAAGTTGCCGCCGAAAGCGTGCTCGACGCACAAATAAACGACAACCACGAGCGACCAGTGCACCGCTGAATAGCCGACTAACACAGCGAGATCGCTCCAAGTACGGACCGCTTGCAGACCGTCGCTAAAGCCTTCGAGAAGCGAGGCGAGTCGAGCGCGGAAACCCTTTCGCCATGCCGGATGCTTAAGCCGCCGAGAGAGCCATTCGCCGCCGTGAAAACGAAAATAGACCAGGAAAGCGATCACAGCGATAAGACCGAGGAAAAGCACGACTCCCGTCGAGCGCGCGATGGTTATGAGATGGCTCTCCTGCGCGTCGATCGGGCCTTGTTTTTGGAAAAGCAGGAGCGCGAGCCCGGCGAGAACGACGGTGGCGGCAATGTCGAAGATGCGCTCCAGAAAATAGACGCCGAACATGCCGGGCATCGAAAGAGATTCCTTACGTGCAATCAGCACGGGACGCACCGGTTCGCCAGCGCGACCGAGCAGGAAGACACAGGAGAAGCCCATCAGCGTAGCTGCGTAGACGGTCCAGAAATTCGATTTTCCCAAAGAGCGCGAGAAGCGCACCCAGCGAAGCGAGCGGATGGCATAGCACGCGAAGATTGTCGCGATTGCAAGCAGCAGGAGAGGCAAGCTGGCCTGACGAATCGAAGCGACAACATCCGACCAGTGAAATCCCTGGAGCGAAATGGAATTGCGGAACTTGTAGAGAAAAAACGCGAGTGCGACGACGCCGAGCAGCAGCAGGAGAAACTTTCGATATTTGCGCAACATTCGTCCGGGACCGTCGCTGTCTATTGTCTCATGGGAGGCAGCGGACAGCGCTTAATCACCTGTTGCGACCTGCGGCAAGCGTCTTATCCACGTAAGGATCTCGCGGCCGTGGCCCTTAGCTTTCGTTCGGGCGATGGAAAGCAACAGCATGCCGACGAAGATCACAATAAGGCCGAGCGTCGCCGTCCAGATCGATTGCGCCTGCTGCGTAAGAATCGTGAAGCGACCGTAAACAAACTCGATGTGCACCCAATAGACCAGCAATGACGTGCGGCCAAGCTGTTGAAACGGGCTGAAACCGACGCTTCCGAGGCCCCAACGGCACCATGCATAGGCAGCAGCGATAATGGCCATTACAACTCCGACGCGAGCCAGGAAAAACGCAGGGCTTGTATGCCAATAGTCGTAGACCGCATAGAGATGCATGGGCAGCGCATCAAACCACTCTGCCAGAAAGAATGCTGCTATGCCGACAACTCCAACGAGGGCCAGCGACTGCGAGCGGTGCCTTCCAGCCCATTCGCTGAAAACAAAAAAACCAACCGCAAGACCTGCAAATCCGAACGCAGTCCAGGGGAATATTGGGAAAAGCCACGCCTGCGGCACGCCAAGATTGTGAACGCCGTTGATGTAAGACTCCAGATACCAGGGCAGCCAATCGGGGCGCCAGCTATTCCACAGAGGCGGAGTAAGCATCGAGATGGCCGTCGCGACTCCAATTGCTGCCAGAGCAGCCGCAAGCGGACGACGCACCAGCCAGCAAAGGATTCCCATACCCATAATCGTGATGCCGATCACGTTCAGCACATCGACGCGCGCCAAGTCGCTTACCGGTGCCGCGGGCTGACCCAGTACGAATTCCTGCACGCGAAAAAGCAAGCCCAGGCCGAGGATTTCAGCACCGCGGCGGATCGTGCGCCTAGCAACTTTGTTTGGCTCGACGCCCTTGCGGCGCATGCTTTTCGTGATGAGCGCAAACGTAATTCCCGAAATGAAGAGAAACAGCGGCGCAGGCAGCGTTCCGCTGAACTGAGTCCATCCGAAAAACGACGAATGGCGCGCCGCTCCGCCCAGCCACGCGTCGTAGCAATGCACCTCGAACATCCCGGCTACGGCAAATCCACGGAGCCAATCGAGATAGTCGATTCTGTTTGCGGCTGAGTTTGATGTCGCCATCTTGAAGATCAGAATCGCCGAGGCCGCCGTGCAAATCAAGTTCTTAGCGATACTTGCGAAAGGTCCAGTAGAATCGTCACCGATGGCGCCCAGCACAAATTCGCGCAGGATCGGGACCGCGGTGACTTTTGCCGTTTGGGCCGTGATCGTGATGGCCGCGGGATTCGCCGGCAGCTACATGGGGTATGGCGGAAGGCGATATGCGCTTGCACTGGTGGTCGCAGCGGCTTTGTTTGGCTTCGAGCTTTTTCTGGCAGTGCCGGACGTGCTCGCGCGCGTCGAAAGCACGCTGGGAAGCGCCGCTCCGCTCGCCGTGCTGTATCCGCTGGCCGCTGTGCTTGGCTATTGCCTGCTCGTAGCTGGAAATTGGAAGACGGCGCTCGGCGGCGTCGCTTACGTGCTCGCGCCGGTACTGCTGGCTGGCAGCAGCTCCCGAAAATCCGCAGGCGCCTGGCAGGACTATGCGGCTGCCGCCTGCTTGTGGCTGCCGATATGGGCGCGATGGATGTACTGGGTTTTTCCGTACCCGCCGCCGCTGACGCACGTTCTTTCGATTCTTTTGGCACTCGCGACTGGCGTAACGGCGTTTGTTTTAATGAGACGCCTTGATGACACCGGCTACGCACTCGAATGGCGTCACGGCTTCGGCTTCAATTTCGGCTTCAATCTCTTGGTATTCGCTGCGATTGCAATCCCGCTGGGGCTGAAAATTCATTTCATCACCTACGCGCCTTCGATCCACCGCCTTCAGCCGCTTGTGGCGATCGGAATTCTCTTCTTTACCGCGTGGCCTGAGGAGTTTCTATTTCGCGGAATTTTGCAGAACCTGCTTTCGCGAAGCTTCGCGAATGAATGGACCGGCCTGGTCGTCGCATCCATAATTTTTGGTTTCTCGCATATTTTGCATGCGCCCTTTCCGAATTGGAAATACGTGCTGCTGGCCTCGATCGCAGGATTTTTCTATGGGCGCGCGTGGATGAAGACGAAATCGCTTGTCCCGGGCGTGCTGATACATGCCTCGGTCGATATTCTGTGGCACGTGTTATTTCGGTGAGAAACGCGTATTAACAGTACAGCCAGATTAATACGCTAGCGAACGACTCCCGAGAGCGGACTAGAAGCCGTTGCGTAAAGCTTCTTTTCGATGCGGCCGGCAAGAAACGCCTTGCGTCCGGCTTCAACCGCAGCGCGCATCGCTTCGGCCATCAGCACAGCGTCTTGCGCCCCAGCAATGGCCGTATTCATGAGAACGCCATCCGCACCTAACTCCATCGCGATTGCCGCATCAGAGGCCGTACCGACGCCCGCGTCGATGATCAGCGGCACTTCCGTAATACGCTCCCGCAAAATGCGCAGGCTGGCAAGATTCTGAATGCCCATGCCGGAACCGATGGGCGCGCCGAGCGGCATCACAGCCGCTGCGCCTGCATCAACGAGCTTGCGCGCAACGATCAGGTCATCGCTCGTATACGGCAGCACCGTGAACCCCTCTTTGACGAGCGTCTTCGTCGCGTTGATCAATTGCTCCGTATCTGGAAATAACGTTTGCTCGTCGCCAATCACTTCCAGCTTCACCCACTCGGACAAGCCAACTTCGCGGCCAAGACGCGCCGCGCGAACGGCCTCATCCGCCGAATAGCAACCGGCGGTATTGGGCAATATGAAGATCTTTTCGCGATCGATGTAATCGAGCAGCGATTCTTTCGAGCGGTCCGTAAGATTCACGCGTCGCACCGCAACCGTGACCATGTCCGCGCCTGACGCGGCGTGCGCACGCGCCATCTCCTGAAAGCTGCGGTATTTTCCCGTCCCAACGATTAGCCGGGAATTAAACGCACGTCCCGCAATGACAAGCTGGTCCTTCATGGATTTTCTCCGAAATTCTTCGAAACTATTGTACTCCGGATCAGGCCTGCGGGAGCGGGTGCGGCTCTTCCACATCGGCATAGAGGCGGGCGATTACGTCCTTGTACTCTTCTTCGATCACGCGGCGCTTCAGCTTCAGCGTATACGTGAGTTCTCCGGCAGCGTATGTAAAATCCCTGGCGATGAGCGCAAATCGTTTCGGCTTTTCGTACTGTGCGAAAGGCGCCATCAAGCGCTCGATTTCCTTTTCGATTAAGCCGTGCACCCACGGGTCAGACGCGATCTGGTCGCGGGAAAAGTTTGCGCGCCCGGATGTCTGCGCGGTGGCCGCAACAGCCTCCGCATTCGGCACAATTAACACGGAAGCGAATTTCCGCCGATCGCCGACGACGATCGCGTTCAGAATATACGGCGAAGTCTTCAGCGCATTTTCGATAGGCGCAGGCGCGATGAACTTGCCGCCGGCCGTCTTCAGCAGCTCTTTCTTGCGGTCGGTGATGATGAGATAGCCGTCCTCATCGAGCTTGCCAATATCTCCGGTTGAGAACCAGCCATCGGGCGTAAGCACTTCACGCGTGGCCTCCGGCTTGCGGTAATACCCTTCCATCACGCAAAGGCCTTTCACGAGGATTTCGCCGTCCGCAGCGATTTTCACATCCACGTGAGGAATCGGCCGCCCGACGGTGCCGACTTTATTCGCTTTCATCGTGTTTACAGCGACGACGGGCGAAGTTTCGGTAAGGCCGTAGCCCTGGTAAATCGGAATGCCGATCGACCAGAAAAATTCAACGAGTTCCGCGCCGATCGGCGCGCCTCCGGAAATGAAAAAACGAATCTTCCCGCCGATCCCCTCGCGGATTTTCTTATAGACGATGGCATTCGCAATGAGCCATTGCACGTAAAGCACCGTACTAACATGGCCGCCATGCGCACGCCAGGGCACAGATTTACGAGCGACGCGCAGCGCCCAATCGAATACCTTGCGCTTCCAACCGGTCTCGCGGTGCCCCTTTTCGATAATTCCCGCGTAAATCTTCTCGTAAAAACGCGGGACTGCGGCCGCAATCGTCGGACGCACTTCCAATAGCGCTTGGGCGACGGCATCGAGATGTTCCACATAGGCAAGCGCCAAACCGTGGAATATCGAGCCGTAGTCGTTCACGCGCTCGTAGACATGCGCGAGCGGCAGCAGCGAAAGCGCAACGTCGTCAGGAAAAAATTCCTGCCCGGAGAAGGAATCGATGGCATTGGAGCTGAGATTCGAATGGGTGAGCATCACGCCCTTCGGCTCGCCGGTTGTGCCAGACGTATAGATGATCGTGGCGAGCTGTTCGGGCATGATTCTGGCGGCTCGCTCGCGATAATCCGCGATTTCAGCGTGACCAGCCGCCGCGATCAGAGCGTTGTAATCGTGGACCGGTCCGCGAAGATCGCCAGGCGGCGCAACACAAATGACGTTTTCTACGGCAGCAGCGCGCGTGCGCAACTCATCCATCTTGCGCGCTTGTGCATCGCCGTATGTAAAGACGATCCGCGCCCCGGAATCATTGAGGATGTATGCTGTGCGATCGGGCGACTCGTTGAAATAAATCGGGACGACAATTGCGCCCGCACCCTGGATCGCGAAATCAGCAATATGCCACTCGGGGCAATTGGGTGCGAATAGCGCGACTCGATCGCCCGCTTGAATTCCTAATGCTAAGAGGCTTTTCGAAAGACCGGCCACGCGGCGAAGCATTTCGCTCGCTGCAATCGGATGCCATGCAGCAGCGCCGCTCTCGCGTGGAACGCGGTAGATTTGCGCGCGGGGATTGGCGAATTTATCCACCGCATCGAGAAAACATTTTGTCAGTGGAGGATACTTTGCGCCTGCGTCCGCTCCTGCCGCCATGCTCGCCACTTTAACGTAAGCCTGCGCGGCTCGCAATGTAACGCTGCGAAATACACAACGGATGCGCGTCTTGACACGGCGCCGGGGCGTTGTACAATGCGCCCACTTGCATTCCAGACCTCACCCTGGTGACAAACTCAAGGAGGAGATATGCGCTATCGCTGTTGGTCGTTCACGGCGTCGGCTTTAATCCTCGGGATGTTGGGAATGGCACTGGCTCAACAGAAGAGTTCTTCAGACTCCGAATATATTACTCAGGCCCTTTCCGCGGCTCCTGAAAGCGTCGCAAAGGAAGCAGCCGTGGTTCGCATGGATGACAAAGGAAACATGAAGACACTTCGCGAAGGGAAAAACGGATTCACTTGCATGATCATCGTCAAAGACCGGATGTGCAGCGATGCGAACAGCATGCAGTTTTTTCACGCGATGATGACGCATGCCGCACCGACCGACAAGGTGGGCATGTCTTATATGCTGCAGGGCGACAACGGCGCAAGCAATACGGATCCTTATGCGACCGGGAAAACCGCGACGAATCATTGGATCGTAACCGGACCTCACATCATGATCACGGGGACTGCGGCGAAGAGTCTCGGATATACAGAGGCGAAAGATCCCGACCCCGCGAAGCCATACATGATGTGGGCAGGCACGCCCTATGAACACGCGATGATTCCCGTTGGCCCCGTGAAGTGAAACTGTGCATTTCGCTCGAGAGGCGGCGTCAACTCGGCGCCGCCTCTTGATAGCGATTATTCTGCCGCTTGCTCGCCTACTCCTGCCTCCCTAAGATGTCTGAATGCAGAATCCGAAGGAAAACGCCGTGCACTTTTCCAGCGGAGTTTCCGCACCTGTTCGCTCGCCGCGTGGCACTGCCATTTCTTGCAAGGGTTGGCAGCAGGAAGCAGCGCTACGGATGCTCATGAACAGCGTCGATCCAGACGTTGCGGAGAATCCGGAGACATTGCTCGCATCCGGGGAGCTGGCCTCGGTAGCGGCTGATTGGGCTGCGTTTCACGCGACAGCCAACTCCCTGCGTGATCTTGCGAATGACGCTACTTTGCTGGTGCGACAAGGGAAAGTGCGTGGCGCAACTCAGACGAGCAAAGACTCGCCTCGCGCGCTGATTCTCGACTCTGATGCAGCGGCGAGCTGGACCTACATCGGGCCGCAATGTTTTTTGCCTGACGCATACGAAACTCTTGCCGCGGCAAAACAACAATATTTTGGCGGCGACATAGGAGGCAAATTCGTAGCCAGCTCAAGCATGTCCGGGACGTGCGCGGCTTTGTCTCTGGCGGCAACGATGAACGGTGCGGCTTTTCTCGGCATAGACGCGAATTCCGAACGCATCAAGCGCTGCGTGAAGACAGGCTATTGCGATGTGATGGTGAATAGTCTCGATGAAGCACTCCGCATTTTGAAGAACGCAGTTCGAAAACACGAAGCCGCGTCGGTCGGTCTGTTAGGCAATCCTGCAGACGTGGTTCCTGAGATGACTAGCCGGGGAGTTGTGCCCGATCTGCTTATCGCTACGGAAAGTCAGGACAGTGGGGCGCCGAACCCGTTGCAGGATGCCATGCGATCCCTTCATGGGCTCGGCTCGATCATTCTCGCGCCATTTTTCTCCAAGAAAAGCTCCGCCTCCGTCCACTGCGTCGCACTTTCCGGAGAGCCGTCGGACGTTCAGCGCATCGATCGGCTGCTTATTGAGCTTTTCCCTGATGACGAGCCGCTCGATCGTTGGATTCGCACTTTGCAACGGCGCCTTCGGCATCAGGGTCTGCCGGCCCGGGCCTATCGGCTGAGTAGGGAGCAACGTGTACGATTTGGCGTGGCGATCAATCGCCTCGTTGCGAACGGAGAAGTGAAGGCGCCAGTCGTGATTGTGCGCCGCGCATCGACGTACTTGAACCGGCAAAGCGAATCGGCACAATTGTATGATCGAGGCTTGCCGACGAATGAGGACCTCTCTGCCCTGATCGAGCTGAGCCGCGGCGCCACGTGGGCTTCAATAAATCACGACGCGCATGGAAATACACAGGTCACGTCGCAAACTATTGTCGCAGATGGTTCGAGCGAAATGGACGCACGAATCGAGCGCGTTATGAATGCCTGAACTTCTCCAAGACACCGATCCGCGTTAGCACTCCAGCTTCCATTTCAGGCGCGTGTATGCCACACGAAACCCACGCCGCTCGGCATTGCGCTGCGATTCGCTTCCGGGCTCGGCGACGATCATCGCGAGATCGCAGTCGCGTTCAAATGCGTATTGAAGCCGTGCGTGAAGCAGTGCCGTTTGCAAGCCTCGTCGACGAAATTGAGGAATGGTAGCCGCGCCGCCAAAAAGCGCCACGCCTTCGTGAATCGAAAGCGAGCCGGCGGCCGCGGGCTCGCCGTCGATCTCCGCAAGAAATGCAGGACTTCCCTGCCGTTCGCAGATGATGGCTCCCAGTTCCAGAAAGAACGGCTCGTATTCCGGATGCTCCTGCGCCCAGCCGTGCGCGTTCGTCTTAGCCCAAAGTTGCGCTTCCGCCGGAGTGACGACGCGAACCTGAATACTGTCGGGAATTTCGGCGTCCTCTTGACCAATGGGACGGCAGAGCACATTGCCGATCTCGCACAGCCGGTAATTCCGCGTGCAGAGCAAATTGTGCGTCGCAAGGCCGGCAAACGGGCTTACTTCGTGATGCACCGGAGCGCCGCGATCGAAAAAGAAGCGCTCAATTACGTCGAGTGCGGTGGGAGTGATCTCCTCGAACAGGCCAAGGCCGAATGTTTGCGTAACCGGCGATTCGATACCGTCAAAAACGACATCGGCACCGGCACTCCGCATCCACTCCGCCCCGCTTTCGGGATTCAGACGCCTGCGTGCGTCGGCAAATTGGACGCATGCGTAGCCCTCAGCGCGCTCCAGGCGTTTTGAAAGTGCGAGATCGGAGAACGGCATTGCGGCCATGTTACATGTGTTACGCAACGCGAACAATGCGCCAAAATGCAGCCCGGCCAATTCCACGCCGCTGCGAACCACTGTAGAATTGACTCCTCGCCAAATGCGCGCCGACTTCGATCGCCTGCGAGTTGTCCTGGTTGCCACGCGCAACTCGCTGAATATTGGAGCGGCCGCGCGAGCGATGAGCAACTTCGGATTTCTTCACCTGCGCGTTGTAAATCCCTACGAGCCGTCTTACCGTGAGGCCCGATCAGCCGTGGGCGCTGCTCCGCTTCTCGCGAGTGCACAGCAATTCGATTCGGTCGCCGATGCTATTGCCGATTGCACGCTAGTCGTGGGCACCACTGCCGGTAGCCGCCGCGAACTACATCAGCCGATCAATCGCCTGGAGCAAGGCACACGGCTGATCAAGCAACGCTTGCAATCCACCGGAGTGGCGCTGCTCTTCGGCTCCGAGAAACGAGGCCTTTCGAACGAGGACCTGAGCCACTGCCATTGGCTTATGCAAATTCCTACGCGCGAAGAGCATCGTTCGATGAACCTCGGTCAAGCCGTGGCAGTTTGCCTTTACGAATTGGCGCGCGACGCGAAGCTTGCCGCTCCAAAGCAAAAACAGGATTTCGCAGCCGCAGGCGACGCCGAGCGAATCGGCATGCTGCTCATCGAGGTCCTGCGCAAAGCCGATTACCTGAAGCCGCCCACCACCGTCTCCACGGCAGAAAAGATGCGCCGTACGATCCGAAGGCTGGGACTTTCTCCGGGCGACGTTCGCCTCGGACTGGGTATGTTGCGTCAGATCCTGTGGAAACTCGAATCGCAAGCTCCAGACGTAAGTTCGAAGGAGCGCGATTGAACTCTCTCACGTTCACGCTGCTGATTTGGGTTGGATCGCTTCTCGGCGGCTATTTGGGATCGCTGGTGGGGCTCGGCGGCGGGGTCGTAGTCGTGCCGTTACTTACGCTGATTTTTCACGTCGATATCCATTATGCGATCGGCGCCGCGCTCGTTTCCGTAATCGCTACTTCGAGCGGAGCGGCGGCCGCCTACGTGCGCGAAGGCTATTCGAACGTGCGCGTTGGCATGTTTTTGGAAATGGCGACCACGACAGGCGCATTGGTTGGCGCTGCTCTCGTCCTGTACTTGCACGCGACATTGATCTCGATCATTTTCGGCGTGGTGCTGCTCTACTCTGCTTACACGTCGATGCGGCCAATTCCCGAAGTACCGCACGATGTGCCTCCAGATAAGCTCGCAACCTGGCTGCGAATGGACAGCACATATCCCGAAGGCGATCGGCTTGAAAAATATCATGTCCGCAACGTGCCTGGCGGGTTCGGAATCATGTTTTTGGCGGGCATTCTTTCGGGCCTGCTGGGAATTGGCTCAGGCGCGGTGAAAGTTCTCGCAATGGATAAGGCGATGAAGCTGCCGTTCAAAGTCTCGACGACGACTTCGAATTTCATGATCGGCGTCACCGCCGCGGCTGGTGCTGGCATTTATCTAAGCCGCGGATATATCGATCCCGGCCTGGCTATGCCCGTGATGCTTGGAGTGCTTGCGGGATCGTTTGCGGGCGCGCGCACTCTGGCGAAAGCCAAAGTAGGCGTACTGAGGCTTGTCTTCGCGGTCGTAATCGCGGTAATGGCTGTCGAAATGATCTACAGCGGATTCACGGGAAGAATGTAACGGCAAAAGCGAATGAGCATCGACCTGGAAAGAACAGACAAGCGCATCGACGAAATTATGGGACTCTTGCTGCGCACGGGCGTGATCATCGCCGCCTCGCTCGTGCTGCTTGGAGGGATTGTCTACCTGGTCCGGCACCCGCTGCCGGCTGTGAACTACCACACGTTCCAGGGCGAGCCGGAGCAGTATCGGAGCATTTCCGGAATATTTCGTGATGCGACAAAGTTAACCGGCCGCGGGCTGATTCAACTGGGGCTGCTACTCTTGATCGCAACTCCCGTTGCGCGCGTCATATTTTCCGTGTTCGCGTTTCTTTACGAACGCGACTGGAAATACGTGTTTTTCAC
>DATNBB010000212.1:0-11369 GCA_035607335.1 Binatia bacterium | reverse complement strand
TACTGCGCAGCGCGAGCGAACCTGACGAATAATTTCCCGCGGGAACAACCACTTCTCCGCCGCCGAGCACTCCGCAATGATCGAGAGCCTGTTGGATCGCCGCCGTGTCTTTCGTTTGTCCGTCGCCGGTCGCTCCGAAGTTGCGAACGTTGAGTGTCAACGCCGGCTTCGGCGGTGTGGCGGACATTGTGTGCTGATGGGCCGCTGATGTCGGCTGCTGCTGCGTTGTTTTATTTTGTCCCTCGGCGAGCGGCGCAAAAACGGCAGCCGCGGCCGCCCCTTGCGCCGCTTTCTTTAGAAAGTTCCTGCGCTCGAATCGCTTGGTCATCATCGCCGCATCCGTTGTTTTGATAGTTAAAAGGCTTATGGACTGCACCTTAGCGGCAGGAATCTTCGGACCGGACCGGAGGCTTGTCAACAGAATTCACGGGAATTCACAGTGTGGATCAACACGTCTTTTCGGTTGGCTCGAAGCCGATGCAACGCAGCACAGGAAGCCGAGGATATTTCGGGAAGCGCGTATCAATTGCAGCTAAGCCGCATTGCCAGAAAATCGAGCCGCGATCGGACACGATTCTTTTCGCGTGTGCGCACGTTTCACACAAGCCTGCGGTTGCGCTATTGAGCGGCTTGTCTGTGTCAGGGCTCACTCGCTGAGAATATCGCGGAATGCGAGAGCGCGCGCTGGAATCAGGAAACGTGCAAATCGTCACCTGCCCACCGGCGTTTTTTGCTGAGCGTCTGTGAGCCGGCGCTCGCTCCTGCTATGATTTGCGGGAAAAATTCCGGAGGCAAGGATGCGTGTGGCCGCAGGCTCATTTCTATGATCGCGAAACCCTTCGAGGGCAAGGTTGCATTAGTAACCGGCGCGGCGAAGCGCATTGGCCGGAGCATCGCTCTGCGCCTCGCAAGCGAGGGTGCGGCTGTTGCCGTGAATTACGGCAGATCGCGCGCTGAAGCTGAGCAGGTTGCGGTAGAGATCAACAGCGCAGGTGGACGCGCTATTCCAATCCAGGCGGACGTGAGCAAGCGTCCCGAAGTCGAAAAGCTTTTTGCATCGGTCGACAAGGAATTTGGGCGACTCGACATACTTGTGAACAACGCCGCCATCTTCTTCGCTGCGAAATTCGAAGAGTTGACAGACGACCAGTGGGACCGTATTCACAACACAAATCTGAAGTCACAATTTCTTTGCTCTCAGGCGGCTGTGCCATTGCTGAGGCGAGCGGGTGGCGGGCACATCATCAACATCTCTTCGCTCGGGGCGTTTTTGGCATGGCCGAACTATACGCACTACTGCGTGTCAAAAGCCGGTTCGGTGATGCTGACTAAGTGTCTTGCCGTCGCGCTCGGGCCGGAGATTCTTGTGAATAGTGTTGCGCCCGGAACAATTGCGTTTCCTGGCGAGCCGCCCCATGAGAATTTCATCCAGCGAGCGCCCCTCCACAAGACGGGCAGCGGGGAAGACATCGCAGACGCCGTTGTGTACCTTGCTTCGTCTAAGTTCGTGACGGGCCAAGTGATTGGAGTGGATGGTGGCCGCACAATTCCGCAATGAGTTGACATCGCGGAATGCACGGCTCGCCGCAACCGGCTGTGTTAGAATGCAGGGTTACGGGCTATGGCGAAGATGGGGGGAAGTGTGAACGCACGCAAGAAATTCGTAATTGGGTCCTTCGTAATTATTGCCACGCTGGTTGTTCTTGCCTATGTCGGTTACACCCAGAGCAAAACTTACTACCACACGATCTCTGAAGTTTCCGCGATGCACGGAGCCATCTTGCAGCAGCGCATGCGCGTTTCCGGCAATGTGAAGGACGGCTCGATCCAACACGTTGACGGGCATATTCAATTTATGCTCGAGGAGGAAGGCAGGACGATGCCCGTGGTTTACACTGGCACCGATCCGCTGCCTGACACGTTCAAGGATGGCGCGCAGGCGCTTGTCGAGGGCCATCTTGCGTCGAATGGGCACTTCCAAGCCGAGCAGATTCAAGCAAAGTGCGCGTCCAAATATCAGGCGACGCCACCCGGCGTGACACCAGCCCCAAGCCAGACCATGGCGAATCCCGCTCCAGTCGGCAGCGGCAGTTAGGACGGGAAGAAATCCGTGGATATTTTTGGCTCATTTGCACTGCTTCTCGCGTTGGTCGCGGCCGTATACGCGTTTGTAGCTGGAATTGCCGGCATCATCACGCGCCGTCCGCTGTTGATCAAAAGCGCGCGCAACGCAGGCATGGCCGTTTGTGTCCTCGTCGCGCTCGCCGTTGCGACTCTCGAATATTTTCTCCAGACGGACAATTTCTCGCTCGCTTATGTGGCTGCGCACAGCAATACCGCGCTGCCCTGGTATTACAAACTTGCGGCGCTGTGGTCCGGTCAGGAAGGTTCGCTGCTCTGGTGGACGTTCCTACTTTCGATTTACGTCTTCTTCGCGCTGTTCCTGAACCGCAAGCGCCATCCCGAGCTGATGCCCTATGTTGGCGTCATTCTCGCGGGCGTTCAGATTTTCTTCCTCACGCTGAATAATTTCATCGAGAGTCCGTTCCGTATTCTCGGCGCAGCCGATGGGACCGGCGTGATGCACATGGCGCGAATCGCCGAGGGCAGCGGTCTTAATCCGCTGCTTCAGTATCCGGAGATGGTGATTCATCCGCCGATGCTGTATTCCGGCTATACGGGATTCACGATCCCGTTCGCGTTTGCGCTAGCGGCGCTGCTCGGCCGATACCCCGGCGAAAAATGGATTCACATCACGCGCCGTTGGACGATGGTCGCATGGACGTTTCAGACGATTGGTATTCTGCTGGGCGCGCACTGGGCATACGCTGTGCTCGGTTGGGGCGGCTACTGGTCGTGGGATCCCGTAGAAAACGCATCGTTGCTACCTTGGATCACGGCGACTGCGTTCTTGCACTCGGTGATGATGCAAGAAAAGCGCGGCATGATGAAAGTTTGGAACGTGTGGCTCGTCTTCAGCACGTTCATGCTGTGTATTTTGGGCACGATGCTCACGCGAACCGGCTTGGTAAGCTCCGTCCATGCCTTCGCCGAATCGAATATCGGCGGTTGGTTCTACAGTTTCCTGGGCATCATTCTGGCGGTCTGCATCGTTGCCTGGTACAAGAATCGCGATTATCTGCGCAGCGACAATCAACTGGACTCGCTGGTTTCGCGCGAATCGAGCTTCCTCTTTAACAATTTGATTCTCTTGGCCGCTTGCTTTGCCGTTCTGTGGGGCACGCTCTTCCCGATCTTTTCGGAATGGATTACGGGCAATAAGATCAGTGTCGGCGCGCCGTTCTTTGACAAGGTGAACGTTCCGATTGCGCTGTTTTTGATTTTTCTCACGGGCGTCGGTCCGTTGCTGGCTTGGCGCAAGACTTCGCTTGACGGTTTGCGGCGCAATTTTGCCTGGCCTGCGGCGGTAGGCGTCGCCTCCGGCATTGCCGCATACATTTTTGGCTTCCGTAACTTTTACGCGCTGATTTGCCTCATTCTGTCGGTATTCGTGACTCTGACGATCTTCTCGGAGTTTTATCGCGGCGCTCGTGTGATCTCCGCCCGCGACCACACGGATATTTTCACGTCCGCCCGCGAGTTGACGATGCGCAACACACGGCGCTACGGCGGGTACATCGTTCATTTCGGGATGATCGTGATCTTCATCGGCATCATGGGCTCTGCATTCAATAAGGATGTTGAGCGCCAGATGCACGTTGGCGACACAATGACCATCGGCCCGTATTCGCTGCTCGTCCAGAATTACGACGAAGATACGAACGCCAACTATGATGCCCAGCGTGCCACGATGGAGGTTTTTCGCGACGGCAAGTCCGTGATGATGCTCTATCCTGAGCGCCGCACATATAGTGCTAGCCAAGTGACCGAAACAATCGTAGCGGTGGAAAGCTCGCCGTTGCGCGATCTGTACGTGGTCTATTCCGGCATTAGCCCGGACACAAACCAGCCTGTGATCCATGCATATCTGAATCCCTTGGTGAAATGGATTTGGTTTGGCGGCGTGATCGTTGTGCTGGGTACGGGACTGGCGATGTTGCCGAATCGCCGTACCGGGATAGTTTTGCGGCCTGTGGAAACGCGCATCAGCGAGCCGATCTCGCCCGAAGGAGCTGTTGCCCCTGCGATGGCTCCGATTACGCATCGTGCGAGTCTCAATGAGTGAGTTTCGCCAAGCCGCTAATATATCCCTCCGAGGCAAGATGACGTTTCCTCGTCTGTTTCTTTGCGCGACGACTGTGCTGTTTCTCGCCGCAGCCATGTCCGGGTCTGTCCAAGCGCAGCAGGGCGCCATCACCGCGCCACCGGATACAGGCCTTTCTCCCGCGCAGACTGCGCGCGCGGAGGAACTCGGTAAGCGCGTGAAGTGCATGTGTGGCGGCTGCGATGATGCTGCGGGCATGTGCACGCATAGCGGCGGGAACTTTGCAGGTCCGTGCGATGTGGCCAAGGCGGAGCTGAAGGAAATCAGCGCAGCTGTCACTAAAGGCCAGTCCGACGACCAGATTCTTCAGGCTGCGGTGCAGGAGTATGGCCCAACGGTTCTGGTAGAGCCGCCGAAGAAGGGTTTCGATCTGCTTGCTTGGGTAATGCCTGTGGCTCTGCCGATAGTTGCCGTGCTGCTGGTGTGGGGCGTCGTTACCCGTTGGCGCGAGCGATCAACCACGGTTCCCGCAGATGGTCCGCCGATCGACGCAGCTCTTCTGGCGCGGGCGCATCGCGAATCGGGAGAAGGCGATGAGTAGCGTCGACATTATTGTGGCCTGCGTCTTGCTCGCAGCGGCGGTGATTCTCTTCGTTTTCAACGTCCGCCTTGAGCCGTCGGATATCGCCGCTCATCGCACGAAACTCGATCAACTGATGGAACGTCGCGATATTATTTACGACAATCTTCGCGACCTTCGCTTCGAATATCGCGCCGGGAAATTTTCCGACGCCGATTACGAAGAGACGAAGCAATCGCTCGAAATCGAGGCGGCGCGAGTTTTGGCTGAAATGGACACGCTGATGGGCGCTGCACCGACGGCCGCGACGCGCCAAGCCGCATCGGGGAAGGGACGCGCCTGATGAGACGAAAGCACGCTAACGTGTTGCACCTCGCCGTGCGCAGGCTTTTCCTTGCCTCCTTGCTTCCTTGCCTCCTTGCATCCGTTTCGCTTGCAGGCACAATTTCCGGTACGGTCACCAACGGCACTACGAATAAGCCTGCCCCGGATGTCGACGTCATTCTCATTCAGCTGCAGGGTACGATGCAGCCCGTGGCCAACACAAAAACAGACGGGCAGGGCCACTATCAGTTGAGCAGCGATCTCCTGGGCAGCGGTCCGATGCTTTTGCGCGCGGTCTATCGTGGCGTGAATTATCATCAGCCCGTCACGCCTGGAATGACGACTGCCGATGTACAAGTGTTCGAGCCGACGGATAAGACGAGCGCAATCAGCATTTCGACACACTATATCGTGCTGCAACCGAATGGCACGGACCTTACGGTCGGTGAGTTGTTCAAGGTCACCAACAATACCAATCCACCTGTGGCCTATTACCGTTCGGGTGGGTCCTTTCTCTTCAATCTGCCTAAAGGCGCGCAGATTGGCGATGTGTCCGCGGGTGCAGCATCTGGAATGCCCGTGATAGAGACTCCCGTCGACAAGGGCAACGGACTGAAGGCGATCGATTACGCGTTTCGGCCCGGCGAAAGCGAAGTCCAAATCAGCTATCACGTTCCATATCCAAATAACCAAGCTACGGTAGAGACCGTTTCGCCGTACGCTGCCGAGCAAGTGGGGTATGCTGCTCCCCCGACCGTTCATGTCGACGCAGCGGGTTTTGTCCCTGGCGGTACGGCCCAAGGCTACAAGCTTTACCTGCGCCAGGCTGTGGCATCCAATGCCGAGCTGACAGCTTCTGTTTCGGGTACCGCACCGCCGCCGTCAAATGCGGACAACGCGCCGGCCGACAACACGCAAAGCAGTTCTGCCTCAGAGGCGCCGACGGCCAGCATAACCACCTTGCCGGCGCGCTTGGATAGCCTGAAATGGATTCTTGTCGCGGGATTCGCAGCAATTTTCGTGCTGGGCGCGGCGCTTATCGTGCGACGGCCGCAACCGGTTCTCGCTTCTGCGAATGGTGAAGCTGCTGCTGCCGCAATTCAGGCCGCGCCTGTTTCTCCGGGGCCAAAGCCTGCCGCTAAATCGACTGAATTTCGCTCCGTCACCGACCTCGATGCCGCCGTAAGTGGCAGCCTTGATCAGTTAAAGGACGCTCTCTTCCGCCTCGAACTTCGCCATCAAGCCGGCACCATCTCCGCCGACGACTACGCCCGCGAGCGCCAGCGCATCGATCAGAAATTGCGCGAGCTCGTGCAAGGTTAACTCGCGCCTTGGCCTCCGCCGCTGCGCCTTCTGTCGCAAAACCCGGACTAGGCATTCGCTTCGAGCGAATCGAACGCCGCTTCGGTGCGCTCATTGCTCTTCGAAGCCTCTCGCTCGAAATTGCTCCCGGCGAGTTTGTCGCGCTCTTAGGACACAACGGGGCGGGGAAGACCACTCTGCTCCGAATCGCGGCACAACTTATGCGTCCGAGCCGTGGCGCCGTAACGTTTTTCGCGGAAAGCACCGATCAGCAAGTTCCGTTCCGCGATGTAAAAGGCCGCACAGGGCTCGTCGGCCACAGCCTGCTTCTTTACGACGAACTATCCGCCGAAGAGAATCTGACGCTGTTCGCGAAGCTCTACGCCCTTGAGAACGTGCCGGCGCGCGTTGCGAGCGCGTTGCAAGCTTGTGGCCTCTCCTCCCGTGCTACGAGCCAAGTCCGTACCTTTTCGCGCGGCATGCGGCAGCGCCTTGCAATCGCGAGGGCCCTGTTACATTCGCCGAGCCTGCTGCTTCTCGATGAACCCGCCGCGGGCCTCGATCGTCAAGGCCTAGAATGGCTCGGCGCAACGCTGAAGCGGCTGCGCGGCGATGGTTGCACCGTGATCATGAGCACCCACGCGCGCAACGAATCTCTCGAACTTGCGAGCCGAGCTATCGTGCTTGCCGGCGGACGGCTCCAGCAGGACACCGGCGCCGGCGGTGACCTTCGGCAATTGCTCGAATCCATGCGCGCCGAGGCCTGACCGATGAATGGCTTACGCGCTGCATTCACACTCTTCGCGAAGGAATGTCGTCTCGAATTTCGCACGCGCGAACTGCTGACGGCAACCGTAGTCTTTTCACTCATCATCATCGTTTTTTTTAACTTCGCTTTCGACCCAACTCCAGCCGAAGCGCGGCGCTTTGGCCCTGGCCTGCTCTGGATCGCATTCTTCTTTGCGGGCTCTCTGATGGTGAATCCGTCATTTGCGCGAGAGCAGACGAATGACACATTGGACGCATTGCGCATGGCGCCTGTTCCCAGTTTTGCCGTCCTGACCGCGAAAATCCTGGCGAACCTCGTCTTCCTTTCGATCGCGGAAGCGATTCTGGTACCGGTCTTTAGCCTGTTCTACAATGTTTCGCTCGTCGGAATTCTCGGCCGGTTGGCGTTGGTTTTGTTTCTGGGAACGGTCGGTCTGGTCACCACCGGCACAGTCTTCTCGGCGATTTCCGCACATGCCCGGATGCGGGAGTTATTGTTGCCCGTATTGCTTCTCCCGTTTCTTACGCCGTTGCTGATCGCCGCTGTGTCGACCACGATTTCGCTCTTCGGTGAAGCACACGAACTCGACCGGACCTGGATGATTTTTCTGATCGGCTTCGATGTGGTTTTTCTTACAACGTCCTGGCTTCTTTCAGATTTTCTGGCAGAGGGGTAAACTGTAGCTTCGATGAAAGCCCGTATTTCCATAAGTATTGCGCTTGCCCTGCTCGTTTTTTGTGCGGGTTATGCCGCCTTGTTCATCGCGCCGGATGAAGCGACCATGCACTTAATTCAGCGCATTTTCTATTTTCACGTTCCTCTTTGGACAGCGATGACCGTGGTGCTCTCGATTGCCTGTTTTTCGAATATTGCATGGCTCGTCTCGCGCCGCCCTATGTGGGACTTGCTCGGCGCGTCGAGCGCTGAAGTCGGCGTCCTGTGCTGCACGGGCGGCCTCATTACGGGGATGCTTTGGGGCAAGCCTGTTTGGGGTATTTGGTGGACATGGGATCCGCGCCTGACCAGCACCTTCATTCTCTGGCTGCTTTACATTTCATATCTGTTGTTGCGCGAGCTGATCGAGGATCCACATCGGCGCGCAACGCTCTCGGCCGTGTTTGGCATATTTGCATACCTGGACTTGCCGATCGTGCTGCTGGCGACCACGCTCTGGCCAAGAGGGCAGCATCCGCAGCCTGTGCTCTTTGGAGGGCCAAAGTCGATCAACCACACGATGTTATCGGTCTTCTTTCTCTGCATGGTCTCGATTGTGTTGGTAATGATCCTCATCTTGGCCGACCGCTATCGTCTCGAAAAGCTCCGTTTCGAAGCGGACGAACTTCGCGTGGAAATCGAATCTCGGGAGATGGATGCGCAGTCCGCACCGCCGACGCGGGGAATTGTAGGAAGGGGTATGGCTCATGAGTGATTTTCAGTTTCTTTTCACGGCTTGGATGGTCGTATGGGCGGTTTTTTTCGTCTACGAGGTATCCGTAGCGAAGAGGATCGGCCATGTCCGCGAGGAAATCGAGCGCCTCAAGCAGCAGCTTCACGATTGATCGGCTGCGGGCCTGCAAATTCCTGTTCTTGACCTTCTGCGCTCACGGGGTATGGTATAAGGAGTGTTCCCGGTCGTCTTGGTGGTGCCAACGTGTCTGAACAAAGAAGAATTGGCGTCGTTTTATTTCAGTTGGGTGGCCCAGATACGCTCGATGCGGTCGAGCCGTTTCTCTACAACCTGTTTTGCGACCCCGATATCATCAATTTTCCCGGTTCCTTCCTGGCACGCAAACCCCTTGCAAAGCTGATTTCCACCACTCGCTCGAAGACGGTCGCCAAACATTACGCCGAGATAGGTGGAGGCTCGCCGATCCGGCGCCTCACGAATGAACAGGCAGTCGCCCTGGAAGCGGCGTTGTCGCATCACGTGCCGGCAAACGTGGTTGTAGCAATGCGTTACTGGCACCCGAACACGCAGGAAGCGATTGCCGCGCTTGAGCGTGAGCCTTACGAGGAACTGGTTCTCCTGCCGCTCTATCCGCAATATTCTTTTGCCACCACGGCCAGCAGCCTAAAAGATTGGGACCGGCACTATAAGCCGCACACCCCGGTTCGCTTGGTGGAGCACTTCTACGATCATCCGGACTATATTGCCGCAATCGTCGAACGGGTCGACAGCGTCCTTAACGATGTGCCGGATCCAAGCTCCGTCGTGCTTCTTTTTAGCGCTCATGGTCTTCCCATGGCGCTTGTGGAAAAGGGCGATCCGTATCCAAAGCACATCGAAACGACGGTTCAATTGGTGCGCCAGCTCGGCGCATGGAACAATCCGCACGTCCTCTGCTACCAGAGCAAAGTCGGGCCGCAGAAATGGCTTCAGCCGTCTTTAACGGGGACAATCGAGAGCTTGGCCCGCGAAGGCGTGCGCCGCGTGCTCGTAATTCCGATATCCTTCCTCACGGAGCATATCGAGACGCTCCACGAGATTAATATCGAAGCGCGTGAGCATGCCGAATCGCTCGGAATCCACGAATTTCACACGATGCCTGCTCTCAACGACTCGCCTCTGTTGATCCGCGGGCTTGCCGACCTTGTCCTCCGCGCAGTTGGCATGCGCGCGGGAGTAGCTTCTCTGGCTACGTGACGTTTTGGGGCACTCTAGCCGCATTTCGCAAAGCGTTTTAGTAGGCAAACCTACATTTGGCCAAAAATACAGCGTTTACAGTATGGATCGTTTTGTCTGCGCTACTTAAGCTCGTCGCATCTGATGTCGGCGGGGGCTTCGCCGAAACGTTGGAAGCAATCAAAGCGGAGACTCACGATCTCCCGATATTGCCTCCCTATACTACCAACGTTTCATCACGCGGTGAGGCTCCCGTCCTTCCTCCTGAGTTAAAAGCCTTGGATTTCTGTGAAAGCTCTTCAGAAGTGTCTGTTGGACGCTAGTGCCTCGTTTGTTAGAATAATGCCTCAGCATGATGGGCGCGCATGGCTTTTCTGCGTCTATCGCCTGCCGGTGGGCGGCTAGCTCAGTTGGGAGAGCATCGCGTTCGCAACGCGGGGGTCGGGGGTTCGAATCCCCTGCCGTCCACCATTCTCACTCGGTCCGCACAAAGACACTCGTCTCCGATATACATTCGCGAATTTCCAAAGCACTGAACGATTATTCGTCAGTTGCGTTTGATAATGAAGACGGTCTTGTCGTCAATAAGATTCTCATCGCCGACCTGCCGGAGATAATCGTCTCTTCTTACGGCATAATCCAGGAAGGCATTACAGATTTCCTTCGCCGGTTGGCGGTAATGGTCCCGCATCACCGCTTCAAGCTGCTTGCGCTCTTCCTTGTCGCTGCCGTCGTAGACTCCGTCGGTGTAGAGCAAAAAGATGTCGCCAGGACTCATCAGTGTGAGCTCGGCAACACCCGAGGGTTCGTCCTTGCGCTCTTTCGAGTCCAATGAGAAATATCTCTTCCGGTCGGGGTGGTCGTCCGGAATGTGCAAACCCAAAGGCAGGAATTGCGTCATTCGGGTTTTGTCGACTTCCATAAACTGCCGGTACTCGGCGGAGAACACCAAGGGAGCCGGATGTCCGAAGTTGACGAATCGGAAGTTTCCATACGGGCGCACTTCGCCGTAAAGCATCGTTGCGATTTCCTGTGCATTCTGGTTCCCGCTTCTTCCGAGCGCATTGCGAGCTGTCGCCGACTGCGCCAGGCGCAGATTCAGCCTTTCAAACAGCTCCGCGGTAATTTTTCCACGGTGATCCAGCTCGGAGAGCATCAGCGCATGGAACGTATCGTGCACCGTTGATGCGATTTTCGCGGAGATGAGCCCGTGTCCCTCGGCATCGACGAGCAGGACTCCCGCTGTGCTGTAGAGTTCGCGCAGATCTTCGGCAACACGCACTTGCTCGGAGCTGCGCGCTTCTCTGTACGCGGACTCCATTTCCGGCCGATAATCTGGCCTCGACTTCAACCAGTTAACATGATCGTCGACAGAATTATTGGGCGGCGTTCCTTCCGCGAGCGGTTTTAAATATTCTTCCGATAGCGCCAATGCCCGCTGAATGCGGGCATCGATGTCATATCGCTGTTGAAAATTGATGTACTCAAAAAGGTCGCCACCGACCGTTCCGGCGGGAATGGAGTTGCCATACATCTCGATTCCTTCGACGTGTGGAATCGCGCCTTCCACTGGCATGAGACGCTTACGGAGGTATTCGTCAATACT
>DATNBB010000210.1:0-6464 GCA_035607335.1 Binatia bacterium | reverse complement strand
GCGCGATAGCTTCGGCGCAAGGATTGCGGGCGATCTCGACAACATCGTGTTGAAGGCGTTGCGCAAGGAGCCGGCGCGGCGCTACGGATCGGTCGAGCAGCTTTCGGAAGATATTCGGCGCTATCTCGAAGGCCGGCCCGTACTAGCGCATAAGGACACGCTTCGCTATCGCGCAGGAAAGTTCGTCCGGCGCGAAAAGAAGATTGTGACGGCAGCGATGCTTGTCGTATTGAGCTTGACGGGTGGCTTGATTGCGGCCATGTGGGAAGCGCATCTGGCGCAAATCCAGCGCGCCCGCGCGGAGCGGCGTTTCAACGACGTGCGATCGCTGGCGAATTCGCTGATGTTTGACGTGAACGACGCTCTTCGCGGGCTGCCGGGATCGACGGCGGCGCGAGAGCTTGTGGTGAGCAAAGCGCTTACGTATTTGGACAGCCTCGCGCAGGAGGCGAACGGCGATCTATCGTTTCAACGCGAATTGGCGACGGCGTACGAGCGGGTTGGCGAGGTGCAAGGGGCGTTTGACAGCGCGAATGTGGGCGATACCGCGCAGGCGTTGTCGAGCTTGAAGAAAGCCGTGGCGATTCGGCAAGCGATTGCCGCGGAGGAGCACAATTCGCATGACAGCCTGACCAGACTGGCAAACACGTATGAAATGCTCGGGCTGATGCTTTCGTCGAGCGGGGAATATCAAGAAGCCCTCGATTATGCGCAGAAGTCGGTTCAGATCGAGGAGGGATTTGAGTCCGCAAGGAGCACCACTACCGATCAAGAAGGGCTGGCCGGCTCGTATTACGTGCTTGGTGTGGCACAGCACGAGTTGGCGGAGTTTCAGGATTCGCTTGCCAGCTTGAGAAAATCTGCGGCGATTCGTGAGACGATCACGACAACAGATGCGGATTTGTATGCGCAGGTACGAACGCGGCTCTCGGGGACTTACGGCGAAATTGGGACGGTTTTTTCCGAGATGGGGCGTCCTGCAGATGCGATTGCGGCCACGCGGCAGGGCCTTGACGTGATGAACGCGCTGGCAGCCGCGCATCCGAAGGACCGGTCATTCAGGGAATATGTGTTCGAGCACACGGACGTGATTGCGAGTTATTTCGAGCAGATGGGCGATCATGCGCAGGCGGAAGGTTATTACGAGAAAGCGCAGGCGGGATTCAAGGCGACTTCAGCGTCCGATCCTAACGACAAGAATTCGAAGCTGTGGCTTGGCGTCTCCGATAGCGAGCTTGGCAAAGTGCAGGTCGAACTTGGCGAAGTCACAACGGGAATGGAAAATATCCGCGCCGGATTAGAAATTGCGCTGGCGCTGTATCAAGCCGATCCCAGCGAAAATACGGACAAACTGCCGAATGTGGCAAGCGCGTATGCTGCGTCAGGGTTTGCGTTTGCCCATATGGCGAAGCAGCCTGGAATCGCTGCGGCCGAGCGGCTGCGCGATTGGAAGCAGGCGCAGGCGCAATATCAGAAGAGCCGCGATACGTGGCAGCAAGTGGAAAAAATACACAAACTACAGCCACGCGATGCGTCTGACGCGGCGAAGGCGACACAAGAGCTTGCAGAAGCAGATGCTTCGCTCGCGAAGTTGATGGCTGCGCCCTGATCCGGCGGACCCGGATCGCTAAGACCCACTCTCTTTTTAGCGCGATTTCAGGTCGGGCTCCGTCACGCAATCCACGAACGTAGTGCATGCTTGCTGCGCCATGCTCGGTTACTAGCAGTTAGCCTACCTCACAGGATTTTGGCTCCCGCGGCGTCGATTGCTGCACAATTGAACAAGGAAAGTGTGCACGCTACTGAACTCACGGGAGATCATATGAGCACTGACGAAAAGAACGCGATCCTGGCGCGCATTGAAAAGCTTGAGCGGCAGAACCGCAGGCTCAAACGGGCGGCACTCGTTTGCGTGGCCGCGCTCGCGTCCATCGTGTTAGCGGGAGTGCTGGTGGCGCAGACGACGCATCGCAAGACCACCAAGCCCGCGACCAAGCCGAAAGCGGCTGCACCGGCGCCTCCTGCCGAGCCGGTGGTGCCGGAAAAAATCGAAGCGCAGAGTTTCATTCTCAAGGATGCTTCAGGACGCGAACGCGCGGAACTCGCGATGGCAGGCACGGGGCCGAGTCTTCGTTTGCTCAATCAAAGCGGGACGGCGCTCGTCACCATCTCTTTGAATGACGGCACGCCGAGCGGGCCGCAGGTGCTGCTCTCCGACCCGGATCATCAGTCAGGATTGGCAATCAGCGTTCAGCAGGGCACGGGCTCGTCGCTGTCGCTGACGGGAACGCAGAACGCGCTAGTGCACGTCGGCGTCACAAAAGACGGCACGAGCCTCGAATTGCTCGATCAAGACGGCTCATCCACGAACCTTGGCAACGGCACGAAAATTTCCAGGACCGGAAAAGCGCAACAAACCACCGGCGCCTCAATCACCCTGTACAACAAGGATCGGAAGCTGCTCTGGTCCGCGCCGTAACTACATGCGGTGCTTGTCTTCCGCCATTGTTTGAAACAAGGCTCAGCCCAAAGCCGCGTTACGGCTAGCACGCAGATCTTTCATTAGAAGCATGAGCTGGCGCGGGTCCGTTGGCGATTCGGTGAAGCCAAATTTCCTATAGAAGGCCGATGCTGCGTCGTCAAGAGCATGCACGAGCACAGCCCTGGCTCCTATCGAGTCGCTGGCAACGAGGCAGCGCCCGAGAGCGTCAAGGAGCAGAGCCTTGCCAAGGCCCGCGCCCTGCTCACGTAAATCGATGGCAAGTCTGGCCAGCAAAATCACTCCGATCGGGTGTCGCGCAAGGCCCTTAGCGATCCGAGCGGTCGCCTCCTCTCTTCTCACCGAACCTGCTGAAAGCGAGTAATAACCGGCGATCCTGACCCCTTGGCGCAGCAATACATAAGTGCGCGCGGAGTCGTTCTGCTGATTTGTGAGAGCAAAGCGCTTAAGCCAATCGTCGAGGGATGATCGGCCGCACTGGAACGACGAAACCTGATGTTGGCTGGCGAGCTTTTCTATCCTGTCGTCCGCCTCGGAGCTCACTTGCGCGATCCGCGCTTCTTTCCGCGCGCTTCGGCAAACAGTCGCACAAGACCAGGCTTAATTCCAGCGGGGCGGTCAAGTGCCTCAATAAAGGCTTGCCACCGCTTAGGCGAGAGTACGAACTCGCGCTGGTCTGCAATTGTTTGCTCAGCCTGAAGGCAAGCGCTCTCCAGAATGAAATCGGTCACACTGACGCCCTTCGTATTTGCTCCCGTTCGGATGAGTTCCTCTTGAGATTCGGTCGCCCGAATGTTAAGCCGTCGCGTCCGCATGGGCCTTCTGGCAATCGCCTGAGTCATCCCTTTCGCTCCTTATTTGTACATACATTGTATGTCAAGCCAGGCTTGAGTTTCAATGCGCATGCACAACGTTCAGCGGCATGATGGCGCAATTCAAATCAATAAGAACTACGAGCGGAGGCCGTCCTGGTGGACGTATTTGATTACTTCGACTTCGGAGATGGCGATTAGGCCCTGGTCGACGGCTTCGTCGAGGAAGGGAAGCAGTTGCTGGATTTTTT
The DNA here is from genome assembly GCA_035607335.1 of Binatia bacterium. GTDB lineage: Bacteria > Acidobacteriota > Terriglobia > Acidiferrales > UBA7541 > Palsa-295. Next base: position 2,901 of record DATNBB010000210.1, on the reverse strand, counting down.
CGTCGGCATCGATGATGGTGACCATCAGCGGTGCGTCATGCGAGAAGGACAGCATGTGCGATTCGCGAATCAGGCTGCTCGCACCGTATCCGGCGATTCCGCGAAGGACTGTGGCGCCTGCGATGTCAAGTTCGCGGCATTTTTCGACGATCGCACGATAGAGAGGCTTCTCTTTCCATTTGTCGTCCTCGCCGAAATAGATGCGAATCATTTTGGCTTTTCCGGGGAGTTTCATGAGCGATCCTCCTTTCGGCGTTCGGCGGCGTCGAAATTGTGCGTGTACTTGATCACGTCAACATCCGAAAAAACGACGAGGCCTTGCAGCACCATGTCATCGAGGATCGGGAAATAGGCGCGTAGCTTTTCCTCTGTGTCGACGACCGAGAGCATTACAGGACGGTCATGCGAAAGGTGCAGCGCGGAATCTTTGTGGATGCGACGGTTGGCGCCGTAGCCGAGGATGCCGTGGTAAACGGTGACGCCCGCAATGTCATGCGCGCGCATGCTCTCGACCAAGGCTTTGTAGAGCGGCATACCGCGCCATTTGTCGTTTTCGCCGATGAAGATGCGCATCAGTTTTGCGGTGCCCCGGCGTTTTAGCGAGGGCGGGGACGACTGCTGCTTTTTATCGGCTTCGGTTTCGGCGGGTTTGACGATGATCGTGTCCTGAATTTCGATCAGGCCCGTCCCGGCGAGTTCGCGAAGCTTGGGCAGGACTTCTTCAACCTTTTCAGCGGACTCGATGAATTCAATCTTCATCGGCAGGTCGGCAGTGAGAGCCTCAGCGCGCGTCGAGTGGAGATGATGGTCGGCGCCGAAGCCAGCAACGCCTCGCACGACACTCGCGCCCGATATGCCGTGATAAAAGAGGAAATTCAATATGGCGGAGTAAACGGATTGGCCGCGATAGTGATGATCCTCGCCGACGTAGATGCTCACTTTTTTAGCAGGGCCCGGTTTCAGCATTGATTCTCCTCAAAAAAGACACGGCTTCAGGGGCTAAAGTCCTTTCATGGGGCGGCGGTTACGACGAGGTTGAAGCCCCCCTTCCATCGAGTTGTTCGGTTGTTTCATTTCAAGCGACCGTTTTTCCGGCGATGACGCCGAGCCAGACGGCGATAAAGCCTACGGCGACGCTGAGCGCGACGTTCAGCCCGGCGATTAACAATTCTCCATCGCGGAAGACGGCGAATGTCTCCCATTCGAAAGAAGAAAATGTGCTGTAGCCGCCGAGAAAGCCGATCACCAGCAGGTATCTCCAATTTGCGCTTAAGTGCGCGCGTTCGGCGAGAATCGTCATAATAAAGCCGATGAGAAACGACGCAGTGATGTTGATGACGAATGTGCCGTACGGAAAGCGCGTGCCGAGGCGGCCTCCGACGAAGGTTCCGGCCCAGAACCGCAGCATGGAGCCGAGCGCGCCGCCAAAAGCAACGATCAGGTATTTGGTCATGTTAAGGGTTTGCTGTGCTAGTCGATACTCTTCGAGGGATTCAGCGCGGGGAACGGCGAGCAGGCAAACGACCCCAGGCCAGAAACAAACCCTCTAGTAGGAGTCATCTGCCCCCTTTAGGGGCGGTTTAGGGTGAACTCCAACACCCGAACATGTGCATTATTCCGCGAGGAAAATGCGCAAGTCAACAGCCTATGTGGGGTGAATGGACTCGAGCGTTCGAAACAATGACGTGCCCGGACGGGCCACGACGATAGCTCGGCGAAGGACTGAGTACGGTCTGAGCCCCATGCGAATACGCGAATCCCTAAAAATTCTCTTGACATGCAACCGAATGGTTGCATATTGTTATTATGCAACTAAATGGTTCCCTATCCCGAGATGAACGACGACGCGGTTTTCAGGGCACTAGCGGACGCAAGCCGCCGCAAGCTTCTCGACCGGTTGCGCCGGAAGAACGGCCAGACTCTCGGCGAACTCTGCGTTGGTCTGGAGATGACGAGGCAAGCGGTCGCGAAGCATCTGACGATTCTCAAAAACGCCAACCTGATCTCCTGGAAGCGCGAAGGAAGGGAACGGCTTCATTTCATCAATCCTGTACCTATCAACGAAATCGCTGAGCGATGGATCAGCAAGTTCGAGCAGCCCCGGCTGCAAGCACTCTCAAAACTTAGAAGGAATTTGGAGGAAGAATAGTCATGAGCCAATCAGCACAAAGCACTTTCGTCTATGTAATTTTCATCCGCACGACGCCCGAGAAGCTATGGTCCGCGCTGACCGACCCCGCCCAAATGAAGGAGTATTGGTTCGGAATGCATATCGAAAGCGAATGGAAGAAGGGTGCAGAGTGGCAAATGTTGTTCCCTGACGGGAGGATCGGCGACACGGGCGAGATTCTCGAATTCGATCGACCGAAGCGCATGCGCCTTAAGTGGCGCAACGAGTTCAGGCCAGAATTGAAAGCGGAAGGCGTCTCCCTCTGCACGATGGAACTCGAGCCGGTTGGCGCGACCGTGCGGCTCACCATAACACACATGATCGAGTACCCGGATTCGAAGTTCATTCAGGCTGTTTCAGGGGGATGGCCGAAGATTCTTTCGAATCTGAAGTCTCTGCTTGAAACGGGGCAGGCCGTCCTGACGCAAGCGGATCATTCCCATGCCCGATGAACCGAGCGGAAGGTGGGGCTTAGAGTTGCAAGGGCTTTCGGGTGTTGTGGAGAACTCTTTCGAATAGAATGGGTGTTTCAGGGTGCGAGGACGACTGCAGGGCGGTGCAAAAGAGCGGAGTCCGAATCACGCGTATGCGCATCTTATCTAGCTTAAACAAGCGACTGCAATAATTGACAGGAGACTCGGGAATGACGGGAAGGTTTGGGGTAATTGCAGGCGTACTGCTACTCGCAGTGGGCGTGGTAGGAGGACTGAGCGGATGTCGGGGAAAGGCGG
>DATNBB010000198.1:0-15506 GCA_035607335.1 Binatia bacterium | reverse complement strand
ACCGAAGCGAGGCAGAATGTTGAGTGGTGGCGTGTTCATCACGGGCGTGCCGGGTGTGTAGGCGACGATGCCCTGGAACGGGGTGACTCCCGATACCGCTATTGGGGCGAATTGCCCAATAGCAGACTGGGTGAACGTTGTCGAACCGTAGCAGCCCATGCGGACGCCGCCCACCATGCAGGGAGCGATAAGTCCGGGCTGAGCGGAGGCCTGATAGACGTCGGGACGGAAGTCGGAGATTAACACCGTGTCGAAGCTCGGGACATCGTGTGCGAAACGCATACCGTAGTCCAACGTGACACGACGGGTTATTTTCCACGTGTCCTGAATGAACCATTCTTCGCCGTGGAAACGGTCATAACCGTTCGGATGCGTGCTGGTTTCGTTGTAGCTCTGAAACACACCATAGTATGCGTTGGCCAAACCCAGGTTTATGTCGTTGGGGTTGGTCGAATTCCCCTGGAAGTTGATATTGCCGTTCCAACCGCCCAAGGCGCCGCCGCCAGCCGGGCCATTGCGCGAGACCTTCTCAAAATAGAAGCCACCCTTGATTGCATGAGCGCCCTTAATCCACGTAAGGTCGTCCTGGAGGTTGTAATGGGTGTCCGTGCCGAAGAAGGGGTAGCGGTTGTCTCCGGATGTACCGGCATAGTTGCTGCCATAGCTGGTTGTGGGAACGAAGTTAAATGGATTCGCCGCCAAGGACTGGGAGTTCTTTCCGAACTTCGAATTGCTCGGGTCAGGAAAGATTACCGGGAGAACGCTGGGGCCGAGACCGCCATTGTTACGTACGTTGCGGCCAAAGTAGCCGGAAGCATTTGCATTCGTGGTGTTCGCCGGGAAGACGGTTTGTAAGGCACGAGTGGTGCCGACAATGAACTCATTGACGAGGTTCGGACGAAGCGTCGACACGAGGTTAGAAGAAACCTCGCCGCCGTGAATCTCGTAATTGGTCGTCAACTCGTTCCAGCCGTTGTTCGAACCCAGGAAGGTCCCGCCGCAGGTGCATTGGTAGCCCTTCTCCAGGTCAACCGTCCAGATGTTGTTCTTCGAAAGATTGTATTGGCCGGTGAGAACGTAATCGCTTCGTGGATTTTGTGTGACTGTGAGCAGAGTGTAATTGTAGTTGTTCGTGTAAGCGGTTCCGATGCCTGCTCCGCAAGCCGGAATATTGAGAGTGGGATTGGCTGATTTGGCAGCGGTACCGTCGCCGAGGCCGCCGTTATAGAGATCCGAGTCGCTATTGCAGTTCGGCAACGGGAAGAGGTTCAGTAGTGGGTTAACGGAGCCGGGAGCGCCGACCCATGGAGTTGCGGTGATCGGGTTAGCACCGCAGGCCGCGGTGACGTTAGTGGCTTGAGCAGGGGAGAGGTAAGGGTTCGACGCGGACCAAACTTGGTTCGGTCCCGATACCGGTTCCGTTCCCGGGCAGTAGACCTCCGTCCCAGTGAAGGACGAGTTACCCAGTCCGAATATATTGGCAGGAACGGAGCAACCAGCAACGGGGTTACCTTTCGAATCGTTACATCCTGCAATCGGAGTGGGACTCGAGGCAATTTCTGAGAAATTACCCGCACGCTCCTCTTGACTGGGCACAAGCGCAGTGGATGTCGAACCCGTGTTGCGGCGCAGCAAGTCCGCGGAGAAGAAAAGGAAGAGTTTGTCACGGTTTTTATTAAAGGGAACCTTGGGCAACCAGAACGGGCCGCCGATGGTGCCGCCCGGATTGTGATACGTATAGCTGGAGGGATGCGCCCGAGTATAAGGATTGGCGCTTTCCTTATTGAAGTAGGTGTTCGCGTTGAAAAAGCGGTTGCGCTCGTAATCGTAGAGGTCGCCGTGAAATTGGTTGGTGCCCGTCTTGAACATCACGTTGATCGAGCCACCGTTGCGGGCGCCGTATTCGGCGTTGAGATTGCCGGTCTGGACCTTCATTTCCTGAATGGCATCCGTGCTGGGGGCGAGGTAAGCGGCGGAGCTATTGCCGATGCCGTCGTCCGAGCTGGCGATACCATTCAACATCACGATGACGGCATTGTTACCGCCATTGATGGTGATGCCATCCGTGTTGTCCCATCCGGGTGCGTCGCCGCCGCCCGGGCTGTTATTAGTCACGCCGGGGAGAAGGGCAATATAAGACATGTAATTGCGGCCCTTCACCGTAACATCGGTCATTTGGGTCGTGTTGACGAGAGCCGAGTGTTCTGAGCTATCCGTCTCCACGTGGGTGGCGCTCGCCTGGACCGTGACCTCAGTGCTCACGTTGCCGACTGAGAGCGGGATCGTGTGCAAAGCCACTTTTTCCGTTGGCGCGACAGCGATGCCCTTTTGCGAGTAGGTCTGAAAACCGGCCTGCTCGATTGTGATGTCATACGTGCCGGGTACGAGATCAGGGAAAACGAAATCGCCCGAGTTCGAGGTCTGTACCACCCTTTGCTGGCCGGTAAGAGGATAGGTCAGCGTCACTTTTGCTCCAACGATCACAGCGCCGGTCGGGTCGGTCACCGTTCCGGCGATCTGCCCGTTAATCGTCTGGGCAGCCGCAGACCCGACAGATATCCCTACCAAGAGGACGGTGACTGCCAGCAGTGACGCTAGACACCAGCCGCCTCCTTTTCTTAAGACCACCCCCGCTAATTTATGCATCTTGTCGCTCCTTGGAATTGCATGTCCTTCGAGAGTTGCAGTATGTAAGTCGGTTGATCGAAGCGCTTTCGTGTCGGATGCACGGACGCGAGGCGCAAGATTGGCAAGGTAGGAAACAAATGGAGTATTACGGGCCCGAAGGTACTAGGGCCGAGATATAGCGCCGAATTCTCGCCTAAGCAGCGAAACGTCTCAAGCACACGCTTGCTTTCCACCAGGGTGCGATCAAGTCGCTGAAGCCCCACCCCAGAATGAAGATTTTCGTGGGCGGGAACGTACATCCATTGATATAGAGAAGTCAAGAAAAAATAACTTAATTTCCTAATGAAATAGAGCTTGGCGAGTATTGCGGCGGAGTGCGCCGGAGTTACGAGCCGAAATTATTTTTCGCGAAAAACGCGGACAGAAGTGGACAGAATGGCTCTGGACAGCTTGCGTTTCGTATTTGGAACAATTGCGCTATTGCAATTTCGGGGCGGCGTGAAGTAATGTTTTCTGTTGCTACCGCGAGGAAGTTCTCCAGTGAGCGCAGGAACAGCCTGCTTGCCAGCCTTCGGGTGACCATGAGGAGCAAACCGGCAAGAGGCTCTGGCGAGTTGTGCGCACTTGACGTGTGAGGCTGCTAGTAGGGAGCATGAAAGCCGATTGCACAGAAGTCGTCTGTGCCGCACCTACGGCGCTCCGCTTTGAATCTCCTTTACCCCAGCGCTTATGCGCTGGGCTAAGTTGTGCCCGCGCCTACGGCGCTGGATTGCGTAGCGGCTTGACGGTATATACGCGCAAAAAGGCAAGAGGGGTCCTTCAGGCCGCTCTGCGCGGCCTTCAGGATGACGGAAGTTTTGTTTTTGTGGAGGAGAGGCACATTTGGCGTGCGATGAAAAGGTCACAAGCTGTTGTAGGCTATGACCAATTTGCGATGGAGTGAGGGCGAGAAGAGAGAAAGGCAAGAGGGGTCCTTCGCCGCGCCCTTAAGGCGGCGCGGCTCAGGATGACGGCATCTTGAAATTGCGAAGAGTTTCGCGCCCCGGAATTTGAAGTTCAGGAAGATTGCCATGTCAACGAGAGGAATCGCGAGAATGAAGACACTTGAACAGCTTCGTTATCTTGAGGACCGGTGGAACGATCAGGAAGCGCAGAAACTCGACGGCCCCGATCAGCTTCGCTATCGATCGAACCTGCTCGGCTCGGATCTGCGGATCACAAACTTCGGCGGCGGGAATACCAGCTCAAAAATTACGTGCAAGGACCCGATCACCGGCGAGGATGTGAAAGTGCTGTGGGTGAAGGGAAGCGGCGGCGATATCGGGACGATCAAGCGCAGCGGATTCGCGACGCTTTATATGGATAAGCTGCATTCGCTGGAGCGGCGTTATCGCGGCGTTGAGTTCGAGGATGAGATGGTGGGGATGTATCCGATGTGCACGTTTGGCGAGAACCCAGTCGCTGCTTCCATCGATACGTCGTTGCATGGGTTTTTGCCCTTCGAACACATCGACCACCTGCACCCGGATTGGGGTATTGCGCTGGCAGCGGCGGCAAACGGGCGCGAGAAGATGGAAGAGTTCAACAAGCGGTTCGGCCACAAGCTCGTTTGGCTGCCGTGGCAGAGGCCGGGATTCGAATTGGGAATGATGCTGCGGAAAGCCGTGCAGGATAACCCCGGCTGCGATGGAATCGTGCTCGGCGGGCACGGACTCTTCACGTGGGGCGACACGCAACGCGATTGCTACGTGAACACGATCACGATTATCGATCAGCTTGGCCAATTCGTGATGGAACACGCGGAAAAGAAGGGCGAAAAGATCTTTGGCGGGCAAACCTGCAAGCAACTGGCGAATCATCGCGAACTGGCCATCGATATTTTCCCTTATATTCGCGGACGAGTTTCCGTGCAGACGCGATTGATCGGGCATTTTAATGATTTGCCCGAGGTGCAGAGGTTCGTCAATTCGAAGGACGCGAAGAAGCTGGCGCATCTGGGAACGAGCTGCCCGGATCATTTTATTCGGACGAAGATCCGGCCGCTGTATGTGGAGTGGGCGCCTTCGCAGAACCTGGAAGGGTTGCGCGAGAAGATCGATGCGGCGCTGAAGACGTATCGCGTGGAATATGCGGAATATTACAAGGGTTTTGCGCAGCCGGATTCGCCGGCGATGCGCGACCCGAATCCGACGGTGGTACTCGTGCCGGGGATCGGGATGTTCAGCTTCGCGAAAGACAAGACGGAAGCGCGGATCACAGGCGAGTTTTACACGAATGCGATTCACGTGATGGAGGGAGCGACGGCGCTTTCGACGGGCGCTCCGCCGAAGGAATTGCCGCAGGCAGGGCGCGCGGCGAAGACGGATGCGTTTACGGTGTATGAGAATTACGTAGCGCTGCCGCCTTCCGAGGCGTTTCGGATTGAGTATTGGGCGCTGGAAGAAGCGAAGATTCGGCGGCGTCCGCCGGAAAAGGAACTGAGCCGGCGCGTGGCGTTGGTGGTTGGTGGCGCGAATGGGATCGGGCGCGCGAGCGGTCAACTGGCAGCGCAGCGCGGCGCGCACGTGGTGGTGGCAGATCGCGAAGCGAGCGATGCGAAGAAGGCGGCGGAAGATGCGCGGAAGGTGGTCGGCAAAGAGGCCGCTTTGGGCGCTTCGATCGATATCCGCGACCGAGCCGCGATCAAGCAGGCGCTGCGGGAAGTGGTGGCAACCTACGGCGGTGTTGATATCATCATCAATACCGCAGCAATATTCCCGTCGTCGCCGGACGGGAAAATCAGCGATGCGCAGTGGGACACGACACTAGACATCAATGTGACCGCGAATCATCGGCTGGTGGATGAAGCGGCGCAGATTTTGAAAGACCAGAACCTGGATGCATCAATCGTGCTGACAAGCTCGGCGAACGCAGTAGTTGCGAAAAAGGGCAGCGAAGCGTACGACGTGAGCAAGGCGGCGGTGAGCCATCTGGTTCGTGAAATGGCGATTGCGTTCTCGCCGAAAATTCGCGTGAACGGGATTAGTCCGGCGACGGTGGTGAAGGGGTCGACGATGTTTCCGCGCGATCGCGTGATTGCGTCGCTGAAGAAGTATGGGATTGAGTTCGACGCGAAGGCAACGGACGATCAATTGCGGAATCAGCTTGCGGAGTTTTACGCGAAGAGGACGCTGACGCATCAGCCGATCGAGCCAGACGATTGCGCGCAGGCGATATTGTTTTTAGCCGGTCCGCATTCGCGCTGCACGAGCGGGCACATCATTCCGGTGGATGGAGGATTGAGCGACGCTTTCCTGAGATAGGAGGCGGCAGTTCGGCTTGCGCGATGATGCGGTTGATGCGGATTACAAGGGATTTGGCTCGGGAGAGCGAGTGACAGAAAAGGCGCTGGTGGCTGTGGATTTGGGAGGCGAGAGCTGTCGTGTCTCGTTATTGCGAAGGGACAAGAATCGGCCGACGCCGGAATTGATTCACCGCTTTCCGAACGGGCCCGTGGCGGAAGGACGCAGGCTTTACTGGGATATCGAGCACGTTTGCGCGGGAGTGGAGGAGGGGATTCGGCTTTGCGCGGCGGCGGCCAGCGAGGGAATTGCGTCTATCGGCGTGGATGGATGGGGAGTTGATTACGTTCGCGTGACGAGCGATGGCGGCGCTGCGGGGAAGGCTTTTTGCTATCGCGACGAGCGGACCGTCGAGGCAGAGAAGCAGGTTCACAAGGTCATTTCGCGCGAGCGGCTGTACGAGCTGACTGGGATTCAATTCCATCGTATCAATACGATTTACCAGCTTTTCGCGGATCGCGCGGACGGCGTCGACGAGCATTTGCCGTGGCTGCAAATTTCCGAATTTGTGACGCACTGGCTGGGCGGCGAGGCCGTCTGCGAATACACGAATGTGACGCACTCGGAGCTTGTGGAACGGAAGACGCACGACTGGTGCGACGAGGTCTTTCATGCGACGGGAATCGATCGAGGCGCGACGCACAAGATTGTGCGGCCGGGGTATGTTGCGGGACCGTTGAAGGCGGCGCTGGCGGAACTGCCGGCGTTGCGCGATGCGCAGTTGATTATGCCGGCGTGCCACGATACGGCTTCGGCGATTGCGGGGATCCCGGCGGACGGCGAGGATTGGGCGTTTATCAGCTCGGGGACGTGGTCGCTGGTGGGGACGCTGCTCGATACGCCTTGCGCGACGAAGGAAGCGTTCGCGAGTAATTTTACGAATTTGGGGGGCGTCGGCGGGAAGACGTGCTTCCTGAAAAACGTGAATGGGATGTGGCTGCTGCGGCAGTGCCTGGAGCAATGGAAGAAGCAAGGATACGATCTTTCGATTGAGGAGTTGATCGCCGCTTGCGAGAAGCTGCCTGCGCCCGACCATTTGATCGACGTAGACGATCCGGAATTTCTGCTGCCGGGCAATTTGCCGGCGGTGGTTAATGCGCGGCGGGCACAGTCTGGCCGCGGCGCGCTGACGAACGGGCGCGATGGAATCGTGCGGATGGCGAATATCGTGCTGCACAGCCTGGCGGCGCGTTATGCGCAGGTGCTTGCGGACGTGGCGGCGATCACGAAGAAGAAGATTCGGAGGCTGTATATCGTTGGCGGGGGCGGGCGGAACGAGTTGCTTAACCGCCTCACGGCGGAGCGCACGGGGATCGAGGTTGTGGTTGGGTCGGCGGAAAGTTCCACTATCGGGAATTTCGCGGTGCAGCTTGCCGCTCTGGCTGGAGAGTACGATTCCGCGACGGGCGTGAAGTTCGATGCAGTGGCGAAGTATGCGGACGCGATGTTGGGGAACTCGCTTGAGGGTTCGTTGGCCTCAAAATCCAGCCGATTGTAAGGCCGATTGGATTAGAATGCGTCCCGTGAGAGGGGCGAGATGAAAGACCAACAGATAGAAGCGGTAGGCAAGGCGCTCGACGAGCTGCAGATTGAACTTCCTTCCTGGGGTTTTGCGAATACTGGCACGCGATTTGGGAAATTCATTCAGGCCGCGGCTGCGACATCCATAGAAGAAAAATTCAGCGATGCGGCGCAGGTGCATGCGGTGACGGGCGCGTGCCCGACGCTCGCGCTGCATGTGCTTTGGGACGTGCCGGAGGGATCAGCGGGCGCGGGGAACGTCCAGAAGATCGCGCAGAAATACGGCATCCGCGCCGGGGCGATCAATCCCAATGTGTTTCAGGACCAGGAATATAAATATGGGTCGCTGGGGAATCCGGACGCGAGCATAAGGAAAAAGGCGCTGGATCATATCAAGGAGTCGATCGCGATTGCGGCGGCGCTCGGCTCGCGCGACATTTCGCTGTGGTTCGCCGATGGTTCGAATTATCCCGGATCGCAGAGCATTCGCAAGCGCGTTGAATATTTCGAAGAGGGGCTGCGCGAGGCGCACGCGAGCATGCTTCCGGGCCAACGGATGCTCGTGGAGTACAAGCCATTCGAGCCGGCTTTCTATCACACCGATATTGCCGACTGGGGCATGGCGCTGCTGCTGGCGAAGGCGGCCGGTCCGCAGGCGGTGGTGCTTGTCGATACGGGACATCATTATGCGGCACAGAATATCGAACAGATCGTTGCGTGGCTCCTGCATCAGCGCATGATGGGCGGATTTCATTTTAACGACAGGAAATACGCAGACGACGACTTGACGCTTGGTTCGATTGATCCCTATCAGGTGTTTCGGATTTTTCATGAGCTGCATGCGTATCGGGCGGAGAAGGGAAAACCCGCGGATATCGCGTTCATGATCGATCAGAGCCACAATTTGAAGGGAAAGATTGAAGCGGCGATTCAGACGATTTGCACGGCGCAGGAGCTTTATGCGAAGGCTGCGCTCGTGGATCAACAGCGGCTTGCGACGCTCCAGAAGGAGTGCGCGGTTGTGGATGCCGAGGAATGCCTGCGCAGCGCGTTTTGGATTGACGTTCGGCCGATGATTCGCGAATGGCGGCGCGGGCGCGGATTGCCTGAAGAACCGATGAAGGCGTTTCGCGAGAGCGGATATTTGGAGCGCATTACGCGCGAACGGCACGACCGGAATATGGGCGCGAAATCGACGTACGCGTAAAGCGAAGTTGAAGGCACCGAACGCAAGCGAAACAGCCACCCATGCCCGTGAGCAGCGATCAGACATTCCCTTGCGGGATTTGTCCGCACGTGAGAGCGTTTATGCTTACATCTTTTTATGTTCGCGGACCGCACCGACTGGAATCTGGAAGAAAACCGTCTCACGCGTTCACTGGCGCGGCGCCGCGCAGCGGGCGACGCGATCCTCGATCTAAGCGCCTCGAATCCAACGACCTGCGGGTTTTCTTTTGACGACAGCACGATTCTGCGCGCGTTCAGCGATCCTGCAATCCTACGCTATTCGCCAGATCCACATGGACTGCCTGCAGCGCGTGCCGCCATATGCGATTACTATGCGCAGCTTGGCGGCAGGATTTCTTCCGAGGAAATTTTCCTCACCACAGGCACCAGCGAAGCGTATTCATTCCTTTTTCGCACGCTCTGTAATCCGGGCGACGAAATCCTGATCCCGACGCCAAGCTATCCGCTCTTCGATTATCTTGCGGAGATTCATGACGTACGCCTCGCGAGGTATTCGCTACTTTACGATCACGGCTGGCATATTGATTTTTACAGCCTGGAGCGTGCGATCGGGCTGAGAACCCGTGCCGCGATAGTCGTGCACCCCAACAATCCAACGGGCCACTATGTGAAAGCCGCCCAAGCCGCACAATTGTCGAATATCTGTGCGACACACGGCATGGCACTTATCGCCGACGAGGTATTTTATGATTTCTCTTATTCACAAGAGCATCCTCCGAGCTTCATAGCCAATCGCGACGCGCTGACGTTTGTTTTAAGCGGCCTCTCCAAAATATGTGGATTGCCGCAGATGAAGGCGGGGTGGATCGCAACAACCGGGCCCGGCGAGGCGAAAGAAAGGGCGCTGGGGCGCCTCGAAGTGATCGCCGACACCTATCTTTCGATGAACGCGCCCGTACAGTGCGCGCTTCCAGCGCTGCTGGGGTTACGCGACGATTTTCAGCGGCAACTGGTGAAGCGCACGACAACGAACCTCGCGGAATTGGATGCACAACTTGCGTCACATCCGCGCTGCAGCCGACTCGAAGTTGAGGGGGGATGGAACGCGGTGGTGCGCGTACCGGCGATTCGATCGGACGAAGACGCAGCAATCGACCTGCTTGAGTCGCGCGGCGTCTACGTGCATCCGGGGCATTTCTACGATTTTCCGAGCGATGGATACATGGTCGTGAGCTTGATCGTGCCGAGCGATGAATTCGCGGAAGGGATTTCCCGCGTTCTTGAGTTTTTCTAGACCGGCCCGAAAAAGAAAAGCGGCCTCTCGTGAGAGATTAGCCGCCTTTCCTAAGAAGGTTCGGGCATTCGAAATCAGTTGGACTGTGAGTCGCTTGTTGGCGCCGACCTCGGCATTACGGTGATTGTGGCCGGCTGGTCGAGCTGGAAATCGAGCTTGGTTTCGGACGGAATTTTCACCTGCTGCCCATTTGTGGCTCCCTGGTAGACGCCACCAGCACCGGCTCCCGCAGCAGCGCCAATTGCCGCGCCTTTTCCGCCCCCGGCAATCGCTCCGATGATGGCGCCGAGAACAGCTCCTCCGCCGACTTTTTTCTCGGTGTCCTTCGTGCGGGATTTTCCGGATTCGGTGTACGTGCCGCTGACCAACGGGAACGAACCGCCCTGATACTCGACCTTAACGAGCTGCAAGCGAAGCTCGCTCTGTCCCGTCATTTTGCCGGCCGATGCAGCGCTCGTAAGCCGGACATAAACATTCGCGCCCTTCGGCACCACGACTTCGTTATCCACAACAATCGGCGCATCGAGCGAGGCCTGAAAGACTTCGCCCGCCTGGTTCACCGACGAATCGATGGAATCGATCATGCGCACCGACACGGTTGAGCCTGCCGGCACGACATATTTCTTCGGTTGTGGGGGTGGCGGAGGCACAGCCTCGGGTGCAGGAGTTGGCGGAGCGGCCGGCTGTGGCGTCATCTGGGGGGTAGACGATGCTGCCGGCGAGGGCATTTGTTGCGCGCTGGATTGTGGAGCGGGCGTGGAATCATCTGCCAACTCGGCGTGCGAATTGTCGCGATCATGCCGATTGGCCGATGGACGATGGGTCTCCAGTTTCGCACGGTCCGCGCGCTTTTCCGGAACAGGCGCCGGTTCAGGCGCGACCTGCGGCGCCGGCGCGTCAGCCTGCGTTGCATCGGTAACCGCGCTTGCCTGCGCGCTCTGGTCCTCGACAACCATCTGATCATTCACTTTTGTTACGCCCGGAGTTTGCGTCGCGATCTTGTAGGCTTCGAGGTGCGCCGCATCATTGGGCACGGTTCCCTTAAGCGTGGCCTCCCCATTAACGACGGCCACTTGCAAATTAGCGCTCTTCAATTGCGCATCGGCAAACATCTGCGACTGAATCGTCGTGACGAGTTGCGCGTCTTTGGGTTTGGATGAACAGCCGCCGCTCAAAACCAAGATGAGCAACGCGCTCATGGCAAACGCGGTCATGAGGCTCTTCGAACGAGACATATATTTCCCCCCTCAGCCAGAATCGGTACCAGAAACAGGATGGAGCGTGCTTTCAGTCTACTACGATGCGCGGCATGAGCTAAGTGCTGTCTCGCCATGTGTATAGCCATTCATTCGCGGGTACGGTGCAAATGTGCCACGCCGAAGAAACTTTTTTGTAGCGCCTGTGTTCTACTCGCAGCAGCCGAAATCGGGTTGTGGTTCTGAAGTTCTTAGTAATTATCCATTCTTAGAGAAGGAGATTTTCAATGCGGCATTTCAAAGGTATGGGTGTGTTCGCTTGTCTTCTTGCCGCTTTTGGACTGGCAGCCTGCGGCGGTGGATCGTACGGAACAAACGGTGGAGGCGGAGGAGGGACGCAGTCCGCTTCGGTATTCACGATCGGCACGGATGCGCCGTTGCCAAGCGTCGTTTCGTGCCTTGTGACGGTGAGCGGCATAACACTCTCGAACGGATCGACAGACGTGAGCGTGCTCAGCTCGCCTCAAGTGGTCGATTTTGCGCAACTGAGCGGGCTTCACCAATTGATCGATTTACAGTCCGTGCCTACGGGAACGTATACGTCGGCAACGGTGACGCTCTCCGCGGCGCAAATCGGCTACATCGATACGACACAAAACCCACCGGCGATTTCGACCATAACGGGAACGCTCTCTCCGGCGTCAGCAACGGTTACGTTTGCCAAACCGTTTGTCCTTCAGAGTGCGGACTTGGTGGGCTTGCGCATGGAATTCGATTTGCGCAAGTCGATTCAGGTGGATAGCAGCGGAAATGTGACGGGCGTAATCAATCCTACTTTTGAGATGGCGTTGCGCGATGCCGCCGATGCGGAAGTCTCAATCGACGATTTCGATGCCGGCGTGACGAGCGTCATCAGCCCGACGATGTTCACAGTGCAAGGACCCGCGGGCCGCACATGGACCGTGCAAACGGCGCCGACCACGGCAATGGACGATCCCACGATTCCGGAGAACACTTTCACGACGAACACAATCGTTTCAATTTCGGGCACGCTGGACCGAGTATCGCATTACATCGATGCGACAGAAGTCGAGGTTGTCTCGAACGATCACTTCGTGCTGGGCGGACTATTCACCAGTATTCGTCCACCAAGCGGAGCGGCGACGGCAGCCGATCTCTACGTGCGGCGCGAATTGCCTGCCATCAATGGAATCAACGACGGCGACATCACCACGTTGACGCTCGACGGCAGTGAAGTTTATCGAATCGGGCATATCAGTTTGCCGCTGACGACATTGCTCTTCAACAACTCGCTGCTTGCGGCGGGCCAGCGCGTGGACGTGGGCGGCAAAGTGGTGACGACGAACGGGACGACAACACTCACGCCGCACCGCGTGGTGCTGCGACGTCAGGGGCAGGAAGGGAATCTGCACGCCAACAGCGTTGTGATCCAAAGCGGAAATGTGGGCAGCTTTGGGCTGGATGACAACGGCACGGCCGGCGTTCTGCTGCCGTCACCTCTGACGGTGATGACGACGAACCAGACGATTTTCTCCGGCGTGAGCGGGCTTTCCGGGCTTACGGGCACCGTTCCATTGCGCGTGGTGGGATACGTTCTCGTGAACTCTCAGACGGGGAAAGCCGTGCTGGTAGCAACTGCTGTCGAAGAGCTAACGGCGACGTCTTAGCGTTGTATCGGTGAAGGGAAGGGCCGCTGGTCCGCTTGCTGGAGCGGATCGGCGGCTTTTTCTTTTTGCGCCAATGGCCACAGGTCATTCATCCCGATGGCGAGAACTTCCTTGCTGCGCCGAATAGCTTGAGATCGTAGCGACATGCCAGATCTCATGCAGGGCGAACAATTTTGACCGGGCGGCGAGCAACATACTCATGCAGATTGGCGAGAATCAGCAGAAGTTCGAGCATCCTGTCACGCTGATCGGCATTGCGTTCGGTCGGCTCGTCATCCAGGTTATTTACTATGGCCAAAGAGTCGGCCAATAGCCACTCCAGGCCCAGCGAATCAATCGCCTGGCCAGCACGGCAACGCTCCAGCGCCTGATCCGTGCGGGCGAATGCTTCATCGAGAAAGTGATCGAGGCAAAGTTGTTCGGCGGCTAGGCTGGACGGGATTGCATTGCCGCACGATGTCTTGCGGCACGCTCCCAAAACGGAAGATTCCATGGCGCACCCCCACTTGTTCGACAGGTCGTTTGCTGGGGAGACTACCATAAAATTCGTCTAGGGGGGGAAGTTGCGGCGGTAAGTTTCGATATTGAAGACGAGGCGGTGTGGAGGGCAGGCGCGGTTAACGGATGCCGTCGCGCTCTATGCTTCGGCGCCGTGGCACTTCTTATATTTCTTGCCTGAGCCGCAGGGACATGGATCGTTGCGCCCGACTTTAGCTCCTGCGCGAACGGGCTTTGGCGCCTCTGCCGGCTGCGAACCAGCCTGGAACTGTAGATTTTGCTGCTGCCTGCGTTGACGCTGTTCGATCTGTCTCGCGATGGACGATGCGGGCGTTTCCTCGCGCTGCTGGGCAGCAGTCGAACCATCGCCTCTGGCTGCCGGCGCAGAGCTGCTACGAGGAGCCGCGACAGCCGCCACCTGTTGCGGTTCAGCCGGACGCACAAGGAACAGGAATCTCACCGATTCGTTGTCGATGCGATCCATGAGCCCTTCGAAGAGATTAAACGCTTCGCGCTTAAATTCGACGAGCGGATCCTTCTGCCCGTAACCGCGCAGACCGATCCCTTCCTTCAAATGATCGAGAGTGAGCAGGTGGTCTTTCCATTGTGCGTCTACGATATCGAGCAAAATATGGCGCTCGAGCCAACGCATGGTGGGCGCGCCGAACAGCGCTTCTTTCTGCTCGTAGCGCTCGCGAACCTTTTCCACCATTACGGCGCCGAGTTCATCGTGATTCATCGCGGCCGGATCGACGCCGATGGATTTCAAGTCCATTCCGTATTGGTTCAGCACTTCGTTTGCGAATTGCGTCACGTTCCACTGATCCGGGTGCTGCTCGCGCGGACAATAGGTCTCGACGAGGCTATCCATAATCATTTCCGCGCGCTCGAGAACGAACTCCTTCTGATCGCGACCTTCGAGGAAACCGCGGCGCAGCGAATAGATCGTCTCGCGCTGCTTGTTCATCACATCGTCGTATTCGAGCAGGTGCTTTCTGGCTTCAAAATGCTGCGCTTCGACGGCCTCTTGCGCATTCTCGATGCGCTTGCTGATCAGCCGCGATTCGATCGGCACGCCTTCGGTCATGCCCAGGCGATACATCAGGGCTTTCACCTTGTCGCCGCCGAAAATACGCATCAAATCGTCTTCAAGGGAGAGAAAGAAACGGGACTCACCAGGGTCGCCTTGGCGGCCGGCGCGTCCGCGAAGCTGATTATCGATACGGCGGGCTTCGTGGCGTTCAGTTCCCAAAATGTGCAAGCCGCCCATGGCGACGACTTCGTCATGCTCGGCGCGACACTGCTCGACAAAACTGTCGTACACCGGCTTCCACTGATCGAGAGGCACCTGGAAAATCTTGCCTTCCTGCTGAAAGAGCACCATCGCGGGACCAGCCGCCGGGCTGGCGCCGTTTGAGGCGCTTGCGCCATTACTTGAAGAACTCGCACCGTCCGCGGCTGCGTGAGCGTCGGCTTGAGCGGGAGTTTCCGTCCCTGCTCCTCCGCCAATCACGGATGCTGCCGGCGCGTAGGGAATCGCGATTCTATTTTTCAGAAAATGTTCGCGCGTCATGGCTTCGGGATTGCCGCCGAGAAGGATGTCCGTTCCGCGGCCTGCCATGTTGGTCGAGACGGTGACCGCGCCCTTGCGCCCGGCTTGCGCGATGATTTTCGCTTCGCGCTCGTGCTGCTTGGCGTTGAGAACCTGGTGTGGAATTCCCGATTTACGCAAGAGTTCGGCGATTTTTTCCGATTTTTCGATCGAGATGCTGCCTACCAGAACGGGCTGTCCGCTTTCGAAATACTGGCGAATGCCGTTGGCTTTCGAGCCGTCTTCTTGAAGGATTCCGTCCACTACGGCTTCAAATTTCTCGCCTTCGGTGCGGTAAACAACGTCAGGATGCTCGATGCGGATTAACTTCTTGTTTGTGGGAATGCAAACTACTTCTAAGGCGTAAATCTTGTTGAATTCGGGCGCTTCCGTATCCGCCGTACCGGTCATGCCAGACAATTTCTTGTACATACGGAAATAATTCTGGAAGGTGATTGTTGCGAGCGTCTGATTTTCGCGCTCGATCTTCACGCCTTCTTTGGCTTCCACGGCCTGGTGCAAGCCGTCCGACCAGCGCCGCCCGGGCATCTGCCGGCCCGT
>DATNBB010000182.1:0-4560 GCA_035607335.1 Binatia bacterium | reverse complement strand
AATTCCACGAACAAATATTTCTTTGTTCGCGTCTGGAATGCGGGCGGCGGCGACGCTCCCGGCGCGGACCCAGCGAAGCCCGTCGCTTGGCTCGCCCCTGTTTGGACCGGGCGACCGTAAGGCCAGCATTCCACAGTTTGGTTAAAGAAATGACCCATCAGGCGAGATGATGAAATCGCCTGTCAGCGGCTTGACAGCACTGAAGAACCGACCATCATCTACAGAAACCATCACCCTAATGTTGCCACCCGCCTTCGAGTCCCAGAAGGCCTGAGTTTCCATCTGATACGTAACTCCGTCAGGTCCCTCCAACATAGTCGTCGAAGTCTTGTCTAATAACTTCAGCAATTCCCGATATGGCGATTCCTTGAGTCTTCTCAACTCCTGGTTGATGAGCGTGCGGGCGACTTCGCGGTCCATTCTTTTTTCTCCTAAGCCAACATTCAGTGCTCTCTCTTCTCGGTAGGCCCTTGCAATTCCTCCATCGCGATATGAAATCCGGTATTCGCCGCGGGAAATCCCGCATAAATCGAAAGCTGCAAGAGAAGCTCTTTCACGTCGCAAGGCTCAAGCTCGTGAGCGAACCCCGTGCGCAAATGCATGCGAAATTCGTCCCAAGCCGCACGCGTCGCAAGCGTCGTTAACGCCATCAGCCGCCGCAGGCGCTGATCGAAATGCGGCCGCATCCAGATCGTGCCCCATGCGATGCGCGTCAGCATCTCCTGAAATTCACGATTGAAGTCGCTGGTATTTGCCACGGCGCGATCCACGTGCACATCGCCAAGAACTTCCCGCCGCTTCTTGAAGCCTTCTTCCAACAGATCGCCTTCGGGCTGCTGCATGAAATCAAAGAGCGCTGCCGAAAATGATCGTGGTGCCTCGATATTCGAGAGATGCGCCGTCGGCAATCCCGCCACCTGCACTCCGGGAATCGACGCTCCGAGCACATCGCCGTTTCCCTTCCACGGGGTCGAAAGATCGCGATCGCCAAAAATCACAAGCGTATGCGTCTGGATTTTTGCCAGAAATCCGGTGTTGTCCATATCGCGCACAGCCGCGCAGCAGCCTGCGTATCCCTCGGGATTTGTCGCCAGCAGCGTGCGCCGTACCGAAGCCACCTCCGGCAAATTTGCCGCGACAGACTCTGGCGTGAAAAATCGCCCCATGACCATATCGGCGACGGCCGCCATCCCGCTCTTCAGCACTTTAGTCCGCCGCTCTTCCATCGCACCCGGGTTTGCCGACTTCGCCGCCGTATTCGCAAGCACCAAATGCGTGAGCCGGTCGCCCGCATTGGCGCCGAGCCACTGGCCGATCATTCCGCCGAGCGAGAGCCCGCAAAACGCAAATCGCGCCAGCCCCACCGCATCCGCAATCGCCAATACATCCCTGCCCAGCAATTCGATCGAATAACCGCCTTTCGAAGCATCCGAAGCTCCATGCCCACGCAGGTCGCACCTCAAGACACGAAAATTCGGCAGAAGATCGGCCGCTTGTTTATCCCACTGGCCGTGATCGACGCCCAGCGAATGTAAAAAAATGATCGCCGGACGGTCATCGCGGCCATCAAGACGATAAAAGTGCCTTACACCGTTGGCTTGAACAAATGGCAAGGAAAAATTCCTCAGTCGCTGGTTGCGAGCAATTGCTTTCGAAAAATCTCCCGCGTGCAAATGGGATTCCGGCGGCGCAATTCACAGCCGCCAGCCGGTCACAACGCGGGTCCCAAGGCGCCTCAGCCATCGCGAAATCCTGATGGTTCGCGATTAGCGCGCGCAAAAATCCACGCGAATGGCCATGATTTGACACTACGCCGCATTCGACGTCAAGCAAAGCGTCGGTGTCGAAGGTTCGCGGCGCAGTCTCCACATCAATGCGCGCTTTGTAGCAGCCTATCCGCTTTTCGGTCGGGCGCTTTTCGATAACCAGGCGTAGTTGTGAAAATAAGGCAACGCGTTTATCATCTACTGAAGCTCTGCAAAGAGCGAAGTGAACTCGTATCCTCGATTTCGTAATGCGGTCGTGGCGGAACTGGCAGACGCACCAGCTTGAGGGGCTGGCGGTAGCAATACCGTGGTGGTTCGAATCCACTCGACCGCACCATTTCTTTTCGCACTTTTCAACGCGATTCCCTACGAGCATAAAACAGGCGCAAATCTGAAAATTACTGGATCTGGCCTTCCGCAAAAGCTTATCTCCGAGGAATCGGCTTTGCTCTTCTAAAATAAAAAGGGCGAGCCATTTGCAGGCCCGCCCGCCCTTCCTTCGGTTGGTTTTACAGAAACAACATTAGAATCGCAGCGACAGTCCGATAAACGGCTCCGCCATCTGCGAAAACGTATTCAGCGTCTGCGCCGACACTCCAAACGACGGCGGCCTGTAAATCAGTTCACGAAATCCTGCGCGAAACGAAAAGCTTCTGCTCATCTTCCAATCAATGCCCAACCCGCCGGCACCCATCGGTTGCACGGCTTTCGAGCCTCCCGGCGTTGACCCAGTCGCCACCGGCGAAAAATAAAGCACGCCGCCCGCGACTTCCACGAACGGCCGCAGCTTTTGCGTCAGCGGCCTGAATTCATACACGATGCCGCCGGTTCCTTCATAAATGTTCGCCTGTTCCTGGCCCGCCACTGGCTGATAATACTGCGTGTACGTCGTAAAGCCGCCGTTCGCCTCCGCATAGAGATGCTCCGTAAGTCGATAGCGCGCGTTAAACAGCACGCCTCCCGAATACGTCGCCCGGTCCGTCACGCCCGCGGTGGACGTCTCTCCCTGCAGGTTCGCCGTAAGATTCGCGGCGATCTCGAATTGATCCGTCGGAGCTTCCTCATCCTGCGACCACGCCTGCGACGCGCACAAAAGCGCAAATACAGCCAGTATGACTGCGGTTTTAAATCGCATATGACCTTTCTTTATCGCGTCCCCTGACGCTCTCGTTCTAGGTTCCCCCGACGGCAAACCGCGAAGCCCATTCACACACCCGCAAGATGAGCTGCCCCTTTTGCCGAATGGAAGTTCAATCGTTCAGACGCCTCAGCCTTCGCGCCGGTTGCTTCGAATCGTTGCGCGACACCGCCGAACCCGCCGATATGTTGCCATGCAGCGGCCTCTGGCGCAACGAGATGCCTCACCGCAGCCCGCGCCATGCGTCTGCCAAGTTCAAGCGCGCCGTCGCACCTCAATCCATGTAGAATGCATGGTTATTTCTGCTGGGCTCTGCGCCATCTATGCAAGCGACGAATCGCCAGACAGGCTCCACGACCGCCGCCGTACTCTTCGCCCTTGCGATCCTCATCCTCGTCGTCTACATCATCATCCTCTTCGCTTCGCGCCAATACGCAGCGCCCGCTCCCATCACGGCAAACGCTCGCGACATCGACCATCAATATCATCTAACGCTGTGGATCACCGGCATTCTCTTCGTCGCGGCGCAACTCGCCCTCGCCTTTGCGGTCTTTTCTTTTCGCGACCGCGGCCAGCGCGCCCGTTTCTTCGCCGGCAATCTTGGCGTCGAAATCGCGGGCGGCACCGCCGCAATCGTCATCTTTCTCGGCCTCGGATTTCTCGGACGCAAAGCGTGGGCCGCCGTACGTTATACCGGCCCTCCGACCGGCTCTGTTCAGATCGAAGTCACCGAAATGCAGTTTCAGTTCGTGTTCCGTTATCCCGGTCCTGACGGCCGATTCGGGCGCATCGATCCTGCTCTAATCAGCGCCGAGACTGGCAATGCCCTCGGCATCGACCCTAATAGCCCCGATGGTCGCGACGACATCGTGACTTCCGGCACTCTCGCCGTACCCGTCGGCCGTCCTATCGAGCTGCTCCTTCGCTCGCAGGACGTGATCCACTCTTTCTTCGTTCGTGAACTCCGTCTCCAACAGGACGCCGTTCCCGGACTCGTGATTCCTGTTCATTTCACACCCGACAAAGCCGGCGATTATGACATCGTCTGCACGCAACTCTGCGGGCTCGGCCATTCGAAAATGCATGCCGTCTTGAAAGTCATGAGCGAAACCGATTACGACAATTTCCTCAAGCAACAGGCGGCTGCGCAATGAGCGCCAAAGCAACCGCGCGCGTCTTCAGCACCGATCACAAAGTCATCGGCCTCCAATATCTTTTTCTATCGCTTATCGCAGTCACCACGGGCATCCTTCTCTCCCTCCTGATGCGCTATCACCTCGCGTGGCCCAAGGGACATCTGCCTTTCATCACCGGCGGCATCATGACGCCCGAGCAATATCTCGCGCTCGTCACGATGCACGGCACGATCATGGTCTTCTTCGTCCTCACCACTGCGCCGCAAAACGCATTCGGCACGTATTTCTTGCCGCTTCAGATCGGCGCACGCGAAATGGCCTTTCCCGTTCTCAACATGATCGGCTTCTGGCTCACTTTCACTGCCTTCATCGTGCTGCTCGCGGCGTTTTTCGTGCAAGGCGGCGCGCCGATCAGCGGCTGGACAGCCTATCCGCCTCTCAGCGGCCTCGGCGACATTACTGGTCCCGGCGAAGGCATGGGACAAACGCTGTGGATCGTCAGCATCCTGATTTTTTGCGC
>DATNBB010000180.1:0-5912 GCA_035607335.1 Binatia bacterium | reverse complement strand
AAAGATTAAGCTATTTGTTTTTAATACCTTGTGGGGAGTACAGGCGAAGACTGCACGTATGCTTTCCCGTTTCGAAACTCTTGAGTTCCGAGTAGGAAACCGAACGGGAATGAAGCGGGCCTTTGCATCGCAAATAATCGGGTACAGAAAGCGACTTTGTACGTGAAGATATCGGGTCGATGCCAACCAGCCACGCCGCCTCTGCCCTGATCTGGACGATCTCGCTCGCAAGTATTTTGCTGATGCTGGTGCGGCCGCGGCGCATCGCGGAGGCGTATTGGGTTTGCGGCGGCGCAATTCTGCTGATTGCGGCGCGGCTGCTTCCGCTACGCGACGCTGAGCATGCCGTCTGTGAAGGGCTTGACGTTTACCTGTTTCTGGCAGGCATGATGATTCTTGCGGAACTGGCTCGCGAAGAGGGCGTGTTCGATTGGATCGCCGATGCCGCCGCGAGACACTCCGGAAGTTCGCCGGCGCGGCTGTTCACGTTGATCTATGTCACAGGCATTGTCGTCACGGCTGTGCTTTCGAACGATGCGACGGCCGTTGTGCTCACACCGGCTGTGCTGGCGGCAGTTCGCCGAGTTCGCGTCGAGCCAAAACCGTACCTGCTCGCTTGTGCCCTCATCGCGAACGCCGCGAGTTTCATTTTCCCGATCTCGAATCCCGCAAACCTGGTCGTCTTCGGGCGCAATATCCCGCCTCTCGTCCACTGGCTGCACGTTTTCATTTTTCCTTCACTAGCGGCGGTGATCGTTACTTACTTATGCTTGCGTTGGCTTGCACGCCGCGACCTTGCTGGAAAACTGACGCCCGAAATCGAAAGCGTCTCGCTGTCTTTTGAGGGGAAGCTCGCTTTGGCCGGTCTGGTGTGCGCGGCAATTGCGCTTATTGTCTCGTCGGCGATGGGACTTCCGCTCGGCTTGCCCACGTGCTGCGCGGCCGTGTTTGCGCTGGCCGTCGTGACCTGGCATGACCGCCGCATGCCGCTGCGCATCGCAAAGGGCGTCTCGTGGTCGATTCTGCCGCTGGTCGCTGGACTTTTTGTGATCGTCGAAGCAATGCAAAAGGCGGGCCTGCTGCGCATGGGACTCAACAGCCTAAAGAGTCTCAGCCAAGACGCTGCATGGACGGCAAAAGGCGCGGGTGCCTTCAGCGTCGCGCTGCTATCCAATGGAATGAACAATCTTCCCGTCGGACTCATGGGCGGCGCCGCAATTCAAAACACGCACAGCGCAGGCATAATCGCACACGCGATCCTGCTCGGCGTCGATCTGGGGCCAAACCTCTCGGTCACCGGCTCGCTTGCCACCATTCTCTGGCTGATCGCCCTTCGGCGCGAAAACGTCGAAATCACCGCATGGGAATTCTTCAAGGTAGGAATGATCGCGATGCCCCTCGCGCTAATCGCTAGCCTGCTTTTCCTCTGGAGTTGATCGGCATTCAGCTGAAACGCCAAATTTTGTCACAAGGCGCCGGATGCGCCATCGAAAAACGTACAAACAGGTGAAGTCTGTATTTCACCCCGCCGCTGAAATCGGCATCATAGTCTCAGATGTAGACGTCGCACTCATATCAAATGACTCGCTCGGCCTGGGTGGCTCTTCCAATTCTGATCCTGCTCGCGCTCGCCTTTTCCGGCACAAGCAACGCGCAGCCGCCGCGCACTACAACCAGCCAGGGCTGCGTCAATCAAGGCCAAGACCGCCGCGCGTTCGCTCCAGTAGTTTGCTGGGCGCAACGCCATCTTTCCTGGAGGTCGCGCCGTAAGCCGCATTTCTTCCGCATCGGCAAATCGACCCACACAAGCCTCGGCTTCGCGTGGCCGCCATACGTGGTCTACAACTCGCCCAAGAAGAAGGGCGAGTGGCGCATGTTCCGCATCGGCTTCCGCTATGACCGCAACTGGCACGGCTATATCTTTCCGACCGCCGCGTGGAAAATCATCGATTCCCCGCTCGAATATTGACCCGCGCTTCGCCTATTAGACTCTAATCAGCCAGCTTCAATCAGCTTTCTGTGCGCGCGTCCGCGCGGGATGCGTCAATTTCAGCACCATCGCCACCAGGACCAGAAACGCCGTCGCCGCATTCGCCCAGATAATCTCCGGCGCGCGCAACAGCAATCCATAGAACAACCACAGAAGAATCCCAACCAAATAAATCAGCAACATTGAATATGACAGGTCCTCCCCGCCACGCTGACGAATCTTCATGATCTGCGGAATAAAGGCCCCGGTTGTACAAATCGCGGCAAACGTGCCCACCCAATCCAGCAATTGCATCTCAATCTCCAAAGTTTCGGTCCTTATCTTCGCACAGGCGCCTCAACTCAAACTCCGGATCGTTTTCGGTTTTTCTCCTTTACCTCCTTTGCATCCTCTACCTCCTATACCTCCTGACCTCATAGTCCGCGCGGACAAGCGAAACCGAGCCGTCACTTCGCTGCACCTCAGGCCAGTAGTTTTCAACGGCGCGGTCAATTAGCCTACTTCGCACGATACGCCGGTACCAAACCCAGTGGAGGGAAAGCGTGTTCTGCGAACGTTGTGGCCAAAGTTTTCTGCCTAAAGAATCTATTTGCAGCCGTTGCAAAGTACCAGCGACTCGCCACTTCTTTCAGTTGATGAGCCTTGCGACGCTGCTCGTCGCCGTCCTCTGCAACGCGCTCATCGGCGTGCTGGTGCTGCCGCAGCTTGCACAGGCACCGCATTCGCCGTTCGTCTTCCGCGCGTGGCTGTGGTTTGACCACAAGGCCGCGCTCTACGGATGGGTACCGTTCGTGATCGGGCTGCTCGCGTGGGATTATCTTGTCTGGAAGGCCGCGCGCCCGAAGGTGAAGGGTTGGTTCACGCGCAAACTGCTCACGTTTTCGCTCGCAGCGGGCGCAGCTCCCATGTTGCCGTCATGGATTCCGGCCGGCCAGCCGCCAAGACAGTTTTTCGCCATGATCGGGAAATATCCGGGCGTTCCGGCGATGCTCGCGTGGGGCGTCGTTGTGGTCGTTGTCGTCCTGCTCTGCATCAACCGCGAATCGCGCGATTACCTCTTGGGCCACGGCAAGGCGCTCAGCATCGTCAGCTTGTGCTTCCTGCTACTCGTTGTGGCGATGACCGTGGTCAGCTGGTCATTTACGTATTGACACTTCTCAGAAGCCTCAATGCCTCTTCAATGCGATCCGCAGGAACCAATACGTAGACTTCATTTCCACGCGGATGCTGCGGGGGATTGTAGCCCTGCTGACTATCATAGTCAGCGATACGAATTTGCCTTGCCGCTATGCCAGCTCGATTGAGGAGCTCTACCCAGCTGTCGAACAGACCGCAAGGCTGACCTGCACCGATGATTTCATGGGAATCCACGGTAAAAGCCCTAATACGTCGGCAATCTTATGCCGTAAGCCGCTGCGAGTCCTTCGCGGCAATCACATGGTCCAAATCCGCTCGCGCCGCGAATAGATTCACCAGCCGCTCTTCGAGCATCTGCGCGTGCGGCGCGCTCTTGCGCAACGCACTCCGCGCACTGGAATAGATCGTGCGGTAGACCGGCCTTAGTTCCTCGGCCACGGTCGCGCTCGTTCCCCAATTCATGCGCTCGCCCAGCGTGCACACAACCCGATGCGCCTGCAGCGGATTGATCTCGCTTTCGAGCCCTTTGTTAATCAATGCCTGTAGCTTGCCAATATGCTCGATCGCGGCATCTTTCTGCGCATCGCGCAATGCTTCGCTTTCGATAATCTCCTGCGTCGCCTGCTCAAACGGCTTGTCGATCGCCTCTTCCCGGCTGATTCGCGCCTTGGACTCAAACAATATGGCTTCCAGCTTGATCGTATATTCGCTGATCTTGCGGTGCACCACGCCCAACTGTCCGCCCGCCGCCAGCGCCGCTTCGATCGTCGATCTTCCCTGCCGCACCGCTGTCTTGTACAACTCAAAATCGCCTGTCGCCATGTTCCAGATGGCTTCGTCCACGAGCGCCTTTGCGGCGTTGCCAAACGTCAAATCGCGCGCCGGCATACGGACAGGAGGCCGATCGATAACTGTTGCAGCCTTGAGGCTCTTCACACTCCTTACTGGAGCGGCGATCGGAGGCGCGGGCTTGAGTGCCTCAAGTTCTGCCACAGGAGCCTGCGCCGGAGCAGCGTTCTCCACAACATTAGCCGCAGGAGTGGCTTCGCCCTCAATCACACGCACATCGCCGAAATTCTGGTGCCCCACGCGCACTTGCACTTCAGCGACGTGATTTGCGCAGAGATAAATCGCATCGCTGCCGTCGCCGGTCTTGTAGAGCGCCATGATCGGCATACCGTGATCGCAGTCGAGCTTGTAATGCTCGGAAAGCGGCGCGGCGGGCCGGCCGGGCACAAGTCTCCACTTAGCGCGTTCGATGCATTGGCGTTTCGGCACGCCATCATTGTAGTAGAGCGCGTCAATTTGGGAATTCCCGGCTGCACGCCGTGTTTCGCAACAGGAAACTTCGCCGGAAGTTCGCAATTCGGCAAATGTTCGCCAAACCTGCACCATCAACGGAGTTTTAGTCAGCAAAATCGGCTGCGCTCCTATATCGCCTCTACTTCCTTTACCTCCTTTACATTCTGTCCCACGCCGGATGTACAATGCAGCCACGGGCCATTTTTGAAGCGGTTTTAATACGTAGAACGGGGGAGATTATGACGATCGAACGGCGTGAATTTCTCAAGGCGACGGGCGCGGCGGTGACAGCAGGTGCGGCATCGCTCGCAGCGAGCGGCAAAGCTTTCGCCAGCGGTCGAGCGCTGGGCGCAAACGATCGCGTGCGCGTTGCCATCTGCGGCGTGCGCGGGCGCGGCAACGACCACATCAAAGGCTACGCAAAAGTCGCGCAGGCGCAGATCGTCGCGCTATGCGACGTTGACGAAAACGTGCTGAACGAACGACTCGCCGAACTCGACAAAATGGGCCTGCCGAAGGCGGAGTCTTACGGCGACGTTCGCAAGCTCCTTGAGAACAAAGATATCGACGCCATCTCCATCGCGACGCCGAATCATTGGCATTCGCTGATAGGCATCTGGGCGATGCAGGCTGGAAAGGACGTGTACATCGAAAAGCCCTGCTCGCATAACCTCTTCGAATCGAAGCAACTGATCGCCGCCACAAAAAAATACAACCGCATCGTGCAGCACGGCAGCCAGTCGCGTTCAAACCCCGGCATGATCGAAGCGATCAAGCACGTGAACGACGGCACGATCGGCGATACGTACATGGCCCGCGCGCTCTGCTACAAGTGGCGCCCGTCCATCGGCCACGCACCGCAGGAGCCAGTTCCCGCCGGCGTGAATTACGATCTGTGGACCGGTCCTGCGCCGCTGAAGCCGTTCACTCGCAATCGCTTCCATTACAACTGGCACTGGATTTGGGACACCGGCAACGGCGATATCGGCAACCAAGGAATTCACGAAGTGGACATTGCGCGCTGGGGATTGGGCGTTGACTTCCCGACCTACGTTGCCGCGATGGGCAGCCACTTCATGTTTGACGACGATCAGCAAACACCGAATTGGCTGAACGCCGTTTTCTATTTCGACGCTCCTGGCGCACCCGGCGGCCGCAAGATGCTCGAAGTCGAAGTTCGCCCGTGGATCACGAACCACGAAGCGGAAATCGGCACCGGCGCTTACAGCAGCAAGGGCGTTCCTCCCGCTGGCCTCGCGGCGCCACCGAAGCCCAAGCCCGTCGCTCCGAAACCGGCACCGGCTGCTTCAAAGATGGCCTCTTTGGGCCCTGTCGGCGGAAAGCCGAGCACCATCGGCAACATCTTCTATGGAAGCAACGGCTACCTCGGCATCGACGGCTATGACAGCTACAAAACGTGGCTCACCGATAAGCTCGAACCCGGCCCAAGCGGTCACGGCGACGGCGATCATTTCCAGAATTT
>DATNBB010000055.1:0-3528 GCA_035607335.1 Binatia bacterium | reverse complement strand
CGCATCGATCCATTTCGCAAATCCGGCGTATTTCGCGGCGTTCCAGCCGCCCTCAAACTCACCGCCGTTCGCGCCCTGGCTATTCAGTTCAAAATTGTATGCATCCTGCAAATTGGTGAACTCCGCGTGCGAAATCGCATCCTCAGCAAGAATCGCGGGAATAAAAATCACACCGTCGCGCTTCGCCAACACCAGGTCGCCGGGCAACACCGTTGCGCGTCCGATTCGCACCGGCACATTGACGCCAGTCAACTGCATCTGAGCCCACGCCGAAGGGTCATAGCCCAAATAAAACCCGTTCAGATTGGCGATTTGGCGGTTCTCCTCGGCGTCGCGAATGCCTGCGTAGAAAATGAATCCAGAATGCGTGTGCGCCGCGATGCCGCTGCCGAGATTCGACCCGATAATCGTCCCCTCGATAATTTTTCCGTACCCGTCCACGACCATCGTATCGCCCATCTGCAGTTGATCGATCACCCAGCTATTCGTTCCGCTCACGCGGCCTTCGGCTTTTCCCTCGGCAGCCACGGGAGCCTGCATGTCCGGCCGCGTCGGCATAAATTGCGCCGTGAGCGCGCGGCCCGCGAACGGCTTATCGGGATGCAGCGCCTGCCAATCTCCTTGGAATTGATTCTGGTAACCGTGACCGCGCAAATAATCCCAAACGTCTTCGATCGAAACGTCCAGCGCCCGCACGAGCAAATCGTCCGCTACTTTCGGCCGACCATCTGGAAAGCGCGGCCCCGTCCAATCGGACGTATAAAACAAAATCTGCTCTTTTGTCTGCTTCACCTGCGCATCCGTAGGCGCAATCGCAGCGACGGCCATAGCAAAGCAAGCGAACGTCACAATCAAGATTCCCTTTTTCATGAATTCCCCTTCCACCGGCGCATGTGGGTTTCGCTCATCAAAATACTCTTTCCGGCGCGCAAACCCGCCACATTCTGCGAGCCGCATCGCGCCAAGTCAACTCACTTCAGCGGCGTTACCTTGCCCGGATCGACACGATAATCGATGTAAGTCACGGGCCCGTCAATCGACGTGAAACGGTGAGGCATGCCCGCCGGAATCACAACCACGTCTCCCACTCCCACATGTCTGCTCGACCCGCCCTGAATTCCAGTCCCGCGCTGGCTCGGTCCAATCTCCGGAAGGCCCGTGGCCGTCCCGAACGGCTTCGGGTCCGTCAGTTTTCCGCCGGTCTCAAGCATGCCGCCGCCCTCCGTGATGTAATAAATCTCCGTAACTTTCTCGTGCAGAATCGCGTCATGCGGTTCGGGAGTCACGCGCCGCACCAAGGCAACTCCCACGTTTGTGTTTCCTGCATCGGTTGAACGCACCGTGACGTCATATGTTCCCGGGATTGCTCCCGGATTCGGCTTCGCATTCTTCATCGTGCTTTTCATCTCAGCCGAAGTAACCACCACCGCGCTTGCGGGCACCGCCTGTGCCTTCGCAGGTCGCCCCGCGCCAAAAAAGAACAAAAGAAAAATTAGGTTCAGCATTTTGCAATCCTCCGTATCAGTTCATCGTGGTCGGTAGCGGCAGCGATGATACCTGAGAAGTTCTCAGCCGCAGTTCTCACGTTTGTTCTACGCCAAGCATTTCAGGCGCGGATGTTGATTTCGCTCACGTTTATGGTAAGATTGTCTTACATGAAAACGAAGTTATCCACCAAAGGACAAGTGGTGCTGCCCGGCCCGATTCGCCGGAAGCTGGGCCTTGAGTCCGGCGATTCACTCGAAGCTAAGATTGTAGACGGACACATCGCATTGATTCCCGCAAAAGGCAAATCTCGCCGATCCAGAATAGTTAAGGACCCCCTTACGGGATGGCCTGTTCTAACGGCCGGTCCCAACGCTCCTAGGCTTACTCATAAGCAAGTTCAAGAAATACTTGCTGATTTCCCATGAGATTTTTGCTCGATGTGAGCGTGCTGGTCTCTCTCGGCGTACGCGATCATGAATTCCATGATCGCGCTGTGCGCTGGTTGAGCAAGGTGGCTGCGAGCGGCGCTCCTGAACTGGCGACTTGTGCAATTACAGAACTCGGATTTGTTCGTGTCATAGCTCAAGCGCCGCAATACGGGTTCAATGTAGACCAAGCGCGACGTCTGTTGCTTCAAATAAAAGCGGATGCGCCCGCTCATTTTACGTTTATTCCCGATGACCATGATGTTTCGCACCTTCCTGAATGGGTGAAGACTCCCAAGCAGACGACGGACGGCCACCTCGCTCAACTTGCGCGCGCGAATGGTGCCGTTTTTGCCACGTTCGACCGTGGAATTCCCGGAGCCTTCTTCGTGCCCAACCAATAAGCGCAACCCCGCCTCTACCTCCTTTACCTCCTCTTCATAACCTGCTACAAACTACCGACCCCAAAAACTACCGGAGGAGCTTGCGTGAACTCTTCACCATTCATCGGCGAATTCATGGGCACACTGGTTTTGATTCTTCTTGGCGACGGCGTCGTCGCCAACGTCCTGCTCAAACGATCGAAAGCCGAAGGCGCGGGCTGGATGGTCATCACCACGGGATGGTGCTTCGCCGTCATGGGCGGGATTTTTACGGCGGTCGCCTGCGGAAGCAACGACGCTTACTTGAATCCCGCCATTACGCTCGGCTTCGCGATTGCTGACGGACACTACTCGAAGCTGATCTCTTACACCGTCGCCGAACTTCTCGGCGCATTCGTGGGAGCGGTGCTCGTTTGGCTGCATTTCTTGCCACACTGGAAGGAAACGCCGGACAGTACGTCGAAGCTGGCGTGTTTCTGCACAATTCCGGCGATTCGCAATCGCGCCGCAAATCTCGCGAGCGAACTAATCGCCACGGCGGTCCTCGTATTCGTTGCGGGCGCGATCATATCGAAGGCCGTCGCTTCGCCGACCGCTCTGCCGCCAGG
The DNA here is from genome assembly GCA_035607335.1 of Binatia bacterium. Lineage (GTDB taxonomy): Bacteria > Acidobacteriota > Terriglobia > Acidiferrales > UBA7541 > Palsa-295. The sequence continues at coordinate 624 of DATNBB010000055.1, read as the reverse complement.
GCTCGGCGCCTACCTTGTCTCCGCCTTGATCTGGGGCATCGGCCTCTCGCTCGGTGGCACCACGGGATACGCGATCAATCCAGCGCGCGATCTCGGTCCGCGCATCGCCCATGCGGTCCTGCCTATCGCCGGAAAAGGCAATTCCGACTGGCCCTATGCGTTCGTCCCGATCGTCGGCCCGCTCGTCGGCGCCACGATAGCCGGTGCTCTCATCCGCGTGCTCATCCTTAAACTATAGCTGCCCGATTGCGATTGCATCGGAGGCCAAGGAATTTTCTGCTGGATCATCCGCCCGGCGAAACCGGAAAGAGCGCCGCATGCCGCTCCGCCAAATAGACGCCGCCCACCACCAATGCCGCCCCGCTCAATAAATGGCCGCTTGGCCGCTCTCCCAAAACGGACACCGCCAGCACGATTACAATCGGCACCTGTAAATAATTCACGCCTGCCACTCGCGACGCGTCCACATGCCGCAAGAGCCAATTAAACATCGTGTACGCAATCACCGTTGCGAGCGCCGCCATATAAATCACGCCGGTCCATCCCACCCAGCCGACTCTCTTCCAATCGAGCGCCATCCCCTGCCGCACCGCGAGCGGCGCATACAATATCGCCGCGACCACT
>DATNBB010000140.1:0-18421 GCA_035607335.1 Binatia bacterium | reverse complement strand
TCTTTGCGCGAAAGCTGCACGCGGACGGGTTTGCCGACGGCTTGCGAAAGGAGTGCGGCGTCGTAAGAAACGGTGTCCGCGCCATTGTGGCCATAGCATCCGGCGCCGCGCGTGAAGATCACGTGGACATCTTCGGGATTCATGCCGAGCAGGATCGCAGCGGAACCACGCTGTTGCCAGACGCCTTGCGTGGCGGACCAGATCGTCGCTTTGCCGTTGGAGACGTCCGCGACCGCGCACGAGCTGCCCATCGAGCCGTGCATCTGGAACGGATGAAAATATGTGGCTTTTAATACGGTGGCCGCGGAGGCGAGCGTTTGATCCACGTCGCCGGAATTGATGAGGAATGCGTCGCGCGAGGGCGATTGCTTGCGGAGGTGATCGTAATATTCGGATTGCTTCGTGAGGCCGGAACCCACGCTCCAATTCACTTTTAATTTGTTGGCGGCCTGGATGGCTTGCCACGGCTTTTCCGCGACGACGCCTACGAAATTTTTCTTTACAACGACTTTCACGAGGCCTGGCATCCCCGCGACGGAGGACTCGTCAACGTTGATGACGGTTGCGCCGACGACGGGCGGGCGAACGACTTTGCCGTGCAGCATGCCGGGTACTCTTACGTTGTGCACAAATTCGAAAGTGCCGAACGCGAGCGCGGGAATATCGACGCGCGGTATCGGCTTCCCGAGGATCGTCCATTCGTTGAACGGCTTGCGCGGGGCGGTCGGGTCGAGCGTGAGGCTGAATTTTTTGCCGCCGACGAGTTCGCCGTAGGCGATTTTGCGAGCAGGATCGCTGGTGACTACGACGGCGCCGTCGCGCGCGGTGAGTTGCGCCGCCGGGACGCTGAGGTGCTGCGAGGCGAGTTGGATGAGCGCCTGGCGGGCGGTTGCGGCGGCTTGCGCGAGATTTGCGTGATTGAAATTCGTCGGATGCGATTGGCTGCCGGACGTGTAGCCTTCGTCCGGCGTGCGCCCGGTGTCAGCGGCGATCATCGCGACGTCAGCGAAAGGCACGCAGAGCTCTTCGGCGACGAGCTGCGTCTGCGCAGTGACGATGCCTTGGCCAAGCTCCTGTTTGCCGGTGTAGCCGGTCACTTTGCCGTCGGCGGCGACGGAAATCCACGAGTCGACTTGATTGGGCGCTGGCGAACCGCCCGTTTCCCCAACGCCGAATTGCGCGAGAACCGGATCGATACTTGATGCGGCGGTGAAACAGCAAAAGCCAACCGTGAGCGCGCCGGATGCTTTCAGGAAGCCACGGCGGGAGAGCGCGGCACGTTCAAAGGCGTGGCGCGCGTCGCGCGTCATTGCGATGTCGGCGACAGAGGCTTGCGATTTTGCGGTGGTGCTCATCGCGCCATTTCCTTGGCGGCTTTTTGGATGGCGCGGTACATCCGCACGTGCACGAAGCAGCGGCAGAGCACGTTTGAGAGAGCCTGCTGCAACTGCGCGTCAGTCGGTTTCGGATTCTTATCGAGGAATGCCTTTGCCGTCATGATCACGGCGTTCAGGCAAAAGCCGCATTGCGCGCCTTGCTCGTCGATGAAGGCTTGCTGCAGCGGATGCGGCTTATCGGGAGTACCAATTCCTTCGAGAGTGGTGATTTCGGCGCCGGCTACAGTTTGCAGCGGCGTGACGCAGGAGCGGACAGCCTGGCCGTTGATGATCACCGTGCATGAGCCGCATTGACCGAGGCCGCAGCCGAATTTCGGACCGCGTAAGTTAAGGTCGTCGCTCAGGGCGTAGAGAAGCGGGGTGGTCGGGTCGAGATCGACCGTGTGAGTGGCGCCGTTGACTTTTAGAGTGATCGCAGCCACAGCACAGCAAAGGTAGTGCGGAATCGAAATCGCGTCAAGCTGCAGGAAGACTTTATCCGCGCTGAGCGCCTCGAAAATCAGGTGATGATTTTGGGATAGAGCGTGGTGGCAATGGCGACAAGGATGGCAAAGGTTGCGATAAGCGCGCCGAAATCGTGGCCGAAGCCGAAAAGTGTGGTCCCGCCATTCACCATAAGACCGCGCAGCGCGTCCACCTGATACGTGAGCGGATTGACCACGGAGATTGCTTTCAGCCAGCGCGGCATCATGCTCAGCGGGTAGATTGCGTTGCTGGCGAAAAAGAGCGGCATCGTGAGGACTTGCCCAATGCCCATGAAGCGTTCGCGGGATTTCACGATGCAGGCCGCGATCAGCGAGAATGTGGAAAAAATCGCGGAGCCGAGCATGACCGCGAATGTGACGCCAATGATCGCAACGAAGCTAATTCGCAGATTCACACCGAGCAGCGCCGCAAGAATGTAAACCAAAACCATCTGGCAGACGCTGCGCGCCATGGACGAGACGGAGCGCCCGAGTACCAGAGCGGAGCGCGGCGTCGGGCTTGCGAGGAATTTGTGGACGATGCCGAGATCGCGCTCCCAGATCAGCGAAATGCCGTAGAAGATCGCGCCGAAAAGCACGCTTTGCGCGAGGACACCGGGCGTCATGAAGTCCAGATAGCGCAGCCCGCCGGTCGGAATCGCGCGCGCACGTGAAAAGACTTCGCCGAAAATCCCAAGCCACAAAACGGGCTGAATCATCCGCGTGAAAAGCTCGACGGGATCATGGATGAGCTTGCGGATATCGGCTTCCGCGACCGCTTCCACCTGGCGGAGAAAATCCAGAGGGCGAGTGTGTTCAGCCCAGGCGGCGTGCGGTATCGCGCGTGCTTGAGACATTGCGCCAGTCTCCTTCCTCGACGGTTTCGGAAATTGCGGTGCCCGCGTAATGGATGAAGACATCGCCGAGAGTTGCCTGCGGCCCAAGTTGCGCTTTCAGATTTGCGGGAGAATCCTGCACCAGGATTCGTCCCGAATGCATGAAGGCGACGATGTCACAGAGGCGGTTTGCCTCTCCCATATCGTGCGTGGTCATGAAGATCGTTGTATCGAATTCGCCGCGTAGCGCCTGGATTCGCGCCCATACGGCCCGCTTTGCGACGGGGTCAAGTCCGACGGTCGGCTCGTCAAGAAACAGAACCGCCGGGCGGTGCAACATCGATTGCGCGATCTCCAGCCGGCGAATCATGCCGCCCGAATAATGGCGCACGGATTTTTGCGCGGCGTTCGAAAGCTCCATGAATTCAAGCGACTGCGCGATGCGACGCACGCGCTCACTTCGCGGAATGCCGTAAAGCTTGGCGGAAATGAGCAGATTCTCGTAGCCGGTAAGGTCGCCATCGGCCGAAAGCATTTGGGAAACGTAGCCGATGCGACGGCGGACCTGGCGCGGCTGCTTCACGATATCGAAGCCGTCGATCAACGCCGTGCCCGAGGTGGGCGGCAGCAGCGTGGTCAGCATTTTAATCAACGTGCTTTTCCCCGCGCCATTTGGCCCTAACAGGCCAAAGATGGTTCCGGTCGTCGCGGAGAACGAGAGGTGATTCACTGCAATCAGGTCTTCGTATTGGCGCGTAAGGTCGATGGTTTGAACGGCGATGGCAGGCTCTATGCCATTTGTGGTCTTCAGGGTGAGATTTGCGTTTGAATCAACTGAGACTTGGTCCGGCATGCGCTCTCTTCACAGAAATTATATCGTATCGGACGGCTGAGGAATCGTGTAAAGGCGAATCCGGTCGCGCTACGTTTCCCGAGCGTGCAGCGCTCACACGGGAATTTCAAGAGAGGCCTGGCCGGCGTAGATCCGCTTGACGATTTCCTCGATCGATTCATCTTCGATCAGCAAATCGCGGACCTCGACCGCCGCCATAATCTGCCGAATCAGATCGGTGGTGGCAATCTGCGTTCGGTCGAAGCGAATCCGGTGGGTCAATTGATCCACCGTCTCGATTTCGCAGCCATCGCGCCCAAGCGCGGCGACGCGTGTTGCATGCGCGCCGTCCTTCAGGATGAATTTCACTTTCTTAGTGCGCAGCAGGCGGTGTTTCAAATCTTCGAGCAGCCCATCGTAGAGCACGCGCCCGCGATCGATGATCATGATTCGGCGGCAGAGCTCCTCGATATCGTCCAAATCGTGCGTAGTGAGCAGCACGGTGGTATTGAATTCCTGATTGATTGCACGAAGCAGCTTGCGGATGTGGTCCTTCGCGACCACGTCGAGGCCAATGGTCGGCTCATCCAAGAAGAGAAGAGGGGGATTGTGCAGCATGGCCGCAGCCAGATCGCAGCGCATGCGTTCGCCTAGCGAAAGCTTGCGCACGGGCGTATGGAGGTAATCGTTGATTCCAAGCAGATCGTTAAATCGCTCCATGCGCGATTCGAACTCCCGCTGCGGCACATCGTAAATCCGCCGCAAGAGCTTAAAGGATTCGACGACGGCGATATCCCACCAGAGCTGCGTCCGCTGGCCGAAGACGACGCCAATGGTCTTTACATACTGCCGTCGCTGCTTGTAGGGGACGAAGCCGTTGACGCGGATTTCGCCGCTGGTGGGCACGAGGATCCCGGAGATCATTTTGATTGTGGTGGATTTCCCGGCGCCGTTGGGCCCTATGTAGCCCACCATTTCGCCGGGATCGATGGTGAAGCTGACGCGGTCCACGGCGGCGACAGTGCGGTAATCGCGGACGAACAGGTTCTGGATCGATCCCCAGAGACCCTCGCGTCTATGAAAGCTGCGGAAGTGCTTGCTCAGATCATGCAGGTAGATAAGAGGTTCGGCGGCCATGTATGGTAGTGGAATTTTAGCACTGCAATGGAAGGAGCGGTGCGTTCCTCTATTCGCCGACGATCTTTGCCACGATGCGCCGCGGCCGCAGCCCGTCCAGTTCGACGAACAGCACGGCCTGTTTCAGCCCGAGATCAAGCCGACCTTCCGTCAACGGCACGATCACTTGGTGGCTCAGCAGCAAGCTTTGAAAGTGGACGTGCGCGGCGCTCTCGAAGCGCCCTTCGTGCCGATAGTTTTCGGCCGGCGGGGAGACTTCGACCAACCACTCGAAGAGATCGTCCAACAGCCCCGGTTCATTGTCCGTGACGATTATGGCGGTGTTTGAATGCAGGGACGAAACAACCACGATCCCGTCGCGCAACCCGCTCTTCTCGGCGGCTGCTTTGACCTGTGTTGTGATGTTGAAGACCTCGTGTTGTTTTTGCGATTGCAGCGCGAACTGTTCGTTGTAGATTTTCATAGGGCGGCAGGGTCATATTGTAGTGGAACTGCCCGTATGAACGGGCTGCGGTATCGAAAAGTTATGCGGTAACTTTGTGCATCAAGTTATGCGCCAAGTTTGTGCATCTCGGGCACCCTGGCAAGCATCTTCAGAAATACAAGCATCAGAATACAGGGGCTTTACGGAATTGACGTGTTTCAGGCGGCGTAGGTGTTACGGGTCTGCTAGAATTTTGTTATTCGGCGCAGTTTAGCGCGCGCAAGGCGGCGCGTCATTTGGGATGGCAGCCACGACTAAAAAGCAAAAATCGATTATAGCGGGCGTCGCGGCAGCGATTGTCATTGTGCTGGTGTTGGTGGGCGTTCGGCGTCCTCCTCCTGCCGTGCCCATCGTCCAGCTAAGCCGCCAGAACGTGAGCCAGACGATCTCGAGCAACGGAACAATTCAGCCAATCGATCCGTTTGTTGCCCGGGCACAGTTTCCGACGTTTGTATCGAAGGTCGCCGCCGTGGAAGGCCAGGCAGTTCATCGTGGTCAACTGATTCTCACGCTGGACGCATCCGATATTAAGTCGCAGCTCTCGCAAACTCGCGCGGACCTGATCGCGTCGCAGACCAACCTGCGTAACGCCAAAGCGGGCGGCGCTCCGGCCGACGTGGCGCAACTGCAAAGTGACCTCGCGCAGGCGAAAGCGGATGTCGACAGTCTGGAGCGATCGCAGAAATCGCTCGAATCGTTGCTTGCCAGCCAGGCTGCGACGAAAGACCAAGTTGCGAAGAATGCGACGGACCTGGCGAAAGCGCAGGCGCGGCTGCAATCGCTTGAGGCTCGTCAATCTGCGATGAAACAGAACGCGTCGGTGGACGCCGAGCAGGCGGAATTGCGCGTTAATCAGGATCAGGAAGCGATCCGTTCGCTCGAAGACAAACTCAGTTCGGCTACCGTGACGTCCACGGTTAATGGCACGCTTTATTCGCTGCCGGTTCATACCGGCGATTATGTGAAGGTGGGCGACGAATTGGCGGGGATGGCAGATTTGCATAAAGTTCGCGTTCTCGTCTATGTGGACGAACCTGACATGGGGATGCTTGCGCCCGGTCAAACAGTGCAGGTCACGTGGGATGCTCTGCCGGGCCGGATGTGGACAGGGCAGACGGAGCAGGTGCCGAAGCAAGTGGTACCGCACGGGATGCGTAGTGTGGCGGAATTACTCTGCTCAGTGGACAACGGCAAGCTTGAATTGCTTCCCAATACTAATGTGGACGTGAAGATTCTGGTTCGCGAAAGCAAAAACGCGCTTGTGGTGCCGCGCGGCGCGGTTCGCGACGATAATGGCCAGCGCTACGTGTATGTGTTCAACGATGGAGTCGTAAAGCGCCGCAATGTAGTTCTCGGAGTATCGAATGCGTCCTCTTACGAGGTGCTTTCCGGCCTTTCAGAGGGCGATCGCGTGGCTGTCCCGCAAGACCGCACTTTGCATGATGGGATGAATGTTCGTCCGGCGGGGGAGAGCTAAGGATGGCGCGGGAACTACGGGCGATAGTTCTGGCAGTGGCGGCTTTGCTGTGCTTTTCGCTTGCGGCGCAGGCAACGGTAGCTGCGGATTCACCGGCGGCCAACGATGCGGAGCGGAAGGTCAATGCAGGGGACTACCGCGGCGCGATTTCGACCCTGCAATCGGCCGTTTCGCAGAACCCTTCGGACGCGGCGGCCTACTACTGGATGGGGCGCGGTTTTTACGAGCTTCACGATTACGACAACGCGATTTCGGCTTTGCAAAAGGCCGTCGCACTTGCTCCCAAAAACTCGGACTACCATAACTGGCTTGGCCGCGCGTATGGCGGGAAGGCCGATCGCGAGCACAGCTTCTTTGTGGCAAAGAAGGTGAAGGGGGAGTTTCAGACAGCGATCCGACTTGATCCTTCGAACATTGCCGCGCGGCGCGATCTTGAAGATTACTGCATCAGCGCGCCTTGGATTGTCGGCGGCAGCAAGGACGAGGCGCTGGCGCAAGTAGAAGCGATTGCCGCGATCGATCCGGTGGAAGGGCACGTCGCGAGGGCAATTTATTACAATGAGGCGCTCAAAAAGCCCGCTCAAGCCGCGGCTGAATACCATGCCGTGATCGAATCAAAATCCGCCAGCATCGAACCGTATTTGCAGGCGGCAAATTTCTTCATCAATCAGAATGAACCCGCGAACGTGCTTGCAGCGGTGAACGCCGCCACAGCCGTGGCGGCCAACGATGCACGGCTCGATTTCTATCGCGGCGTTCTTGGCGTCCTTAACGGAACGGACGCGGCGAGCGCCGAACGATACTTGAAGTCCTACGTGGCCAGCACGCCGGATCGCAGCAATTGGCCCACGCACGCATTGGGGCGCGTTTGGCTGGGCAGGCTTTACGAAGGCATAGGCAAGCCCGGCATTGCGGCCGAACAGTATCGAGCGGCTCTGCAACTGGATCCCGGGCGCAAAGATGCACGCGACCGGCTGAATAAACTGGAAAAGGCGCAATGACGCTTCATGCGCGGAACCGACGCGCGACGGCTCTTGCCGCTGGACTTGTCGCGGCGTTTGCGTTTACGGCCTCGCCTGCTTTGCGCGCGCAGCAAACGCCGGCGCCGCCTGCTGAGACCGAGGCCGCAGAGAATTCCGGCACGCTTTCGCTGCATCAGGCTGTGGCGCTGGCCGAGCAAAACAGCGCCGATCTGAAGCTTGCGCGCATGCAATATAACGTGGCGCTAAGGCAAGCGGACGTTGACCGCTCCGCTTTCCATCCCAATCTCTACACAGGCGCCGGATACGCGTATACATATGGGTTTCCGTCGCTCGGAAACGGCAACGCGCCTTCCGTTTTTCAGCTCGATTACAGCCAGAGCATTTTCGATCCCGCAACGAGAGCACAGCAGCATGCCGCCGAGGAGCGCGCCAAAAGCTTGCTGCTTGAAGTGGAACGCACGCAGAGCGACGTAATTGCGCGCACGGCTACGGCGTATCTCGAGCTGGCGGAGGTTCGCCATTCTCTTCAACTGCTGGGCACGGAACAGACAAGCGCGGAAAAGGTGATCGACATTACGAACCAGCGTATTGCCGCGAATCAGGAACTTCCCATCGAAGCCACTCGGGCACAACTCGCATTGGCGCAGGTGCACGAGCGGATGGTGAAGCTTCAGGGACGCGACGAAGTGTTGAGCGGGCAAATTCGGGATTTGACTGGTCTGCCGGACACGGCACCGCTTGAGATTTCCGAGCAGGAGCAGACGTCGTTCGCCGCTGACATCGCTCAGCAGTCGGACAATGAGATTGTCAGCCTGGCTCTGCAGAACGACAAAACGATTGCGGAGGCCGAACACGATCGGCTGGGGAAAGAGGATTTACTGCGCGGGGCAAAGCTCAGCTATTTTCCGACAGTCGCCCTCGTGGGCCAGTACAGCATTCTGAGCAAATACAACAATTACGACCAGTACTACGCGCATTTTCAGCGGAACAATCTGAATGCAGGCATCCAGATTACGATTCCGATTTTTGCAGCAAGAACTTCGGCAAACGTGGCGTTCGCAAAGAGTGAACTGGCGGCCTCTGAAGCGACTCTCGTAACCAAGCGGCAGCAGGTTCGCAGCGGCGTGGAGCAGCAGCGGCAGAATCTCCGCGAGCTCGAGGCCAGCCGCGACGTTGCCAATTGGGCCCTCAAACTCGCCCAGCAAACACTGGAGCTTCAGCAATCGAAGCTTCAGCAGGGGCAGGCGACGTTGGGCGACGTGGAACAGGCACAACTCGATGAAAGCGAAAAGTTTGTGGCATTTCTGGACGCCAATTTCGCTCAGCAGAAGGCCCAGATCTCGCTTCTGCAGGCTACAGGCCAGCTAGCCAAAGTTTTCCCGTAAATTACATGAAAAGCTTGGCTTTGGGCGCTTACGTGTTTCAAGTACAATCGGAAAGTTACCATCACGCTCCAAATCATGAGGGGGACTTGCTAAATGCCGTCTGTGATGAAGACGCTTTTGTTGAATCCACCAAGCTTTGAAAAATTCGACGGAGGCGCTTCATCCCGCTGGCCCGCGACCCGCGAAATTGAGTCCTACTGGTATCCCGTTTGGCTCGCGTACGCGGCAGGGATGCTCCCAGGCAGCCGTCTTTTAGATGCGCCTCCGCATCACATCACGCCCGCACAAGTGATTGAGACTGCGGCCGATTACGAGTTCCTCGTCCTGTTTACCTCGACCGTCGGTTTCCATAGCGATCTTCGCATGGCGCGCGCAATGAAAGAGCGCAAACCGGATCTGAAAATCGGGTTCGTTGGACCCCATGTGCAGATCAAACCCGCGGAGAGCCTTCTCGCCAGCCCGGATATCGATTTTGTCGTTCGCGGCGAATTTGACCACGCCGTCGTCGAATATGCGGAAGGCAAGTCGCTCTCCGAGATTCGCAACGCCAGTTATGTGAAGGACGGCCAAGTCGTTCACAACGATTCGCGCCCGCTGCTCCAGACAGCCGAGCTTGACGCGCTTCCGTTTGCCACCGATACGTACAAGAAAGACCTCACGATCGAAAATTACAACGTGCCGTTTCTGCTGCATCCCTTCGTTTCTTTTTATACATCGCGCGGATGTCCTGCGCTCTGCACGTTCTGCCTTTGGCCGCAGACGCTTTCTGGTCACGCGTGGCGTACTCGCTCGGTAGAGAGCGTTGCGCGGGAGTTTAAGCAGGCGCATAAGATGTTCCCGCAAGCCAAAGAATTTTTCTTCGACGACGATACGTTCAACATCCGCAAAGATCGCGTGCTCGAGCTCTGCAAGGAATTTCAGCCCGTCGGCTTTCAATGGTCATGCACAGCACGCTGCCATAGCGATTACGATACGCTGAGCGCCATGGCAGACGCCGGATGCCGCTTGATGATTGTCGGCTTTGAGTCGTCCGATGCGCAGATATTGAAGACGATCAAGAAGGGCGCGACGCCCGACATGGCGCGCAAATTCGTGAAAAATTGCAAAAAGGTCGGCATTCGCGTTCATGGCGACTTCATCGTTGGCCTGCCTGGAGAAACGAAGGAAACCATAGAAAAGACGATCGAATTCGCCAAGGAACTCGACTGCGAAACGATCCAGTGCTCGCTCGCACACGCCTATCCCGGCACCGAGCTATATGACCAGGGAGTTCGGGAAGGTTTCCTCCACGGCGAAGCGATTACCGACGACGGTGGGCACCAATTGCCGCACCTCGAATATCCCGGCCTCACGAAGGAATACATGGTCGAGGCTGTGAACCGCTTTTACGACAGCTATTATTTCCGCCCGAAGGTCGTGTGGCGCATCGTTCGCGACGTTCTCTGGGACTCGAACGAACGAAAGCGCCTTTATCACGAAGCCGTCGATTTTCTCAGGCTTCGCGCCGACCGCATCCGAGTGGCCCGCGACCGCGAGGGCGTCCGGAAAAGGGCGATGGTTTCGGTGCCTGCGATGCAGTCTGCGGCGGAGGCCCGCACAGCCGGCGAATCGCGTAGCGCATGACCAGTCAACCGGCCCGGCGCCTCAAGACGCTGGTGATGATGATCATCATCATCTGCGCGTCTCCTGTGGGATATACCTTCGTAAGCAAAGGGATGAAGCAGATCGTTTGGCAGGGCTGGTCCTTGCCGGACTTGTGGCATTTTTTCGTTGCCGCATTCATGACCTGGACGATCTGGGCCGGCATAGGCCTGCTGCTCGCCTATTTTGTGGCTTTTCTCGTGGTTCTTTCCTGGGCGGACTATAGTTTCGTGCAGCCGTCTGCCTCGATTTCTTACCTTATCATCGCGCTTCTCGCGCGTTTCTTTCTGCACGAGACGGTCACGTGGACGAGATGGGCCGGCGTGATTATCGTCTGCTCGGGCGTGTTCATTGTGAGTCAGACGCACGTAAGGTCGCATGAGGAACATTTCCCGTGATCACGGTTGTGATTCTTTATCTTGTCGTGGTCGTGGTGGGGACGATGGGCGAAATGTGCCTCTCGCGGGCGACGAAGACGGTGGGGGAAGTGCACGATTTTCGTCCGCATGCGATTGCTCGCCACGTTGCGGCGGTTCTGAAGGTTCCCTGGATGTGGATTGGTATTTCTTTGATGGCAGCGGCATTTTTCGCGCTAATGGGGATGCTTTCAATGGCAAACGCCAGCTTCGTGTTTCCGGCAACCGCTCTCAACTATGCCGTCGGGGCCGTCGGCGGAAAGTTTTTTCTGAAAGAACGCGTTACGATGCAGCGATGGATCGGCGTGCTCGTTGTGTGCATTGGGGTAGTGCTAGTCGTTCTCGGCAAGGGATAGCGCGATGACGCCGTGGACGGCGGTTCGCGACGCGCTCCTCGTCATTGCGCTCGCGCCCTACGCTTATTACATTCTCGCCACTGTCGCTGCCACGAAGCTCTTCCGCCCGCATACGATTGCTTCTCCCGCTTCTTCCGCCGACGCGCAATTCGCACCACCGATCAGTATCCTCAAGCCGATCCGCGGGCTTGATCGCGAAACCTACGAGAATTTCGCCAGCTTTTGCGAGCAGGACTATCCGGAATTTGAAATCCTCTTCTGTGTCTCGGATGAGTCCGATCCGGCGATAGATGTAATCGAGGAAGTGATCGCTGCGTTCCCGCAACGCTCGATTCGGCTATTAGTCGGTTCCGAGCCAATCGGCGCCAGCGACAAAGTCAACAAGCTCTGCCGCATGGCGCGTGAAGCTCGTTATGAATTGCTTCTCGTCAGCGATAGCGATGTGCGCGTGGACCAAGGCTTTTTGCGGTCTGTCGTGGCGCCCTTTGCTGATTCCAACCTCGGTGGCGTTACGTGTCTATATCGCGGTCTGACGGACGGTTCTCTTGCTGCCGAGATTGAAGCGATTGGCAATAGCGCGGACTTTGCCCCCGGCGTCCTCGCGGCCTGGTTGCTCAATGGGAAAAAGCTCGACTTCATGCTCGGCGCCGTGATGGCCACCACAAAACAGCATCTCGCGGCCATCGGCGGCTTCGAAGCTTTCGCCGATTATTTTTGCGATGACTATGAACTTGGGAATCGGCTGGCCGCTCACGGTTTTCGCGTCGCACTCTCGCCGACACCGGTTTCAATCGTCTATCCGCACCAGGGTCTTGCGGCAGCTTTCCGTCACCAGCTTCGTTGGAATCTCAGCATCCGCTTTTCGCGTCCATGGAGCCACGCCGGGCTAATCTTTTCGCAAGGCCTCTTCTGGACCATTCTAGGCACCTGTCTTGCGCCCGGCTGGTACGCCCTTATCTACCCGACTGCTTACGCACTCTTCCGCACGGACGCAGCCCTCAGCGTCGGTGCGCGTGGCATGGGCGATCAGCGCATTCGCCGCAAAGGCTGGCTGCTGCCCATTCGCGATGCATTTGGCTTTTTTGTCTGGGTCGCAAGTTTCTTCCCGCGCCGCATTCAATGGCGCGATCGCGAATTCATTGTGCGGAACAAGAAACTGACACCAGTTCGCTGAGTTACTGACCTGAATTGCGGCTGCGGCCTATTAAGCCCTTCTAATCTTCGCGACTTGCCTTACGCCTCCTGCTGGGCGGGAACTCCGCAGTCTGAACGCTAAAGTTAACTGCACACCTCGACGATGGTACAGGTAAGGGGCAATTAGCCGAAATGCTAAGGGGAGGGAATACCAACATGCATCAACGCCAAGCCGGTAATGCGGCATACATGCAGCAGAGCCTGTTTCGAGTGCAACCGAAGCGCTTCGTTTTTTACGACAAGGGCACAGGAACCGAACGTTTTGAGGTAAAGGCCGGCCCGGATGGCCGCCTGCCCGTCGATCAGGCGGCGAGTCTGATGGCAATTCACTGTTTCGTTCGCGGCAAATCTCCAAAGGACTTCGGCGTGATGGTCGCGCCAGAAGAGGACTTGCTCGATAGCCTTTTGCCCATGGCCAGAAGCCTTGTACAGGCTTGCGCCGACAATCGCTCGCCTGTTCAACTCAGCGGCCGCCAGCGCGAAGTGCTGCGCGCCGTGATGCAAGACGGCTCGAACAAAGAGATCGCCGCGAAACTGAATATCTCGGTGCGGACAGTGAAATTCCACATGTCGGCCCTCTTCGAGAAATTCAACGTGCAGAGCCGCGTCGCTTTGATGCGGAAGGCCGCCGACTTCTTGTTGCCCGAATCATCGGCTGCTCAACCCGCACCCTGTGCTATGCCGACTCGCGACGTTCGTCTGCTGCGCGGCAATGGAATGCCCGCGGGAAATCTGGACCGCATGCCCGTGCAACCGCTGCGAATTGCGGCCGCCGCACAAAGAGCATCGCGCTGATGAGTGGCTAAAACACGCCTTAAGGCACTGAGAACGGTAACGAAATCGTGTTCGTGGGAATGGATTTCGTTACCTGCTTGAATTCGTCGATGTCAAATGGCTGTCCGATGTGGTTTCCCGCAAGATCCTCGATCGCCGTGTCTACCACAAGCCGGTAATCGCCCGGACTCCACGCCGCGCGCGGCGTAAAACGCCACTCCATTTCCCTGCGCATCACATCGATCGTTCCCGCCACATTTCCGCGCGGCCCGGCAATCGTCAACATGCGTTGCAGCAGCGGATAATTCATCGGAGTAGGGAAGTCCACCACCAACGGATCGGACGTGCCCGCACTCGGCGTTGTGAATCGCCACTGTTTCGGATCAGGAGGAGTTCGTAGCGGCGGTCCACCAACGAAAATCTTCTTGAAACCAGCAACCAACGGAGCGCCCTTGGCGTCTGGCCATTCGCGGTCGATTACGAGAGTGTAGTGTTTTCCTTCGGCAATCGGCGGCCCCAGCTTTTCGTTTGACGTCAGGCCGCGCTTAATGCGTCCTGGATCGAACGTCATTGTGAGCCGCATGAAGCTGGGGTCCCAAAGCTCTTCGCCTGGCAACAGCACGGCATCGTCCCCCTCGAGTACTTTCCCATTTTCGTCCAGTATGTGAAGGTACCGCGCAGCCTCGCCGCGGCTCATCGGGGCGGAAAAATAGATATAGAGCCGTAGCTCATTGCTCGGCAGCACATTCGTTGAGGGATATACGTGCACGATTCGCGTGGTCGGCGTCCTGTCGCGCGGGGGCCCGGCAAAGTTTGTCGTAACGGCCGCGCCGGCCGGAGGCTGAAATACGGCGCGATAACGCACGCCCGGGGAGGCCGGATATGCCGGATGAAATACGAGGGTGCCGTCCTCCACGGCATAACTGCCGGCCAGCGGGGGGACATCGCCGGTTCCGGCATATACTCGAAAAACAGAACTCCATCCGCGAGGCGGCGGCTGTGAAGTTGCATGCCAGCCGGTGACGCGAAAAAGTACGCCGTCAAAATGGATGGAGATAGTTTGTGCCGCCGCGATCATTCCTCCAAAGAAAAGAATGATCGCGACGGCGGCAGGTATCAGTTTCCGCAGCGGCGTCACCGTTTACGGCAACGCGATCGTTTGCAAGTTAATTGGTGCCGCGGGTGGTCCGGGCGCCCATGCTTGTCCGGTCATTTTCCCCGTTACAATCACCGCGTCTGACGCATCCAGCTGCGCCAAATGCTGCACGTTCTGCAAATCCTTCATCGTGTCGTAAGGAACGCCGGCCACGTCCGTCTTCTGCGGCGAATCAATCGCAGGATAGGACGCAAGATCGTCCGCCTTCAGCTTCATCACGCCACGCGCCGTGTTTGCAATGAGGATGTAGTCGTGCCCGTCTTTCTTATACGGCACCATGTCCAGCGGCTGATTTCCCGCGCCGAGGTCTGCGATCTCCACGCCTTTCACCTGTGCGCCCGGTTGCAGCGAACTCACGGGGATTTTCACGAGCGGCGTGCACGTATAGGCGGCGAGAATGTACGGTTGTCCGCCGATGGTGTAGGGCACAAACGTGCGGATCGGGGCTTCGGTCTCAAATCGTCCGTGCGACGAATGCCAGATCTGTAGCGTTGTCCCTTTGCTCGCCTCTTTGAACGGGAAGGGAATTGAACGCAGCGCCGATGACCACTCTTCGTTCGAGAGGCCGGCCACGATCACGTCCCCGTTGACGTAATTGATGTTCGTAATCGTCTGCATCCGCGGATTCTGCCGCGCCGTGGTGTTCGATGCCGGCGCATCTACAAGACTCACCGACGAATACTTCGCATTATCGAGCGGCACCGTTGCGATGTCGCCCTTTGCATCCACGCGCAGGATTAGCGGCATCGCATCCGGCCCACGTCCGCGCGAAGCCGAGAGATAAACATTTTTCGAAATCGGATTCACCTTCACATCGTTGATGAGAATCTGATCGGGCGTAACGCCGACGAGCGCCGCGATCTTCTGATCGATGTTGTTCACGTCGATCTTCACGTTTGAGGGGGCGGGCTTGCGGTCGCCCGTGTCAATCGCCACGACATTAGCGCCTACTGAATCTCCAACGAACAAAATGCCGTCCGGCCCGAAAGCGAGCGGCCCGGCAGACGTCAATGGAACTTTTCCGGAAGACAGGGTAGCGAGTGGGCTTGCAGGTACACGAGCGGATGTGGCCCCAATGGCGACTGCAGCAGCAAGGCACAGCGCACAGGCCATGCCGGCGAACATGATGCGGCGCATTCTCGACCTCCTCTGGATCTATCTCTGGATCTATTTACGCCCCATCCTGATGTACCACGAGACCCTTAGGTGGTCAAACAATCCGATGTAAAATCTGCTGCCAGCGGCATGTTCGGGGGCAAAGAGCAGGCGGTACGTCCTGATTGTCGAGGCTGCGTATGCGGAGGCGCTATCCACGTTTCGGCGAACACTACGCCCGTGCAAACGTGGACGCCGGGGCCGCATCGGCCTCGTTATTATTCAAAATCATCGGCAGCAAGAATTCCTGCAACCGGCTGCTCTCAATGGGCGCCAGCCGGTTTAGCTGAATCCCAAACCGGTTATCGCTCAGCACCCTGACCACCGCGCCCGAGCCGGTAATCGGCATTCCGGCCTGATTTGGCGTATAGAGGCTCACGCGAACCGGAGATGCGGGTATCGTATTGGGCGTCCGCACGAGCATGCCGTTCAGGCTCACGTCGATCGTTTCCGCCTCTACTTCCTCATGATCGAACTGCAATTTCACGCGCGTCCGCAGCGGAACGCGCCGGAATCGCCGCCGCTCGTGCTCCACCGCGCCATGCATTGCCCGCACAAGCCGCAAAAGCCGCATCTTATCGATTGGCTTGTACAAGAAAAAGTGCGCTCCGGCCGCGAAACCCTCCGAAATCGCGGACGTACTCTGATCGTCGCTCACCATGATGATCGGAGTCATCTGGTTCAGCCCCGCCTTGCGAATCAGTCGTGCGAGTTCCGGCCCGTCCGGCGAAGGCATCCGGAAGTCCAGCAGGATCACCATGAATTTTTCCTTAACGAGGTGTCCCACGGCGGCACGGCTGTCCGTCATCGCCAAGACTTCCACACCCGTGGCATGAACTAAGACTTCCTTCATGAGAGCGCACGAAGCTGGGTCGTCATCCACAATAAGAATCCGCGAGTCCACGCGAGCCTCCTTAAGAGGCTTATCGGCAACCCGCCAATCGTCTGAAGTGCAGAGAGATCAGTCGTTCAACAGGAGGGACTCACTACAATTGGGAAGAAGTGATGTAACGAACATCCGCTGTATCGAGGCTAAGCTCGGAACCTCAGCTTGTTTCCTCGGGCTGCATCACTTTGGCCGCCATTTTGGCCACAAAACGCCGCGGCGCAAGACGCTCCAACTCCACCATCAGCCGGTTCTTGCCGCCCGAAATCACAAACGTGTCGCCGCGAGCCATGCCTTCCAGCCCGACGCGCGCCACTTTCTCCGCCGTTTCCGGCGAACGAAAGGTTCGATCCGGCTGTTGCGCGACGTTTTGAAACTCTGTCGTGGTTGAACCAGGGCACAATGCGCATACGTTTACTCCAAATGGACGCAGTTCCTCCGCGATCCCTTCCGCAAAAAGTAGATCGAAAGCTTTCGTCGCCGCATACGCAGAATTAAACGGCACCGGCTGAAACGCGGCCACGGACGAGACGATCAACACATCTCCCCGCTCCCGCGCGATCATCTGCGGGACATAGAGCTGCGTCAACGCAACCACTGCCGTGCAATTCACTTGGATCATTTCGGCGATCCGCGCCGTCGGAACTTTATGTACATGTCCAAACGCGCCAAAGCCCGCATTGTTCACCAGCAGCTCGATTTCGATGCCGCGCGCGCTCGTAAAACTGTAAATTTCAGCCGGTGCCGCCGTTTGCGTCAGATCGGCGCTGACAACCTGCACTTTCGTTCCATATCTCGACAAAAAATCACTAGCCAGTGCCTGCAAACGCTCCGCCCGCCGCGCCGTCAGCACAAGATGGGTCCCTGCCGCCGCGAGCTGGCGCGCCAACTCCTCGCCGATGCCCGCACTCGCGCCCGTCACCAGCGCCCATTTTCCCGCCCACTTCTTTACCGTGCGACCGCCTGAATCACCAGCCATTCATCTTTCTCCTGAACTCTCCAATTTACTTATCAAGGCTGCCTTATGGCTCGCGTATTTTCTCGAAGTTGTGGGGCGGTGGGTGGGCCATGCATTCTTGTCTGTTCTTCCACCGATAAATCTCCCACGCGCCAAGCACGGGATCGATCTTACGCTAAAGTACCAAAACGCCGGGTGCCACATCTTTTTTCGGTGTTCAGAGAGTGCGTGCCTTTAAGTCTTCACGCTTAGCGATTTAAGTGGGTGGTGTGGCGACGATCAGCGTCAGTTTTGGTACGCCTGTGTGCGTTCGGCCTGATCCTTACAAAACACTCCGGAGGCATGGTTTACAATTCCTGACTGGACTAGTCCAGCCAGGAGCCGCCGATGCCATGGAAGGAACGGTCGATCGTGGAAGAACGCATGCGATTTGTATTGCGACTGAAGGACGGCGAGAGCATGTCCGCGAAAAGTGTAGCACGACGACGACATGCTCCCGCGCGCGACTCTCTTGCCTGAAATTCACATCTCCAGGTGCAAACAAGTATGGCGCTGGTGTTGTAAGTGAACAGCCTCTTACGCACGAGATTTCTACTGACATATAGAGTCAGTTCTCGAGCTGTGTTCCAAAAATTATCAGCGCCTCACTACTTTCCATCGTGCGTGAGCCATTTCAACCAGAACATCGGGTCGAGCGCTACACAAACTGCGCTTTATCCTCAACTGGAACAGCTTCAATGTGGCTTGTCTAGAGAACTCTCGGGTTTCATAAGGTAACACTCGCTCAATCCTCTGAAGGGTGCTCGATGTGTTCGATTGTTAGGTCCTGGCCGGAACCGAAAGTCGAGACTAACTTGAGTCCAAGTTGATCTTTTAGAGCCTCCAGGAAT
>DATNBB010000102.1:0-4498 GCA_035607335.1 Binatia bacterium | reverse complement strand
GTATTGAGCGAAGGTAGAGTGGCCGCGGCAAAGTCCGAAAGGCGGCTCGGCGAGTCGATGTTCATTACCTCGCTTTGAAGATCATCCGAAAGTTGCGGCGAACGAGCCACGACTTCGCGGAATAGTTCTTTGACGTTGCGTTCGAGCGCCAGCAATTCCGGTTCGCGCTCGTCGTCCAAGTCGGGTTGAACTTCCGCCTTGGCGCGCAAGAAAGGTTTAAGACCGAGGATTTCCTGAACGCGGATGCGGTCGAGGCCTTCCAGGAACGCAACCACGTTTCCGTTGGGCATGCGGACCATCTTATGGACCTTGGCGAGCGTGCCAACGCTGTGCAAGTCCGCGCCGGTCGGTGACTCGACGCGCGGGTCGAGCTGTGCCACGACGCCCAGATACTTCTCGCTGCCGGTTCCGAGCGAGTCTAATAGTGCAAGCGAGCTTTCGCGCCCTACGGGCAAAGGCATCACCGCGCCAGGAAACAGCACGGTGTCCCGCACGGGCAGTATTGGCAGCTCGTCTGGAATGATTCGTTTTGGCTTGTTAGTCAAGTTGTCCCCCTTGGACAACGAAGATTCAACGACCGACAACAGGGAAATCGACCGTCTAAAGCGTTAGATGCAGGAAAAGGGGAAAGGACTTTTCTATTCCTTTCGACACTTACAAAATATGAGCATACAAGGCTAAACCTTATGATTCAAGCCCTATTTATTGGCAATTTACACACGAAACATCCTGCAAAATATTGCAAGTAAGCACCTTACGTTGGCCTTAGGCTCGCAAACTCCGACTGAACCATTTGGACGGCCTCATTGTGATCGGCTATTTTGCCGTCGAGCTGCGCGTTTTCGACCGCTTCCAGGATCTCGCGGAAGGCCGGTCCCGGAAGGAAGCCCATGGATTTGAGATCATCGCCGGTTAAAAGGCGTGGAGGGCGTACCTGCTCCGACGGCGTTGTCTCGATGAAATGCCTTGTAAAGTTGTAATTGTCTAAATTGCCGTGGCTGGAGAGGCAATCGAGCCGGTGCAGCTCCAGATGTTCCTCGAAGCGCTGCTGGCGGACGAACCTCTTTAGCGTGGCCGGCTTCATGTTCAATACATCTTTGAACTTCATGTGGTTGGCGACAAGGGCCGCGATTTGGTCCGTTTCCTCATTTGAGAATCTGAAGCGACGGCAGATCGCTTCGGCCATGCGGGTGCCAACCTCGGCGTGTTCGTTAAACCTAATCCGGTCACCAGTTATCTCTGGCGGCGCGAAGGTTGGAGGCTTGCCAACATCGTGGAGGAGAACGCCCCAGGCAAGGGCCGGAGGGCAGCCTGCCGGGAGCTTTTCCAGCATGAGGAGCGTGTGGATCCAGACGTCGCCCTCCGGGTGATATTGGGGCGGCTGAGCAACTCCTTTCATTCTGGAGACTTCCGGGAGCAAATATTTGAGCAGACCGGTTGAATCGAGCAACTCGAAACCGCGGCGGGCGGCACCTTCGGTGAGGATTTTGGTGAGCTCGTCGCGGAGACGCTCGGCGGAGACTTGGGCAATTTGTGCTCCGAGTGCGTCAACCGCCTTGACGCAATTTGACTCTAAAACGTAGTTAAAACGCGCTGAAAAGCGCACAGCGCGCAGCATACGGAGCTTGTCTTCGGTGAACCGCTGAATTGGGTCGCCGATGGCCCGGATCACGCCCGCTTCGATGTCTTTTCGTCCGCCGACGAAGTCTAGGACCTTTTCCGTTTCGGGATCGAGGAGCAGGCCGTTGATGGTGAAGTCGCGGCGGCGGACGTCTTCCTCGGGCGATTTCGCGTAGGCGACGCGGTCGGGATGGCGGCCGTCGGTATAGCCGATATCGGAGCGGAAGGTGGCGACTTCGACCTGCGCAGGGTTTTCTGGCGCGGAATCGTCGAGAACAATGATGACGCCGAACTGGGCGCCTACGGCGAGGCTGCGCGGGAAGATCTGTTGAACGACGTCCGGCGTGGCGTCTGTGGAAACGTCGTAATCGGCTGGCTCGCGGCCGAGAAGGATGTCACGCACACAGCCGCCGACCAGATAGGCCTGGAATCCTTTGGCCCGCAATGTGGCGCAGATTTGCTTCGAAAGCGATTTGCCATCCATATGTCGATGCCGCTAGGCTCGATTTTCCGTTACGCGCAGCAGAAGGCAAGTGATGTCGTCCTGCTGGCGCGCTGTTCCGACAAATTCGTTCAGCTCACCCATGACCCGATCGCGCATATCGGCGGCGCTGATATTGGGCAGGCTGCTTAAGAGCGAAAGCAATCGCTGCTCGCCGAACTCGTCGTCGTCCTCGTTTACGGCGTCAATCACGCCATCCGTGAAGATAAAGAGCAGATCGCCCGCTGCCAGTTGGATGCTGCCGCACTCGTAGTGAGGTTCAGCGCCGTGAAAGAGCGGCAGGCCAAGAGGAGGCCCGCCGTCTTCGAGCCGCTCAGCGGAGCGAGATGCATGAACCAGCAGCGGAGCATTATGACCGGCGTTTACATAGCGCATGACGCGGGCAACCGGATCGATCTCCGCGATGAACGCCGTGGTGAAGCGGCGGCCCTCGAGATTGTGGGCGCGGGAGTAGCGATCGAGACCGATGACGTTTTCTTCGAGGGTGGCGGACGTGCCGGCGAGAGCGCGCAAGCTGGCTTGAAACGTGGCCATGAGCAAGGCGGCGGGAACGCTCTTTCCTGCTACGTCCGCGACGGCGATTACGAGCGGCTGCACGCCGGCCGCATTCGCGGGGCGGAGGAATGCGTCATAGCAATCGCCCGCGACGGTATTTTGCGGGCGCGTGGCGAAGGCTATATCCAAGCCCGAAATTTCAGGCGCTTTCGCGGGCACGAGCCATTGCTGGATTTCACGCGCGATTTCGAGATCGCGTTTTAAGGTGACGCGGTCGGCCAATTCGAGAGTCAGAATCAAAAAGAGCAGGACCGAGCCGAACCACGAGACGCTGATGCGAGTGAGTCCGCCGCCGACGTGAATGTCCGTGGGAATCAGAATGACGATGATTGCGAGGAGCAGCAGGACCCGGCGAGCGGGGCTGAGCTTCATCAGCATCGCCTGGAACAGACCCCACATCACGCGGAACGGCTTTTTCCAGCGCTTCGGTTCGCGATCGATGCCATCCCAATCGACATCATGCGAGAAAAGGCCGTAGCTGGCCCGGGCTTCGGAGAGGAATTGATCCCAAAGCTGTTCGAGTTCAAAGCCGCCGCTGACACTTTCCCAGAAGCCGCGCACACGGCGACCACGATCACGGATTGCGGTAATTGTGGCTGTTTCACGCACGGCCATGGAGCGATTATAGAGTGATGGCGAGACAAACGGTGGAGTTTACTGGGCGTGTGCTGCGCGGGCGGTCGCAATCGTTCACTATCAAAGGGCGAAACCAAGAGAGGTCCTTCCGCTCGTGAGTTCGGTGTCAAGCGTCAGGATGACGACATTTTGCTTCGGCGCAGGGGCTCGAATTAATCGTGGGTGGGTTTGTGGGCGAGGGAGCCGCCGAGCTGGAGTTTGTTGAAGCCGAAGCGATCGCGGAGACCGTCTGTGGCGCGGGCGAGGCGCTCGAGTTTTTCACGGCGGCCGGGATCGAGCAGGTCGAGCTGCCCGGATGCGGATGAAAACGAACTGAGCGCGGCGCCGACGAGGCGTACGAGGCGTTTCCCGTCCCACGAGGCGACGAAAAGATCGCGCAGCGCTTTCAGGATCACGGTATCGAGATCGGATGGTTCCGAGAGTGTGTGATTGCGCGTGATCGTCTTGAAATCGCTGAAGCGCAGCGTAAGCGTGACGGTTCGGGCATGCAAGGCCGCGTCGCGAAGGCGCTTGGTAGCCTTTTGACAAAGATAGCTGAGCGTGGATTCGAGTTGCGGGCGGTCGCGCGTGTCTTCGCCGAACGTCTGATTGTGCGAGATGGATTTGGGCTCGGCGTCATAAAAGAATTCAAAGGAATCGACGCCGCGCGCTTTGCGATACAGCGCGGTGCCCCAGCGGCCAAAATCGGCTTCCAGGCGAGCGAGAGTTTGCGTTTGCAATTGCGCGACGGTTTCGATGCCCAGCTTATTGAGCGCGGCTTCGGTGACTTTGCCGATTCCCGGAATGCGGCGGACGGAAAGCGGCGCGAGGAAATTTTCCTCGCTGCCTGCGGGAACCCAAACCAGGCCGCGCGGCTTGGCTTGGTCGCTCCCGACTTTTGCGATGAGGCGAGTTGAGCCGAGTCCGCCGGAGCACGGCAGGCCGGTGCTCGCTGTGATGTCCTTGAGCAACTTGTGCGAAGCGGCGAGCGGCGGACCGAAAAGGCGTTCGGTGCCGTGGAGATTCACGTAGGCTTCATCGATCGAAGCCATCTCCACGATGGGTGAATATTTTCCGAGGATTTTTGCGACGCGATCGCTCCACTCACTATAGAGATGGTGCCGATTCTCGAGGAAAACGCCTTGCGGGCACAATTTTGCGGCTGTTCGCAACGGCATCGCGGAATGCACGCCGAAGCGGCGCGCT
>DATNBB010000092.1:0-26091 GCA_035607335.1 Binatia bacterium | reverse complement strand
GAAGCCGAGATGGAGATTATCGGCGGCTGGATTGCCGAAATGCTGAAGAACCTTGGCGACGCCGCGACCGAGCAGCGCATTCGCAAACAGGTTGAAGCGCTCGCATCGAAGTTCCCTCTTTATACGAAACGACTGGAAGGCGGAAAAGCATCATCCGCAGGATCAACCGCCGACTGAGAAATCTCCTCCAATCGTGCCTTTCAGAACACGCGCCGGGAAGTACCCTCCCGCTCTGTGCTAGCCTTACTTTCAGAACGACCGTCTTCCACATGCCCGTGACGACAGATCAGATCAGACGCCGCCCATGAACGATGTAGAGCGAGAAGAAGCGCGACAAATCCAACTGTCGCTGCTGCCGGCCGGAGCGCTGGTCACGAATACAGCTGAAGTGGCGTTTAGGTTTGAACCCTACGCGGGGGTCGGCGGGGATTTCGCGGACTTTTTTAAGTTGCCGAATGGGCAAGTGGGCATATACATCGGCGATGTGGTCGGCAAGGGTTTATCCGCAGCGATGTATGCAGCGCTCGTGATGGGAATGCTCCGCGGAACGCACAAAACCGGGACGGATACGTCTCTCGTACTGAAGACGCTGAATGAGCGCCTGCTTGTGCGGCCCGTTGTCGGACGCTACGCAGCAACCGTCTATGCGGTATATGATCCGCAGAGCCGTCAGCTTGCCTTCTCGAACGCCGGCTTGCCGTTTCCTTTGCTTGCGTCAGGGTGCGATTGCGTACGGCTCGGCCAGGGTGGCTTGCCGTCAGGCCTTATGTGCGGCAGCTCGTACGAAACTCATCAGATCCAGTTGAATCCCGGCGATTCGGTCCTCTTCACCACCGATGGCCTTACCGAGTTGCGCGACAGTGATGACAATGACTTCAGCTGGGCGCGTCTCGCAGACGTTTGGCGGACATCGTCGCGGAAATCCGCTGAGGAGGCGCTCGATCTACTGTTCGAGGAGGCGCAGCGATTCGCAAACGGTGCACACGCGCGCAATGACGACATCACAGCCGTCGTACTTAAAGTCCCAAATTAGATCAGTCTACGATTTCGATCTGCAATTCTTTCGCAACGCCATCGCGAATCGTAAACGCACGCACCGGCAGCTCCGCATCTTCGCGCGGCGATGCGATGAAATACGCAACTTCGGGATAGAACGCACTGGAAATATCCGTAGGCGAAGGTTCGTTCGGTGTTTTGGGATGCGAGTGATAGATCCCTAAAAGCTCAAGCCGCTCGCGCCGAAGATTGCGCATCGATGCGAAAAGTTCGCGCGGGCCAATTTCATAAGAGGTTTCCGGCTTACCGGAGGCATTGTCGGCAGGAAAAATTTCAATGATTTCGCCCTCGCGGCCCGAGAGCAGTCCGCAGATTTCGACATCAGGCGTGCGGCGTGCTTGTGCGATGAGCGAGGAGAGAACAGTGCGACGAATTCTGACCTTTGGAATCACAGAAGAATAAAGGGGCGCATCAAGAGTGCGCCCCTTGAATGTAAAGCAGTCTACGCCTTTTGCGCCTGCCGGCGCAGGAATGTGGGAACATCGAGATCGTCGGCAGGAATTTCGTGAATCACTTCGTGAACGGTGCGCGCCACTTGCTGCACGACACTGGGCTCCGGCGCGACACGCGGCTGCGGTTCGGGCGCGACGCGGACTTCAGGCTCCATCTCCTGCTCGCGACCTGCCTTCCACGTCTTCGGCAGATAAGAAGGCCGCGTATGCGTCTTCTTCCCGGCCACTTCGCGGAAACCCGCTGCGATTACCGTAATTTTGACGGACTCCTTCATCGCGTCATCCATCACAGCGCCGAAAATGATATTCGCATTTTCGTGCGCGGCTTTCTGAATGATCGACGACGCCTCGTGCACTTCCTGCAGCGAGAGCGTGTTCGAGCCGGTAATGTTGATGAGGATGCCCTGCGCCCCGTTGATGCAGTTGTCTTCGAGCAGCGGGCTGTTAATGGCGCGGTTCGCGGCGTCCACGGCGCGGTTCGAGCCGGATGCGACGGCGGTGCCCATCACGGCAAAACCCATGCCGTGCATGATCGTCTTCACATCTGCAAAGTCCCGATTGATGATGCCCGGGATTGTGATGATGTCCGAAATGCCTTGGACGGCCTGGCGCAGAATGTCGTCAGCAATACGGAACGCCTCGAAGAAGCTCGTCCCGTGTTCGACCGTTTCCATCAGGCGCTCGTTGGGGATTACGATCACGGTATCGACGCAGCCGATCAGCTCCGCCAATGCATGTTCGGACTGTTGCATGCGGCGCTTGCCTTCAAAGGCAAACGGCTTCGTCGCAACAGCAACGGTCAGCGCGCCGAGTTCGCTCGCGAGATTGGCCACTACGGGTGCAGCGCCGCTTCCCGTGCCGCCGCCGAGGCCCGTCGTGACGAACACCATGTCCGCGCCGTCGAGCGCTTCGAGGATTTTTTCAGTATCTTCGAGCGCGGCTTTCCGGCCGACTTCGGGATTCGCGCCTGCGCCCAGCCCTTTTGTCAGCTTCGCACCCAATTGCAGCTTCACAGGTGCTTGCGACAGCTTCAGCGCCTGCAAATCCGTGTTGGCGGCGATGAACTCCACGCCTTCCACCTTGGCGCGGATCATTCGGTTGACGGCATTGCAGCCGCCGCCGCCCACGCCGATGACCTTGATCTTCGCGCCGTTCTGCACATCTTCAGCGAGTGAAACTCGAATGCTCGACTCTTTTGGCGTCATGCGCCCTCCCCAGGACCGCTCTAAAAGCTGTTACGCCCCCGCAAACATGCTCTTCAACTTCCCTACCCAACCATTGGCCCGCGCTCCCGAAGCGCGTCTGGTTCGCGCTCCGTAAAGCACCAGCCCCACGGCTGTTGAATACTCGGGCTGAGAAACCTCTTCCGTCATCCCTGCAAGGCCGCGCGGCGCGGCGATGCGGACGGGCAGATTGAAAATCTTTTCCGCCATCTCCGGCAGTCCGCGAAGATGAGCGCCGCCGCCGGTGAAAATAATTCCGGCCGGGATCTGCGACTCGACCCCACCGCGGCGAAGCTCGTCGCGGATCAGCATTAGGAATTCCTGCGCGCGCGGCTCAACGATTTCCGCCAGCATACGCGAAAAGACAGTTCGCGGCGGACGATCGCCCACGCTTGCGATTTCAATCGCGCGATCTTCGGAAATCAGTCCGCGAAATACGCACGCGTGCTCGCGCTTGATTTTTTCCGCTTCGGGGATTGGTGTGCGCAAGCCGACGGCGAGATCGTTCGTAAAATGGTCGCCGCCGACCGGAATCGCGGCCGTATGCCGCACGCAACCACCGGAGTACGCAATCAGTTCCGTTGTGCCGCCACCGACATCGAGCAGACAGCATCCAAGTTCGCGCTCGTCCTGCGTCAGGCAGGACTCCGCGGAAGCGAACGGCTCCAGCACCGTATCGTCCACGCGAACGCCAGCACGGTTGACAGCCGTCACGATATTTTGCGTAGCCGTTCCGGACGCGGTCACAATATGAACATTCGCTTCGAGGCGCTGGCCCACCATGCCGATCGCGTCACGAATCGAATCGTGTCCATCGAGATAAAATTCCTGCGGCAGAACGTGCAAGACTTCGCGATCCTCGGGCAGGGTGATGCCGCGAGCCGCTTCGATCGCACGCCGAACATCGTCGCGCTGAATATCGCGCGGCCGATTCGCCACCGTAACGCCGCCTCGACTGTTAATCCCGCGCACATGGCTCCCCGCCACGCCGACGCTCGCCGATTCCACCGGCACGCCTACAATCGTTTCCGCTTCTTCCACGGCTCGGCGAATCGAACTTACCGCGAGATCCAGATTCACGATCTGCCCTTTACGCCAGCCCTTCGATTCCGCCGCGCCCAGTGCGGCAAATCGCACACCACCATCTTCGTTCTGCTCGCCAACCAGGGCACACGTTTTCGTGCTGCCGATATCCAATGCGACGATATGTCGTTCCTTCTTCGTCACAACCTTACTCCTTTAATCCAATCCCGCCATCGCGCTAGTGTGAGTGTTTCGCCACGCGCGCCTTCGGAGCGGCCGGCGGTGGCACGGCCGCAATCTCCGGATTCGCGATAAGCTCTCCGTCAAAACGCAAATCTACCGAGTCCAGCGGGCCAACTTTGGCCCGCACTTCGCCGATCTTTTCAACCAACGTCCGATACTTCGCTTCAAAATTGCCGTCGCCAAAATGCACAAGCAGCGGCACGGACGAATCAGCCATAGGAACCGCGCTATTCACGAAATCCGGCTGGACGCCGGTAAGCGTAGCAACCAGATCGTGGTCATCCGAAAGATCGACTTCACTCACTTGGTTCGAAGCACCCGGATGTGCAGATTCCACGCCCTGCATAAAACCCGCGAAAAGATGCATACGCGCTTCGCGATCATCGAGCGGCGTCTCGCCGCTGATGCCTTTCACTACGGGGAAATGAAAATTGTCACGGAGCGGTTTTTGGAGAATCACACCATTGATATCAACCAGTGACAGGCTGCTTCCCTCGCGCAAAAAAGCGATCGGGATCCGCTCGGTGATGTGAACCTGCAAAGTATTCGGCAGGGCACGGCGCACGACCGCCCGCGAAACCCAAGGAATTTCCTCGATTTTCGCGCGCCGCTCTTCAAGCGGAATCCTGAGAACACTGTGGCCGCGATCTACGGCAAATATCTCTTTCACTGAAGCGGCATCGACATAGTGATTTCCAGTAACTTGAATCTGGTCGGGATGAATCAGCGCCATCTCGTGCGCCGAAAGCAGAAATTGCCCGCATATATAAGCGCAACCGACGCCCGCAAGTCCGGCAGTAGTCCATAACGCCGCGCGAAGATACGTCTTCCATGCCTTCCGACCGAACTTGCGCCGCTTAATCTCAAGCGGCTTCTGCCGCCGGAGATACTTCGGCTCTTCGTCAGCCAGGATTTCCTGGGGGTAAGTTTCCGGCTCGATGACCCTTAGTTTTGCCAGAAAATCACCTCGTTCTCGAGATCGACGCCAAACGTGCCGCGCACGCGTTCGCGCACTTCGTCGATCAGCTTCATCATGTCCGCACAGGTAGCGTTTCCGGCATTCACGAAAAAATTGGCGTGCCGGTCGCTGACCATCGCGTCACCCACGCGATGCCCCTTCAAGCCAAGCTCATCGATCATGCGTCCGGCCGATCCACCCAGCGGATTCTTAAAAATACAACCCGCGCTTTTTTGGTTGAGCGGCTGGCTCGAACGGCGCTTTTCGTTGCAGACGCGAATACCAGCGATAATTTCTTTGTAAGGCTTCGGCGGGAGCTCCAGCTTCACGCGCAACATGATATCCCCAGGCGCAAATGAAGTGTGGCGATAATCGAAGCGAATCTCTGCGCCTTTCAATGTTTCGATTGCGCCCGTCGCGTCGCGATAAAGTTCCACCTCGCGCACGTGCGGCCCGATCTGCGTGCCATAGGCACCCGCGTTCATGCGCAAAGCGCCGCCAACGCTTCCCGGAACTCCAATCAGCCCCTCCATGCCGCCCAAGTCGCGCTTGGCGCAAAAGGTAACCGCGCCGCCCAGATCGGCGGCGGCGTCCACATACGCCGCGTTGCCCTCCACGCGCATTCCCGGCTGAGACGACGGAAGATGCAGCACGATGAAAGGAAGCTCGCCGTCCATCACCAGCACGTTCGTTCCGCCCCCGAGAAAACGATGCGGGATGCCTTCGTTCTTCAAGATCCGCATCGCTTCCGGTATCGCTTCATACCGGCGAAGCAAAATCTCGTCCGTCGTGCCGCCGATGCCGAGCGACGTCAGATCGGCAAGTGCGACGCCTTGGCGCACTTCAACGCCAAGCGCCTTGAGTTTTTCCGCTGTTTCCGCACTAATCCGCATAAGCCGAAATCTTCGATTCCAGCAGCATCCCCAGCTGTTCCGGGACGCGCCCCACGCTTCCCGCGCCGATGGTCAAGACCGCATCTCCGGACCGCGCCTCGCGCAGAACGAACTCCATCGCCGATTGCATCGTGCTGCAAAAGACTACATTCTTGTGGCCGGCCGCGCCCACCGCTTCGGCCAGCTTCTCGCCGGTGACTCCTTCAATGTGCTCTTCGCCAGCGGCATAAACTTCCGTCAACACCAAAACGTCCGCTTCATTGAACGAACGGCAAAAATCGTCCCACAGTGCCTTCGTGCGTGTGTAACGATGCGGCTGGAATACGACGACCAAACGCTTATATCCGCACCCGCGCGCAGCTTCGAGTGTCGCGCGAATCTCGGCAGGATGATGGCCGTAATCGTCAATTACGGTAATTCCGTTAAACACACCGCGAATTTCAAAGCGCCGCCCGACCCCGCCGAACTTAGCCAGACCTGCCCGGATCAGGTCCGCCGGCACGTTAAGCGACAGCGCCACAGCCGCCGCGGCTGCCGCGTTGCGGACGTTGTGAATTCCTGGCGGGGACGGCAAACGGAAAATCCCCAAATCATCGCCGCGATATGTGAGGCGAAACTCACTCAACAGCCCCTGCAACTTCACGTCTGAAATCACAAGATCGGCCTGCGTCGAAGTGCCGTATGTGATCACCGGCCGCTTGACGCCAGGAATAATCGCCTGCACGTTGGGCTCGTCAATGCAAAGAATCGCGCTGCCGTAAAACGGAACTCGATTCGCAAACTGCAAAAAGACCTGCTGAATTTCTTCGAGCGAGCTGTATTGATCGAGGTGCTCGCGATCGATCGTTGTAATCACCGCGATCACCGGCGCGAGCAAAAGGAACGAGCGATCGCTCTCGTCAGCTTCGACGACTATAAATTCGCCTTTGCCCACCATCGCATTCGCGCCCGCGTGGTTCACGCGCCCGCCGACCACAAACGTGGGATCGAGACCGGCCGCACCGAGCACCGCGGCAACCATGGAGGTCGTCGTCGTTTTGCCGTGCGCGCCCGCGACTGCAATGCCGTGCTTCAGCCGCATCAATTCAGCCAACATTTCCGCGCGCGGAATCACGGGAATTTTTTGCTTATGCGCCTCGACGACTTCCACGTTATTGGCGGCAACAGCAGAAGAGGCCACCACAACCTGTGCGCCGCGAACATTCTCTGCGTGATGTCCCTCGTAAATCGTCGCACCGAGTGCGTTCAGCCGTTCCGTGACGGGGGTTGCTTTCAAATCCGAGCCAGAAACCGCGTAACCGCTCGCCAGGAGCACCTCCGCGATTCCGGACATACCGCTGCCGCCGATGCCGATGAGATGGACGCGCTGAAAATTTCGAAAGGTAAGGTTCATTGCCGTTTCATCCCGGCGAGATCGTCCAGCAAATCGACGATATCTTCCACCGCACGCGGCCGTGCAAGCGCACGAGCGCGCTCTTCCATTTCAACTATTCTCCGGGGCTGGTCCAGGAGGGCGAAAATTTCGTTCGTAAGGCGCCGGGGCGTCAGCTCACTTTGCAAGATGAGCCCCGCTGCACCCGCTTCCTGCATGACTTCGGCATTTCGCGTCTGATGCGCGTCGGTAGAAGCGCCGAAGGGGATGAAGATGGCGGCGCGTCCGGCGGCAGCAACTTCCGCCACCGTGATCGCACCCGAACGGCAGACGATCAGGTCTGCCTGGGCAAAGCGGTCCGCCATATTCTCGATGAAGGGCAGAACCTCCGCATGAAATTCACGACGCGCATAGGCCACGCGAACAGCATTATAGTCACGTTCGCCCGTTTGATGCACCACGAAAAGCTGATCTTTTTTTGCTGAAAGCAGATCAAGCGACTCGATTACGGCCTGATTGATCGGCAACGCTCCCCGGCTGCCTCCGGTAATCAGAATTGTGAAGGGCAAGGCGCGTTCTTTGCGGGGAATCTTGAAAAACTCAGGCCGGATCGGGCATCCGGTCACCGTGGCCTTGCCGCCAAGCCGTTCCGCCGTTTGCGGATACCCCACGGCGACGCGGGTTGCAAACCGGAACAGGATCCGGTTGGTAAAACCGGCCTCGACATTTGGCTCGAATATCGCGGTGGGCACACTGTGCGCCGCCGCAAGCAACATCATCGGCCCCGAGGCATATCCACCGACGCCAAAACCCACCGAAAAATGATGGCGACGGATGATCTGCTCCGAATCCCAAAGCCCTAGCGGCAGTTTCGCTGCATTCTTATAGAACTTCGCCCCTCCGATGCCTTTCAGTCCGGCAACACGAATCAATTCCAGCGGAAATCCCGCTTGCGGCACCAGCCGCGACTCCATTCCGCGTTCCGTTCCCACGAACACGACGCGCCTTTCACCGGAGGCATCTGCCGGGCGCCCCAGCCATTCTCTTGCTACCGCCAGTGCCGGAAAGACATGGCCGCCTGTTCCGCCTCCCGCGATTAAAAGCGTCTTCGCGTTGGCAGGAGTTTCCGAACTCACGTCTCATCCACGTGCTGACTGATGTTCAACAGCACGCCCGTTGCCAAAAGCATCCCGAGCAAATTCGATCCGCCGTAGCTGATGAATGGCAACGGGATTCCCTTCGTCGGCACGAGTCCCAGCACCACGCTGAGATTGATCAGCGCCTGTCCAACCACCATCGTCGCGATCCCGATGCCCAGATAGCGGCCAAAATCGTCAGGCGCTTTCATTGCGGAAACCAGCGCTCTCCAGCCATAAATCGCGAACAGCACGATCACGATCACCGCGCCGATATAGCCCAACTCTTCCGCGATCACCGAAAAAATAAAATCCGTGTGCGCCTCAGGAAGAAAAAAGAGCTTTTGCCGGCTTTCCATCAGCCCGACCCCACTGAAACCGCCCGATCCGACCGCAATGAGCGATTGCAGAAGCTGGAACCCGTGGCCCTGAGGATCGGAGCCGGGGGAAAAGAACGTCTCCACGCGCTGAAGGCGGTAAGCGCTGCCGGCGACAGCAAAATAGACGACGGGCATTGCCACCGCTGCCGCGATGCCGATGTATTTAAAGGAAAGGCCGGCAACAAAAAGCATGACGGCTGCAATAAAGAAGATCATGCAGGCCGTGCCCATATCCGGCTCTTTATAAACCAGGGCCACGACGAGCAGCACGGTTCCGAGGGCCGGCAAAAGCGTTCGACGCAGATCATTTACACCAAATCCTCGCGGGCCGGTGCGAATTTCCAAAAACCATGCGAGAAACACGATCAGCGCGAGCTTCGCGAGTTCGGATGGCTGCAAGCTGAAGGAACCATAGCGTATCCACCGATGCGTATCGTGCGAGCGGTCGAGAAAGAAGACCGCGATTAACATCGTGAGCGTGATCGACAGCGCTGTAAAAATTACCTTCGGCTGGCGTAATTTCCGGTAATCAAAGTTCATTAGCGCAAACATGCCGCCGACTCCCAGCGCCAGCCAAGCCAATTGCCGCAACAAGAAGTAGTAGGCGCTGCCGTGCTCGTCGCTCGACGTGATCGCCGACGCACTGAAGACCATCACAGCGCCTATCAGGCAGAGCGCGAGCGTGGTTCCGAAAAGACGGCGGTCAGGTTGGAGGCTGCGTGGCATCTGATTGCTATCCTTTGCTCGCGTGAATCGCGGCGGTTTGCGCTGAAAGTTTTGCCACCAAGTCTTTAAAAATGCGGCCGCGCTGCTCATAATTCTCGAACTGATCGAAACTCGCGCAAGCCGGCGCGAGCAGCACAATGTCGCCCGCCTTTGCTCTGTCCTTTGCGATCTGAACAGCCCGGTCGAGCGTTCCTGCTCGCTCCAACAGCGTCACGCCTTCGAGGTCCGCCGCAATCTTTTCGGCGGCCGCGCCAATCAGCAAGACATCTCGAGCACGCGCTGCGAGCGGTTCGCGCAACGGCGTGTACGGGCTGCCCTTGTCCTTACCTCCGAGAATGACGATCAGCCGCCCTTTTTCGCTGCTTGGCTGCGGCTTGGGAAACGCCTCGATCGCTTTGAGTGCCGCGTCCACGTTCGTCGCCTTTGAATCGTTGTAATATTGCACGCCAGCCACGTTGCCGACGAATTCGAGCCGGTGCTCCACTCCCGCGAAGCTTCTGACGCCCTCCGCAATGCCCGCCATTGGTGCTCCAACCAGAAGTGCGGCTGAGCACGCCGCCAGCACGTTCTCCAGGTTGTGTTCGCCGCGCAAAGTAATGTCGGAACGCCGAAGCAACTGCGTCTCAGCGCCGTCCGCGCGAAACACGATCTGTTCTTCCAGCAAAAATGCGCCCGCCATCACACGTTTCTTACGGCTGAACCAATATATGCGCGGCCCGTTCGGCATGCGCCGCGTCACTTCCGGATCGTCGGCATTCAGGATCGCCGCGTCGCGCTCGCTTTGGTTTTCGAACATGCGCATCTTTGCCCCGGCATATTCCTCAAAGGATGCGTGCCGGTCCAAATGATCGGGCGTCAGGTTGAGCAGGACGCCCACTTCCGGCCGAAACTCCTCAACGTTTTCCAGTTGAAAGCTGCTAATCTCCGCCACGGTCACCGTAGCATCGCTCGAAGAATCGACCAGCGACAGCAGCGGCACTCCGATATTGCCTCCCACTAGTGTCGGAATAGCAGAGGTCTTCAGAATGTGCGCAACCAAGGAAGTCGTTGTCGTTTTCCCGTTCGAGCCGGTGATCGCGATCAGCTTGCCTCGAAGGAATCGCCATGCCAGCTCGACCTCGCTCCAAACGGGAATTCCCAGCTTGCGAGCGTCTTCAAGCAACGGCGCATTCACCGGAATTCCGGGGCTTACCACCAACAAATCCTGCTCTCGCAAACTGGCCTGCTCGTGCCCGCCGAGGGCAAGCGATACTCCAGCCGCGCGCAGCAGGACAGCTGTTTCCGCCAATTCGTGTTCATTCTTTCGGTCGGTGGCCGTCACGCGAGCGCCGCGCGCGCTGCAAAAGAGGGATGCGGCCACGCCGGTCCGCGCAAGCCCCACGACCAGTACGCGTTTCCCTCGCAGATCGAACGCCGGCTTCATCACGTCACCTCAACTTCAGCGTTGTCAACGCAAACAGCGCAAACACCAGCGCCATGATCCAGAATCGCACGATGATCTTCGACTCGCTCCAACCAATCAGCTCGAAATGATGGTGCAGTGGAGCCATTCGAAAGATCCGTTTGCCCGTCAGCTTGAACGATCCGACCTGCAAAATCACGGAAACCGCCTCGATAACAAAAATGCCGCCGATCGAGAGCAGCAAAATCTCCTGCTTGATGATTACGGCAACGGTGCCGATCGCTCCGCCCAACGCAAGCGAACCCACGTCGCCCATAAACATTTCCGCCGGATGCGCGTTGTACCAGAGAAACCCAAGCGACGCCCCGGCCAACGATCCGCAAAAAATGACCAGT
The DNA here is from genome assembly GCA_035607335.1 of Binatia bacterium. Taxonomy (GTDB): domain Bacteria; phylum Acidobacteriota; class Terriglobia; order Acidiferrales; family UBA7541; genus Palsa-295. The sequence continues at coordinate 14,832 of DATNBB010000092.1, read as the reverse complement.
TCGCCCGCATCCGGAATCCTCTGTATCTCGAGGTAATCCGCAAATTTCGCGTTGCTCGAAAGATATGTGAGCACCGTCAGCGCCGCCGCCGTCACGAGAACGCATCCGATAGCCAGCCCATCCAGACCGTCCGTAAGGTTCACTGCATTCGAGCAGCCAACAATCACCGCGATCAGGAAAATCACGAACGGTACGTAGGCCAGCGGCCAGACGTAATTTATGTTCAGCAGCCAACCCACCACCAGGTCCGGATGAACTCTCTTGAAAAACGGCATGCTCAATTGCGTGGAATACACGCCGTTGGCCTGCAAATGGATCAGCGCTATGCCCACCACCAGACAGGTCAGCACTTGAAGCGTGAATTTCGCACTCGGCCTCAGCCCGAGATTCCGTTTGCGCACCACCTTGTTGTAATCGTCGATAAAACCGATGGCCCCAAACGCGACTGTCGCTCCCGTCGCCAGCAGAACATATGGATTCCGCAAGTCTGCCCAGAGCAGTGTTGGAATCACGATCGACGCCACGATCAATACGCCGCCCATGGTCGGCGTACCCGCTTTCTTCTGATGCGCTTTGGGCCCTTCTTCGCGGATGTACTGCTTCACCTGCAACGCGCGTAATCGCTCAATCACCCATGGTCCCATCAACAACGAAAGCAGCAGCGCCGAAGCGCTCGCCACGGCCGTCCGCACCGTGATGTAGCGGAAGACGTTTAACGCGCTAAAATGCGTCCGCAGAACGAAAAAGAAGAGGTAGTAGAGCATTCAGCAATTCTTCTGAGCCGGCGCCGTGCCGCTCGGCTCTGCCGCTGCAAATTTTCTGGCGTGCGATGCGTCAATGGCTTCCAGAATTTTTTCCATCCTCACCCCGCGCGAACCTTTCAGAAGCAGCAGGTCCTCACTTTCGACGAAAGTCTTCAGGAATTCCGCCGCTTCGGCAGAATTTTCAAAAAATCGGGTGCGCTCCCGCGGGTGGCCGCTTTTGATAGCCGCCTGAACAAACTCCGCCGCGTTTCCCTGCACGCCGACAATCCAATCGATCGCCTGCATCTGGGCCGTAGTGCGTCCACACTCGCGATGTAATTCTGCCGATGACTCACCCAGTTCCCTCATCTCGCCGGTCGCCAGGATCTTTCGCCGGTAACCGGGTGTCGCCGCAAGTAGCTTCACAAGCTCATTCAGCGCCGTTGGGCTCGAGTTATATGCGTCGTTGATCACGGTAAAACCTTCTTCGTACCGAATCACTTCGCCGCGCTTATCCGCCGGCGTCAGGTTCGGAAAAACGCGCTTCGCGTCCTTGGCGCCAATACCCCACACGCTGGCAGCCGCCAGCGCCGCGACGGCATTCATTACGTTGTGCCGCCCGATCAGCGGGCATTCCAGCCGCGCGCGCCCGCCTGGCCATACAAAATCAAATGCGGCGCCCTCGATTCCCCGCTCTTCGATTGCCTCCGCGCGAAACTCCGCCTTAGGTGTTGTCCCAAAACGAATCACCGGCCCGTGTGCGACTTCCGCGAAACGCGCCACGCGCTCGTCATCCGCATTCAGCACAGCCGTCGCATTGGGCCACGGTAGGTTTTCAATCAACTCGCGCTCGGCCAAAGCAATCTCATCAATCGACGAAAAAAACTCCAAATGCTCCACAGCCACGCGCGTAATTACTCCGACTTCCGGCGAAGCGATCCGCGTCAACTGCGCCAGTTCTCCCCGATGCGACATCCCCAGCTCAACCACCGCCGCATCGTGCTCGTCGCTCAACTCAAGCAGTGTCAACGGCAGTCCGTACTCGTTGTTCAAATTCCCCTGCGTCTTCAGGACACCGAACCGCGCGCGCAACAGCGCCGCAAGAAGTTCTTTGGTGGTCGTTTTACCCACCGACCCGGCCACGCCTGCGATACGCCGTCCGGGTTTCGCGCCGCGCCAAATGGCGCAAGCGCGCGAGGCCAACCGCTGCAACGCCGCGAGCGTATCGTCCACGCCGAAAAGCTTGCCTCGGACGTGCTCGGAATAGCCGCCAATTCGTCCAGCTTCGACGATAGCCGCCACCGCTCCGCTGGCGAGAGCCGCAGACACATGATCGTGTCCATCGTGACGCGGTCCGCGTATCGCGAAGAACAGTTGGCCCGAGCGCACAGTCCGGGAATCGATCGATACTCCAGCCAGTTCGGTCCCGCCTCCGAGCCCGACAGGCGCCGAGACACCCAATGCTTCAGCCACTTGCGCCACATTCCACCGCATTGCGTCTCCCGCTGGCCTGGTCTCACCGTCAGCCGCACGCCTAGCCTTTCGGCAGGCACGCCTCGCAAACTTCTGGCCTACCAAAGTTAGTGCAACTTCCGTTCCCTGGCGCGATTACCTCACTCCCGGTTTCGTCTTCGAATAACCCTTTCGCCGAAGTATCGCCCGAGCTTTTTCGCGATCGTCAAATGCGATCGGTCCGTCGCGCAGTACCTGATACGTTTCGTGCCCTTTCCCCGCGAGTAGCACGATGTCCCCTTCACGCGCCTCATCGAACGCGATACCAATCGCTTTCTCGCGGTCCGGCTCAATTCGATAATTTGCATTCGCTTTCTGCAGCCCCACGATCACGTCATTAATAATCAGCAGCGGATCCTCGCTTCGCGGGTTATCGCTCGTCAGCACCACCAGATCGCTCGCCGACCCTGCCGCTTCGCCCATCATCGGGCGCTTAGCCCGATCCCGTTCGCCGCCGGCGCCAAAGAGCGTAATAATCCGCGCGCCTGCGCTAATGTCGCGCGCCGTGGCAATCAAATTCCGCAAAGCATCATCCGTATGCGCGTAATCCACCACGACGAGAAAAGGCTGACCTTCATCGATTCGCTCGAATCGTCCGGGAACACCTTGCAGGCGGGCAATACCTTCTTCGATCTTGCGGTTGGGAATTTCGAGAGCGACGGCCGCGCCAATGGCCGCCAGAATATTGTAAACGTTTATACGCCCCACCAGTAGCGAATCGACTTCGATTTTTCCAGCGGGCGTTTGCGCCGTAAACCGCAGACCACCAAAACCCAAGCTGACCTTCTTTGCCGTCACGCTCGGCGAACCCTTCAGTCCGTAGGTGAGCGTCTTCTTCCCCAGCCCTTCCAGCCGCGGCCCATACGGATCATCGATGTTGATCACGGCTGTATCTGGAGCCCCCGCACCTGTGCCTTCGAAAAGCCGCCGCTTGGCTGCAAAATATTCTTCAAACGTCTTGTGATAATCGAGATGATCCCGCGTTAGATTGGTGAAAATGGTCACCGCGAAGTGTAGCCCCGTGAGCCGGTCCATCGCCAACGCGTGCGAACTGGCCTCGAGCGTCGCATGCGTGCCGCCGGCATCGCGAATTTCAGCAAACATCTGCTGCAAATCGAGCGATTCCGGAGTTGTATTCAGCGCCGGCTTTTCCCCCGCCGGAGTGCGGTAACCCGTCGTTCCGATCAGTCCTGATGTGAATCCCGCCGCGCGCAAAATTGCGTCGACAAGAAACGTCGTCGTTGTCTTTCCGTTCGTGCCCGTGACACCGACCAGTTTCAACGCATTCGCTGGGTGCCCATAAAAATTCGCTGCGGCCTGCGCCAGCACTCTCCGGTCGCTCCCGGGCTGTAACTCAACCCAGACCATTTCTGCGGGAACGAATTCCGGACGCGCACTCTCCGCTGCTACTGCAGTCGCTCCTGCACGCAGCGCACTTTCCACAAATTCCAACCCATTCGACTTCGTCCCGCGTAGCGCGAAGAAAATTCCTCCCGGCTCTACGTTGCGGCTGTCGTAAGCAACCGAACGCACCTCGATATCGCGACGCCCATTGATGCGCGCGCCCTCGCAGCCCGCGAAAAGATCATTCAATCTCACTATTGCCGCCGTTTTCTTGTCCTTTGCCTTCTTCCGCTGTCGCGGTGCCGCCTCCACCACAATACTCAATTTCCCTCTCCGTTCGCCGCCGTCGGAATCAATTGGGCCGCTCGCCCAAAGCGCACCGTTATCTGGCTTCCCTGCTGGACCTGTGTACCCGGTCGGGGAAATTGCTCCACCGCGACGCCATCTCCGATGAGCGCTGGGTCCAGGCCTAGCCGCGAGCACGTCTCAATGACGCTCCGCACGCTTTGGCCTACCAGATTCGGCGCAGCCAGCATCGGCGCCTTCCCCACGCTCATTGCCGTTGCGTTCATGCGTCCTGTCTGTCTTTCGACAACCGCATCGAATTTCGCCTCATTCGCTTCATCCAACCCTCGTCGCGACGCGTTTTTGGCGGCTATTTCCGGCATTTTCCTCGCATTTTTTGCCATCTCGACACGCGAGGGCGCCACAATATCGTGCGGTACACCCATGTAGGTCAGCACCTGCTGTGCAATTCGCTTCACGATAGGTCCGGCCGTCAGGCCTCCTTCGTGGCCGCCCATCGGAGAGTCGAGCACCACAATAATCGTCACGGCCGGATTCTCTACAGGCGCAAAGGCGACAAAGGAAGCGTAGTACTCCGTCTTCGAGTAGCGGCCCGTCGCTGGATCGATCTTCTGTGCCGTCCCCGATTTCCCCGCAGCCGAGTATCCATTCAGTTGCGCGAGCTGGCCCGTGCCCCGCAATACAACCGATTCCATCATCGACTTCACTTGTTCCGCAGTCTGTTCATCGGTAGCCCGATGCGGATCAGGACCATTCAAATCAGGGAGTGGCCCTGGGCTTTGGATATCTCGCACAATTGTTGGGTGGTAATACGTGCCGCCGTTTGCCACGGCCGAGATCGCCGAAATTATCTGAATCGGCGTCACGCTGACTTCCTGTCCCATCGCGATCGAACCAATGGAACTGGGCGTCCATTCCGAAACGGGCCGGAAAAGCCCGCGATTTTCGCCTGGAAGCGCGATGCCTGTAGGTTGCCCTATGCCAAAGGGGCGAACAGCATCGTAAAAGCGCTGCGGTCCCATGCGAAGAGCCACCTTGATCGATCCTACGTCGCTCGAATGAACCAGAATGTCGCGGACACTGATGACGCCAAAGCGCGCGTGGTCGTGAATAATTCTTCCGGCCACATCGATCGATCCCATCTGGCAATCGATCAGCTCCGCGGGATTTGTAAGATGATTCTCGATTGCGCCGGTCATCGTCAGTACTTTGAACACAGACCCCGGTTCGTAGGCGGCGGCAATTGCACGATCCATTCTTGTGTCCGCCGAATAGTGGCCCGCATCGTTCGGATCAAAGGTCGGCCAATTCGCGACCGCAAGCAGCTCGCCCGTATTCGGATCCTGCACAACTGCCGTTCCGTGCTTCGCGTGGGTTTCCGCAATGCCCGCAGCCAGTTCCTTTTCCGCGATGTACTGGATGGTTTCGTCGATCGTAAGTGTCACGCTGCCGCCAGGCGTCGGCGCTGACTCGGAGCTGTCGTAGAAACGCCGCCGCCCGTCAGCCATTACGATCATCTTGCCGGGGCGTCCACGGATCACGCTATCCAGCGAGTACTCGATGCCTCCGATCCCCTTTTCGTCGACGTCGACATAACCCAAGACGGCTGCGGCAAGATCATGCTGCGGATACACACGCCTGTTCTCTTTCTCAAAGAACACTCCTTTCAGGTTCATGTCCGTGATCCGTTGCACAATTTCAGGAGAGAGTTTCCGTGCGAGCCTTACGGGAGTATGTGCGCCTTGAATCTTTGTTTCCAGGTCATCGGCTGACAAGCCGAGCGCGGGAGCCAATAGCTGCGCCACCATGGAAGGGTCGGAAACTTCCGCGGGGTCAGCGAACACGGAATCCATCGGCAGGCTTACCGCAAGCTCGCGTCCTCGACGGTCGTAGATCGTGCCGCGCTTGGGGCTGATCTCAAAGACGCGCTGCTGCTGCCTCTCAGCTTTAGCCAGATAGTCGCTGTATTGGAACAACTGCAGGTAGGTGAGCCGCGCTACTATCGCGATCATCCAAACCGCCGCCAGCACCCATATGGTGAGCCAGCGGAGACGCGCGTTGCGCTGCTCCATGAATTCGGGCCTGCCTCGGAATTCCGTACATCGGTAAGGGGCTGCCTGCCGACTGCCTCACCTGCCTAGCCGCAGGTAGGCTCGCTTCGCCTGAAGCGCGGCGGGATTTCTTCATCGGGCTCGAATCGATGAAGAAAGCTTCCGCCGCTACGAAGCACGGCAAACAAACCCCTACACGATCTCAAAATCTTTACATCACCAGAAGTCGTCGTTGTGACCGGCTCCGTTGTCAGCTCGTCACCAGTGAATGGTTACCAGTCAACGGTTTTCATGGCTGCGGCATCTGGCGATTCACGCTCGCCTGGGCCAGCACCCCATTGCCGACGGTATAGCTCACAGGCGCAACCTGGCCCGGCACGGGAACCGTCAGCCCAAGCTCGTTTCGCGCAATCGCATCGACTCGGCTTGGCGCACGCAATGTCGCGACTTCCAGTTGCAGCTGTTGGTTCAGCTGGGCCGCCTGAGCCTCCTGGGCCTGCAGCTGCTCGATCTGATAGCGCAGCTGGATGCATTCAAAATGCTGCCAGGCATAGAAGAAGAGGCATCCAGCCATCACGGAGCCTGCCGCAACGCGCTGCCACAAAGGATTCAGCCGCGCAGCTGGAGCTGGCCGTAGGAGCCGGGAATTGTCGATCCGCTTTACTGTGTGATATTCCGTCATCGTGATTCTCTACTGGCGCCTTTAGGCCGCCACTTTCTCCGCCACGCGCATTTTTGCGCTGCGCGCTCGCGGGTTATCTGCAATCTCTGCTTCGCCTGGGACAATCACCTTTCTCGTCAGCACACGGAATCCGCCTTCGCGCTCAAGCTGCTGGAAAGCGCGCTTTACAGGCCGGTCTTCGCGCGAGTGGTAACTGATCACCACCCATCGTCCTCCGAAATTCAAAGTGGCAGGGGTCCGTGAAAGAAACTGCTCGAGTTCCTCCTCTTCTCGATTCACCGCTATCCGCAGCGCCAGAAACGTTTTTGTCGCGGGATGCAGTTTCTGCCTTCCCCTTACCTTTCGTACCCCTGCCACAACCGTTGCCAGGTGTTCGGTGTCGCGAATCGGTCGCGCTCTCACGATCGCCCGGGCGATTCTGCGTGAATCCGTCTCCTCCGCCTTCTGGAAAAGGAGATCAGCCAGTTGCTTCTCCGGCCATTCGTTCACAATCTCTGCCGCCGTTAATTCGGCATTGGGGTTCATGCGCATATCCAAATCAGCTGCGTAGCGAAACGAAAATCCGCGCTCCGGGCTATCCAGCTCCAACGAAGAAATCCCCAAATCGGCGAGCACGCCATCGAAATTCCCGTGCTCTCTTGCCACGTCACCGATTTGCGAAAATTCCGCGTGCACCAGAATCACCCTTTCCCCAAACTCTTTCAGCCGTCCCCGCGCAATCTCGAGTGCCTGCGGGTCCCGGTCGACGCAAACCAGCCGCCCCGAAGTCAGGCGCCGGGCAATTTCTATCGAATGCCCCGCGGTTCCCGTCGTTGCGTCCAGGTACGTTCCCTCAGGCCGAATGCGGAGCCATTCAATCGCTTCCGCAACCAGCACCGGCGTGTGCAGCACGCTCAACGCCTAAACGCCCATCTCGTCCCAAGCCTTTTCGTCTTCCGCCGTAATCGGGTTACGGTTCAATTGGTCGAGGAACCTGGCGTGATTCCAGATTTCCAGGTACGTTAGCTGTCCCTGGACATCCACTTCGCCCTTCATCTCCGCCGATTCCCGCAAAACAGGTGGAATAAGAATTCGCCCCTGACCATCCACCTCCACCACTTGCCCGTAATAATTTGTGCGCGCCAGAAATTTCTGCTTGGCGCTGTTGTGAGAGGATAATTTCGCCAGCTTCTTTTCGATCTCTTCCCACGCCTTCATGGGATAGACCCTGGCGTGATCGCCCTTCGCGCTTGTTACATAGAACTTCGAGCCACCCTTCTGCATCTGCGCGAGAAAATCGGACGGGATTTTCACCCGGCCCTTTTCGTCCACCGTCGCCAGATAGTTGCCGCGCAGCATCGAAGCCCTTCAGACCGCCAGCCAACGTCCTGAGGATCGAAATCACGGTATATTTCGCTCCTGCCACTGGCTTTCACTTCCAACCACTTTTCGCCACTTTCTCCCACTTCGTACCGCGATTGTAGATGGGTTGCATTTCTTGTCAAGAAGAATGTGAGGTTTTTGAAAAACTTTTTGTGGAAATGCGGCGGGGAACCGCACTCTCTAATTTTCGTTCACGCGGAGCGCGAAAATACCATTCCTAGTATGTGCACGCAAGTCTTTCCGCCAGCGATTGCGCTTTATATGCGGGAAAAACTCAGAATGTCTTCTAAGAGTCAATAGCCGTCGCGGGTGAAATCCGGTAATTGCCCATCGGAATTCGGTAGAGGCCTGTTGAAACCGCGGGCTATTGCGATTGCTCGTCCGGCGCGGAAGTAGGATTCCGCAGCGAGTTTAAGTTGCGCAGCATGTTCTGCTCATCCGGACTGAGGCCCTGCATAAATTTCGGATCGTTCAGCGCCGCTTGCTGCGTCTCCGGACTCATGTGCTGAAGAATGGCCAGGTGACGGTTGACGGCCTGGCGGCGAGCCAAAGGCATCGCCTGCCATTTCGGCAGCACAGTGTTCCGGAAATACTGGCGCTGCTCGGGAGTCATCTGCTCCAGCACCTGAGCCCGCTTTCGCAGCTCATCCTGCTGTTCGGGAGTTAAACGATTCCATCGCTCGAGGTTATTCCGGATCTGCTGTTGCCGTGCGGGTGAGAGATTCTTGAAACGCTCATCGTTCTGCATGAAACGTTCCTGCTCACCGGGCGGCATATTCTGGAGATTCTCGACCCATTTCGGTGGCAGCTTCTCCATGCCCCGCATGTTCGGCTTCGCCGGCGGATTCGCCTTCTCTGCCCTTCTCTGTGCCGCGGCTGCACGGCGCTGCTGCACGACCGCTCGCAGCCGTCCCCGCTGCGCCGAGACGGACGGCGCCGGAATCAGCGCGAGGCCCAAGGCCATCGCGATCCCGAGCACGAAATTGAGCCAATTCCGCCGCATTTAAGTCAAAATGCCTCGCTTACTCCGCGGTCGCCGCAGTGCCTGCCTTCTGAGAATTGATACCGCCATTCGGAGCACCCACCGGAGCCAACTCTGACAGCGCATCCATATTCGTCACCACGTCATAGTTCTCCAGCACATCGAGATTCTGGATGGCGTTGAAGTCTTCCTGCTGTACGGAAGCCGTCGTCGTTTCAATCGGTGTGTTCACGGGCGAAGTCTTCACCATCCACACGGCCAGCACAGCCAGCAAAGCCGCCGAAACCGCCAATCGTGGCTGCGGAACGATCCATCCAAGCCATCTACGCTGCGGTTCAGCCGCCACGCGCTGCCGCACGCGGGCATCGAAGCCAAACGACGGATCAATCATGGGCAGCTCGTCCATCACACCCCACAGCGCACGGAACTGTTCCGCACGCGTCCGGCAATCCATGCATGCCGTCAGATGCTGCTCAATCTCTTGCCGTTCGGCGGAATTCGATCGCCGGTCCAGGTAAGCGATCAATCCCTTGGACACATCATTGCAGTTCATAACGCTCTTCCTTCCTTCGTTTCTCGCACGAGCGCCTCTCCCACCAGCGGCGCCAATTGCCCCCGTAACGTCTCATACGCCCGAAAAAGCAGCGACTTTAGCGCGCTCTCCGAGCATTCCAAAACTTTCGCAATCTCCGCATAGTCCATCTCTTCGTACTTGTGCAGCAGCACGGCGGCGCGCTGCTTTTCCGGCAACGCCCATATGGCCTTGCGGATCAGATTAGTCCGGTCGCGCTCGATCATCTTCTGATCGATCCGCAACTCCCGCGCCGGCAATTCTAACGGCGGCGATTCCTCTCCGTCAGTCGAGGCATCGATGGATACGGATAGCTTTTGGTATCGAGTATCTCTCACCGAATTGAGCGCCAGATTCGTTGCGATTCGGAAGAGCCAGGTCGTGAATTTTGCGCTCGGGGTGTACTGTTTTCGCGCCCGATATACTCTCAGAAAAACTTCCTGCGCCAAGTCTTCCGCCGTTGCCGTGTCTCGAACCATACGATAAAGAAAATTCACCAAGGGAGACCGATACTTCTGCAGGAGGAAGTCAAAAGACGAGTCGTCCCCTGCCTTCACGTCCAGCATCAATTGGACGTCGGTCCTGGTCATGGCCTCCACAGTCTATCTAACACCCCTAATCTCATAAAGTTGTAGGCCGCCAGCTAAACAAAACGACTCCTCCTGAGTATGCGAAGCGGACCGAAAGACCTCTCTTGGGGTTGTTGTTTCTCCCCGTAAGCCACCAAACAACAAGCAGTTAGCAACGTGACCATACTTGACCCTCACTCCGGGCGCGACTTATGGCAGAGTAGCGAATCAAATCGCTATGGCCGCAATAGTTGCAGCAGTTAAGGACGACGCGCCGGCGCCGCTTCGCCGGACGACCGTATGGTTCATGGCCGCCAGCACGGGCGTGGTTGTTGCAAACATTTACTACATCCAGCCTCTTTTGGCGATCATTGCGCATACGTTTGGACTTACCTCCACCGGCGCGGGCGCAATCGCCATGACCACGCAGGTTGGAACGTGTTTTGGCATGTTGCTCTTCGTCCCGCTCGGCGATAGTCACGAGCGCCGTTCCCTGATCACCTGGATGCTGGCCGGAGCGGTCATCGCTCTCGTGCTGACAGCTCTCGCCCGCAACGCTCTCTGGCTCGCGCTCGCCTCGTTTGGCATCGGGCTCATGGGTGCGACGGTACACGTGTTCGTCCCGTTTGCCGCGCATCTCGCTCCTCCTAGGGACCGCGGCCGCGTCGTCGGCTCCGTTTTCAGCGGCATTCTTCTCGGCGTGCTTCTGGCGCGAACGTTCAGCGGTTTCGTCGGCGCTCATCTCGGATGGCGCACCGTTTACGCCATCGCAGCGGTACTCATCGCTTTTGTCTGTGTGTTCGTTCAATTCTTTTTGCCGCGCAGCGAACCGACGGCCAAGCTTCCCTACTTCTCGCTACTGAAATCGACCGTCGCTCTCGTCCGCGAACATGCCGCATTGCGCGAGTCCGCTCTCTTCGGCTCGTCAGCTTTCTGCTGCTTCAGCGCCTTCTGGACGACACTCGTCTTCCTGCTCGAACAGACTCCGTATCATTACCGCTATCCCGCACAGGCCGCCGGCCTTTTTGGCCTCGTCGGCGCTGCTGGAGCTGCCGGCGCACCGATTATCGGCCGTGTCGCCGACCGGCGTGGCCCTCGCTATACGATCGGGTTTTCGCTTGTCCTATTGCTCGTCTCGTATGTCGTTCTTGGCGTCGCGGGGAAATTTCTTTTCGGCTTGATCGTAGGCGTGCTGCTCATGGATTTCGGCACGCAGGCCTGCCACGTCTCCAATCAGACGCGCATCTACGGGCTTGCGCCCGACGCTCGCAGCCGGCTCAACATGTTTTACATGGTCTGCTATTTTGCCGGGGGCGCGCTCGGCTCAATCCTGGGCGCCTACGCATGGAAACTTTACGGGTGGCCCGGCGTCTGCGCCTTCTGCTCGATCGTCATGGTCCTCATGCTGCTGAAATTCGTATTCCTCGGCGCGGTCACATCCTCGGCCGAGCACGCGGCCCTCAACGATCGATCCGCGATGTCCGAATTCTGAATCGTTCCTTGTTTCGTCTCTACAAATGAAAAAGCGCTTTTAGCGCCACCATCACCGCCACGCCAAGAAACACGAGAATCGCCATTCCCACGCCCGGTTCATGATTCACTTCCGGGATCAGATCTGAGGCAGCTACATACAACGTCACGCCCGCAGAGAACGGTAACGCATCCGCTAGCGTGCCCCGCAACACAAACATGAGCGCCACGCCCGCCAGCGTTGCCGCTCCCAGAATTACGGAGGAGGTCAGCGCAGCCATTTTCCCCTGGCCGCTCGCCAACATGATCGAAGCGACCGTGAACCCCTCTGGAATTTTGTGCAGGAAAATTGCCAGAAAGATGATTCCGCCAAGCCAGGTGGAAACCAGCAGTCCTGACGCAATCGCCACACCATCAAAAAATGTATGGATGATTAAGCCCAGCAGCGCGGTGTAACTTGCATGGGCACCGTGGACTTCCTCGTGATGCGTCTCTTCCCCAAAGTGAAAATGCGGCGCAACGGTGTGCTCAAAGAAGTGAACGACAAAATATCCGGCAAGCACCAAAATAAAAACCGCATCCGTACCGCCGAACATCGAATCCGCTCGCCCGGCGCGCAGCTTCACGGATTCGGGAACCATCTCGATCAACGCCGTCGCGAGCATAAAGCCTGCGCCAAGCGCGATGAAATATTTCAAATACCGTCGCGACCACTGCCGGTGCGCGACGAGCACGCCACCCAAAAGATTCGCCGCGGCCGCCACAACCCCGAGCAGCCCGGCCAGCAAAATCCGCATTCCCTCGCTTGAACTCACTCCCTGGAACCATCCGTGCCGCGAATTTTTCCGTGTCAGCCACTATCTATCGCTTGTAATCCGCCTTATCCCGAATGACGGAACAAAATCACGTCGCCGTCCTGCACGATGTACTCTTTCCCTTCGAGCCTTACCTGCGCCTTTTCCTTGGCCGCCGCAAAGCTTCCCGCCGCCAGCAGATTCTCCCAATTCACCACGTCCGCCTTGATGAATCCGCGCTCGATATCGCTGTGAATCGCGCCCGCGGCCTGCGGCGCTGTCATTCCGCGTTCGATCGTCCACGCGCGGCATTCCGGCTCGCCACACGTCAGAAAGGAAATCAAGCCAAGCAACTTGTATGTCGCTTGAATCAGCCGGTCGCGTCCCGATTCTTTCAGCCCGAACTCTCTCATCATCTCCGCCGCCTCAGCGTCGTCCAACTCCGCTAATTCGGCCTCGATTTTTCCGCAGAAAGGAACGACCGCAGTGTGCGGTTTCGTCGTCAGTTTCTCTAATTTGTATTTCTCGATCACATGATCGATTTCGCCCGCTTCTTCGTCGCCCAGATTCAGCACGTAAAGCATCGGCTTCTGCGTGAGGAACATGTAACCGGTGATCATCTTTTCTTCGGCAGGCGTAAATTCCAATTCGCGCAGCGGCTTCTCTGCCTCGAGCGCCGTCTTGCAACGCTGCACCACCTGTAGCTCTGCCTCGAGCTGCGGGTCCTTCTTTTTCTTCAGGTCCTTTTCGATGCGCTCGATTCTTTTTCCCACCTGTTCGAGATCGTTCAAGATCAATTCGATCTCAACGCTCTCGATGTCACGCACCGGATCGATCGGCCCCTCATGCGGCACGGCCGGATCCTGAAACAACCGCACGACGTGCGCCAGGGCATCCGCTTCACGCAACGGCACAAGCGACGCCGAATTTTTTTCGCGGTCTTTCTGCAATCCGCCGATATCGACGTACTCGATCGTCGCGTACGTCACTTTTTTCGGCTTGAACACTTCCGATAGCTTTGCCACGCGCCCATCGGGCACCCGCGCTATCCCCACGTGCGCCTGATTCGGCGCTCCGCCACGGGATTCCACACGCGCTTTCGTCAAAATCCGGAACAGACTCGTCTTCCCTACCTGCGGCAGCCCGATTATTCCTGTTTGCATAACCTTTCGATCCTATCATAGGCCCTTACTTTTCCCCGGCGTCCGTGTGCCTTCGCCACTTTCGCTTTCCCCCTTTGGCAATTGCGATTAGAACCAGTGCCGATCGTTTGTTTTCAACGAGTTACATCGAGTTTTAATTATTTGCAGTTGCGATTAGAAAGCCTCACTTTGCGATTCATTTGGTCTTCGTGCATCAACCGTATTTTGTCGATCTCATTCCCTTTTCCCATTTTGGAACTCGCTCCGCAGAGCGGAAACTCAAGTTTCAAAAACGAGCGATGGTAGCACGTGAAAAATCCGATTTCTATTGTGGAAAATACGGACATAGTACTCCAAACGATTTCCCATCCTTGCTGCGATGCTCGACGGCAAGGCCGTGGCGCAAACTTTTAATCACGGGAACGGAACGATCTCGAAAATTTTATGATTGTCCAAGGCGAGTGTCCCCGGCTGTTTGGATCGGATGATAGGCAGCTTCAGGCGTTTCCGCGACTTGCGGGAGTTGCCCCCTAGGAGTGAGATCCCGCCCAGCAGGATCAAGTCACTCACTGAGGTGCCTTCCCTCGCAGCGCGGCGCTTCAACCTCTGGTAAATCAAGTCGGGAATGTCGATTGTCATCCGCACACAGCCCATCCTAACAAACGGCAAGTTCCAGCTTCGAGGGCAGAATGAGTGAGCAGGTGTATTCAATATGTAGAACACGTCGAGGCGCGTCCGTTTGCGATTTTGAAGACGCGTGCAACAAAAGCGGCCGCATTGCCACGATGCCTCCAGCATCGACGATGCAACTCACATCTTTCGTATCACGGGCAAGAGCCTGAATCTGGTCATCGGTCAACAACCCCAATTGGTGTGTACGAGGCAACACGCGAAGCGGCCCGTTTTGCAAGGTCGAATCGTCGAGATGAATTCTCAGGGCAATTACTCCCGAGAGAACTTCTGCGGGTGCGTGCGCGTAGTTCACACCATCCTTGATCGACCACGGTCCCCACCCGGGAACATCTCGCCGATGTTTAAGCGGCAATGCGGTGTCTTGGTGCCACACAATGAGCCAGTTTGAAGCAGGCGATTTGTCGAACAGCGTCGCTCGAAATGGAATCGCAGGTTGGCCTAGAATTTCCTGCGCAATGTCGAGAATTCTTGGATCTTGCGCGGTTTGTGCGACAGAGTCAAACGCCATCGCGTGCCGGATGCCGGCTCGCGAGCGCCTCTCTGCCGCATGCGCAAAATCATTCGCCACTCGCGCTAACGTGTCGGCCTGTATTCGATCTGGAGCGATTGCG
>DATNBB010000083.1:0-11276 GCA_035607335.1 Binatia bacterium | reverse complement strand
GCCTTCCAGTCGTTTCGTATAAAGAGGGAACTTCGATGCGAGCGCTTCAACCTGTTTGCGAATGCGCTGCTCGGTCGCGGCGTCGCCAAGGTTCTTCAGCATTTCGGCAATCCAGCCGCCGATAATCTCCATCTCGGCTTCCTTCATCCCTCGGGTGGTAACTGCGGGTGTGCCTACACGAATTCCGCCCGCTTTCATAGGAGGGAGAGGATCAAACGGAATGGAGTTCTTATTAATTGTGATTCCGGCGCGATCAAACGCAGGCTGCGCGATGCTGCCGACTAGTCCGTGCGAGTGAATTTCGACGAGGAAGAGATGGTTGTCAGTCCCACCGCTCACGATGCGGTAGCCGTGCTTTGAGACGCTGGCAGCGAGCGCCTTCGCATTCGCCACCACCTGCTTTTGATATTCGTGGAAGCTGGGCTCCAGCGCTTCTTTAAAGCAAACTGCCTTCGCCGCGATAATGTGCATCAACGGCCCGCCCTGAACGCCAGGGAAAAGCGCACGGTCGATGTCCTTGGCATATTTTTCCCGGCAGAGAATCATCCCGCCGCGAGGACCGCGCAAAGTCTTGTGCGTAGTCGTGGTGACGATATCCGCGTGGGGCACGGGATTCGGATGAATTCCGGCGGCGATCAGCCCTGCTATGTGGGCCATGTCGACGAAAAGCATTGCGCCCACGGATCGAGCAATCTCGCCCATGCGCTTGAAATCAATCACGCGGGAATAGGCGCTCGCACCGACGACCACCATTTTGGGCTTGTGCTCGTCGGCAAGGCGCGCCAATTCGTCATAGTCAATCGTTTCGGTCTCTTTGGTCACGCCATAAGCGACGAACTTATATGTGAGACCCGAAAAATTCAGCGGATGGCCATGCGTCAGGTGGCCGCCATGCGCGAGACTCATTCCGAGGACGGTATCACCCGGCTTCAGCGTTGCGAGATAGACGGTCATGTTTGCCTGCGCGCCCGAATGGGGCTGCACGTTGGCGTGTTCCGCTCCAAAGAGCTGCTTGGCGCGGTCGATAGCAAGCTGTTCGGCCTGGTTTACGTATTCACAGCCGCCGTAGTAGCGCTTCTCGCCGTAGCCTTCGGCGTACTTATTGGCCATTACCGAGCCCATCGCTTCGAGGACGGCTTCGGAGACAAAATTCTCGGACGGGATCAGCTCGATGCCCGTCGATTGGCGCTCGAGTTCATGATGAATGGCCGAAGCGATTTCAGGGTCGAAGGAAGCGAGCGAACGCGCGATGCGCTTTGATTCCGGAGTCTCGTTTGTCATGAGGTTTTGATTGTAACAAAACCGGGCGGTACTTGTGTGTGGCCTATGTGAATTGGAAGGCGCGATCCGCGAGTGTTCTGAGAACCGGCCTGGCAATTGCGATTAGAATGGACCTCGACACTGAGAACAAAGGACTTAAGCTCGATTCTAATTATTGGTAGCCGCGATTAAAAATATTGTAGGAGCATTTTCGCTCCGGCTAATAGGCGGGTTATGCGGAGGACTTAAAATCCTTTGCGAGCCCCAACTTCCTATAATTTTTCTAAATGCACTCATCCGTCTTCTACTGCGCCAGAATCCGAACAATTCGTCAAGAACCAGTACTGCCGCAAAAAGCCTGAACGCCGTAGAGTGGATGTCAAGACCCGCGTAATCAGTGGCCGTTGCGCGTGGCCCAGAGCACGGAGCCCACGACGCCGGCAGCAACACCCAGTCCTATCGCGAGCGAACCGCGGTGCAGATCGGCCCATGTCTGATAGCTGATGTTATGTGACCTGTTGTCGAAGGTGCCGTGAGCGCCGTGATCCTCCGCGGCGTCCACAGGATTCCACAAATTATCGGGGCGACTGGGATCGTCCATCTCCGAGGTTTGTTGGGATTCGAATCCCGTCCGGCCCAAATAGCGATCCAGTGCGCCAGGCGCGATCTTATTGCCGACAATGGCGCCCACGGTGGGAGCGCCAACGTAAATTTCGCGCCGGTCATGATGCGCAGCCCAGTAGACCGCGCGAGCGCCAACTTCCGGTTCATAAATTGGCGGCACGGGTTGCGGTTTGTGCGTGAGGCGGCTTTTCACCCAACTGAACTGCGGCGTATTCATCGCGGGCATGTGAACCATCGTCACCCGCACGCGGCTGCGATCGTGAATCAATTCGCAGCGCAAGGAATCAGTAAATCCAACGATCGCGTGCTTTGCGCCGCAGTAGGCCGATTGCAGCGGAATACTGCGGTACGCCAGGGCGGAGCCGACCTGCACGATTGCGCCGCGGTCACGCGGAAGCATTCGCCTCAGCGCCGAGAGCGTGCCGTAAACCACGCCGAGATACGTCACGTCCGTGGCGCGCTTGTATTCCTCCGGCTTCATCTCCTTTACCGGAGAAAAGACCGACACCATGGCATTGTTGACCCACACATCGATTGGCCCGAATTGCCGCTCGATTTTTTCGGCGGCGGCCTCAACAGCGGCGGCATCCGACACATCCGCCGGTATCGGGAGCGCTTTCCCTCCCGCCGTTTCAATTTCCTCCGCTGCGGCATCGAGCCCTTGTTTTCCTCGCGCCAATAAAGCCACCCGCGCGCCGCGCTTTCCAAACTCTTCCGCGATCGCGCGGCCAAGACCTGCCGATGCTCCCGTTACCACTACCGTTTCGACCGACATAAATGCCGCCTTTCTCAAAAAAAGATCCCAAAAGGAAAGCGATTCACATTTGCATCACGCGGATTTTGTCCGCGGGTGCGGAATCAGGCTCATCACCGCGTCGTGTACGCGCTCTGCCCATCCCGAAGTGATCGACCACGGACTGGGTTGATGGACCACGTGCAGAGAGCCCTGCATATCGAGAATTTTGTATTGCGTCTTTCCTTTGGCGTTCCGGAAAAATCTTATGCTGACGCTCGCTTTGCCGATCCGCATGCGTTCGATCTCGATTTCGGGCAGCCAGTCGGGAAGCTGGGGATCGAGAAAGAGAACATTCGCGGGTGCGTACGGATAAATTCCGACGAGAGCCTGCAAAATCGAAATGGGAGCAGATGCCGACCATGCCTGCGGCCAGCATGCCCTCGTATAGAGGCCGGGGAAAGGTGCTTCCGGCGTCCGTTGGTGTCCGGCGAAGACTTCCGGCAAGCGATCATGTTCGAAAAGATCGGCAGCCTCGAGAATCGCTTTCGCCAACTCATGCATCTCGCCGTGCAATCCGTAACGCGAAAAGGCCAAAACGAAGGCGGCATTCTCAACGGGCCACACCGATCCTCTGTGATAGGAAAATGGATTGTAAGCGGGATGATTGGATGAAAGAGTCCGAATGCCCCAGCCGGAAAAAAGGTCTTCGCGCAGCATGCGTGCTGCAACGCGCTTTATGCGGCTTTCATCCACAATGCCGGAAAGCAGGCAGTGACCCGGGTCCGAAGCGACGGTGCGAATGAGATCGCCGTTCGAATCGATTCCCATTCCAAAGAAACCTTCGTCTTCCATCCAGAACTTTTCGTTGAAGCGCAATTTCAGGTCGTTGGCTTCGCGATAGTACTTGCGTGCGAGATCGCGCTCGCCCAGCCACCACAGAACTTCCGAAAAATGGAGTTTTGCGACGTAGGCAAACGCCTGCATCTCGCACGTGCCAATTGGCGCGTCGACTTGCGAACCATCCGGGTACACAATGGCATCGGCGGAGTCCTTCCAGCCCTGGTTCTTTACGCCCTGTTCCGAGCGCGTTTGATAGCGATAAAAGCCGGTCGAATCGAGGTTATAAGTGTCGGCCGAGTCCAATGCGCGGATTGCTGCGTCTTTAAAGCTGCGTACGAGTTTCAGATCGCCAGTCCAGTGCCAGAGCTCCGAGACGGCGATAGGGAAAAGAAAATTCGCCGACACTTCGCCGAAATAGAGGCTTTTAGGGCGAAAATTTAAGACGGAGAGCGGGTCGGTATGAATTTCGTGCGGCATCCGCCCCGGCTGTGCGTCGCGCCAGTCGTTCCGCTCGCTTGCCTGGCGGTCAGCCAGGACACGCATGCCTCCGCCCAATAACTCATGGCCGAGAATCGACGCCTGCCAGCCGGTTGCGAGCAAGTCGCGGCCGAAGACCTCCGCATACGAAGGAATGCCGGCAGCAAAAGCGATTCCATCGGCGCTATCCAGATCGTAAAGTCGCAAATCGCAAAGATCGAGTCTCGCGCGATTCAAGATGCGATGAACGGTCGACGTCAGGTCTTCGGCATGAGGCAGCGCAAAAGACGTGGAAGCATTCAAGAGCCGCACACGACGCTCATCCCACTCGCTCGTATCCTGAAATGGGCAATCGGATTCCAGAGGCAGCAAACGTCCATCCGTATAGGCAAGCCAACTGATACAGGCATGCCACTTACCGTGTGGAGAGAGCTCGATTTGGAACGCGATCCGGTTCTCGGAGTATTCGGGCGGCGATGATGCGTTTTGGATGCGCAGTTTGAGGCCGCGGTGCATTTCCGCCGTCCCTTTGTTGTTTTGATGGCTGTACTTGTGCCGCGCACGATAGTCCTGCATTAATTCCCAGACAGCAGCCGCAGGTTGCGACCATTTCGTCTCCATGCGGCCGTGCTGTTTCCGGTCGCCTTCCGCTTCATCTCTGGAAATAAAGTCGACTTCGAAATCGAGTTCGAGCTTTACAGAGGTGGCAACTTGCGTGTGATTGATGATCTGCACATCTTCGTGCAAGCCTTCTCCGACGGACCGCATGAGACGGAGCTCCAAGGTCTCCTGCAACGGATCGGAGTCCTTTTCCGGAGTTTCGCTCCAGTTTTCCGGTGCTTGAATGAAATAGGCTAGCCAGTCCGATTGCCGCACATTGGAACCACAGCTGAATTGCGGTCGCTTACCGTTCATCCGCCATTCGTAGCGGGAAAGCACGCGAGTATCGTAGATATAAAGGCCTTCGACCGGATTTTCTTTCTCGATGTGGCCGTCTCGTTGAAATACAAAGACGGTGCGGCCGCGGCTCATTTGCATGGTTTCACTGCGAGGGCGAAGTGAAACCAAATCAGCTTTACCCGGATGGTGAAGAGCCACTCATCCTCCCGCACGTTCCGAGTCGGCATGGACGATGGGTTGGGTGGATTTTCTGCCAGGCCGCTGCGCGCCGTGCACCGACTTGCCGTTGGACCGCGACGCGTCGAAGAGTTTGTATGCGCCGAGTGCGCCGGCCACAACCGCTACGGCGCCTCCGAGCACGGCGACGGCTTCCATTTTCGATTTCTGAACTGCCCTGCGATCCTCATCGACGAATGTCTTCTCCGGCATGCCGTTGACTGCGGCCGGGCCTTGCTGAATCGCAAGTTGCAGGACTTCGGCCATGTGCAGTCCATGCCGCTGAGTCATCTGCGAAATCTGCTCGCGACAACTGAAGCCATCGGCAATCACGACCTCATTCAACCCGCAACTTCGCACTGCAGGCAGAAAGGCGTGTTCGCCTACTTTTGCGGATACGTCGTAATGCTCCTCTTCAAAGCCGAAAGCTCCGGCCATACCGCAGCAGCCGTCAGCGAGCACCCGAACCTTCATTTGCATATTATCGAGAAGCTGCTTTTCGTGATGGACACCATGCATCAGCGCCTTGTGATGACAGTGGCCGTGCACAATGCCCGACATATGCAAGCGCGGCGGATGGTAATTTGCTTTCTGCACGAGAAATTCGGGGAAGAGAAAAATGTTTTCCCTGATAGCTTTCGTTTCTTTGCGCTCCGGAAATAGGCCTTGAATCTCGTCACGGAGCACAGACCAGCAGCTGGGTTCGAGCACTACGATCGGCATCCCGGCATCGACATAAGGCATGAGAACGTCAAAAATCTTCAGTAGATAAGCTTTTGCGAGGTCCAGAAAGCCGTAATCGTATAGCGGGCGACCGCAGCACACGTGCATCCGCGGTACTTCCACGTCATAGCCCGCGTGTTCGAGAACTTCCACCGCCGCTTTTGCCGTTCTTGGGAAGAAATGATTATTAAACGTGTCCGGAAACAGCACGACTTTCGGATGGCCTGTTCTGCGGCGGCCGCGCTTGCCGAACCACGACTGGAATGTTTCGGGTGCAAACTCCGGGATTGTCCGCTGCGGCGACATTCCGGCCGCGGATTTCATGAGTTCCCGGATTCCGGGTGTTGACGACGCAAGATTGACAAAGCCTGGCCATCGCGAAGCGATTTGCGCCCATTTGTCGATCATGCCAAAGGCATACGCGTAACGCGGGCGCACACGACCCTGGTAATAGTGCGAGAGAAATTCCGACTTGTACGTCGCCATATCAACGTTGACAGGGCAATCGCCCTTGCAACCTTTGCATGAAAGACAAAGATCGAGCGCGTCCTTCACATTGTCGTCGCGCCAACCTTTTTTTATGAGCGAACCCTGGAGCATTTCCCAGAGTAGATGCGCGCGTCCGCGCGTGGTGTGTTTTTCTTCATGCGTCGCCATGAAACTGGGGCACATCGTTTGATTCTCGGTGACGTCTGAACTCGTGCGCCGGCATTTGCCGACTCCGACGCAGCGCAATGTTGCGTGCGCGAAGCTGCCATGGTCTTCCGCGAATTTGAAATGCGTCTTCGGTTCGGCCGGATGGTAATCGGCGCCCAGGCGAAGATTCGAATCCATCGGAAACGGATCGACGATCTTGCCTGGATTCATTTTCCAATCCGGGTCCCAGATGCTCTTGTATTCGCGGAATGCTTGAACGATTTGCTTGCCGAACATGATCGGGAGCAATTCGGCGCGCGACTGTCCATCGCCGTGTTCGCCGGAAAGGGAACCGCCATAGTTCGTCACAAGGTGAGCGGCATCGTGAGCGAACGAGCGGTAATTCTTGATACCTTTTCGGCTTGTCACGTCAAAAGTAATACGGCAATGAACGCAGCCCATTCCGAAGTGGCCGTAAAGCGCGGCTACGTAGTCATACTTTTTCAGCAGCTTGCAGAAGTCTCGCAGATAGTCGCCGATGACTGCCGGCGGGACTGCCGCATCTTCCCAACCGGGCCACGACGCAGGCAGTCCCGGCACGAAGGCAGTTGCGCCGAGCCCCGATTCGCGAACTTCCCAAATGGCTTTTTCATCCTCGGGGCTGTCGTATAGCCTTACGGTTGGAGTATTCGGCTTGCGTTTTAGAGAGTCGATCATCTCCCGAGCGCGATCGTCGGATTCCTGCTTTGTTTCACCGGGGAACTGGACCATCAGCCATCCATCGCCCTCGGGCAGGTGATCGAGAGATTTTGTGTGGAGGTTTTTCTTCTTCATGCCTTCGACCAACGCTCGATCGAGACCTTCGAAGCCCATCGGCTTGAATTTTAGAATTTCGGCAACGTGGTCGCCGGCCTTGTAAACATCCGGATAGCCAAGCACGACCAGCGATTGGAACGGCGGGTTGTGAACCAGGCGCAACGTGGCTTCGAGGATCGTAACCAACGTGCCCTCCGAGCCAACTAGTGCGCGCGCCAGATTGATTTTCGGATTGTCTTTTGAGAACAGCAGTTGATCGAGGTTGTACCCGGAAACGCGGCGTGGAATGTTCGGGAATCGGCGCTTAATCTGGCTCTCATAACGAGACGCGAGACTCTTCAGTTGGGCGATGATCTCGCCGGAACGCCCGCCTTGGCGAATGGCGGCTTGCATTTCCTCTTCGCTCATCCAACCGAGAGTCATGCGTGTGCCGTCATAGAGCAGCGCTTCCATGGACTCGACATTGCTCGCAACCGAGCCCGCCATTTGGGCGTGAACGCCGCACGAGTTATTGCCCATCATTCCGCCCAATGTGCAGTGGCTGTGGGTGGCGGGATCGGGGCCGAATGTAAGGCCGAATTTTCCAGCTGCATTTCTCAAATCGTCCAGCACGCAACCCGGACGCACGCGCGCGATGCGCTTCACAGGGTCTATTTCGAGAATCTGGTTGACGTACTTTGTCCAATCCATTACCACGGCGGTGTTGCAACATTGCCCGGCGAGGCTCGTGCCGCCGCCGCGCGAGAGAATCGGCGCGCCGAATTCCCGCGCGATTGCAACCGTCGCGATGACGTCCTCAACATGGCGCGGAATGACGACACCAATCGGAACTTGGCGATAATTCGAAGCGTCCACCGCATAAATGCCGCGGCTGCCACGGTCAAAACGCACTTCGCCTTCAATTTTTCGTTCGAGCGCCTCTCTCAGCCCGCGAACATCGACGTGGATCGGCTTTCCTGCTGCCGATTTGGTTTTGGCATCCGTTCTGACGTTAACTTCGTATTTTTCTTGCAGCGGAACGGCGGTGCTCATGCCAGGGCCTCCTGAAGTTCAATCGCACGTTGTGAACGTCGGCGTGCTGCGGTTCGACCGTGATTAGAAAATGTCAGACAAGTTCACGCGCACGGTCGATGAAGGCTTCCTTCATAATCTTTCGTGCTTTCGGCTCGCCGCGGACAAGAGACTCCGCGAAATGAAGTGCTTGCTCCGGCTTCACCTCAGGCGGGAGCGGCGCGGTAAGCGGATCGACCACAGCTTCCATCACCGCAGGTCCGGGCAGATCGAGGAAGCGGTCCATCGCGTTGGGCATCTCTTTCGGATCTTCCACGCGCATGCCGTAAGCGCCGCAGGCTTCGGCGAATTTTACGAAGTCCATCGGCTGCAATTTCACGCCGTATTCCGGATTGCCCAGCATGACCATCTGTTCCCATTTGATTTGGCCGAGATAATCGTTTTTCATGACGATGACTTTCACGGGCAGCTTGTACTTCACGGCGGTAAGCATCTCAAAGCCGAGCATCGTGAACGCGCCGTCGCCGACGAATGCGATGACCTGGCGATTTGGATACGCGTATTGGGCAGCGATTGCGTAAGGAAGCCCCACGGCCATTGTGGCGAGATTGCCGGAAAGCGAATACATTTGGCCGCGGCGCGCACGAATGTGCCGCGCGTACCATGTGGCGGAAGTGCCGCTGTCGCAGGAGATGATTGCGTCATTGCGCAAGCGCTTTCCCAATTCGTGCGCAACCACCTGCGGCTTCATTGGCATCGATTGCACTGTGCCGAGCCGCTCCATGTATTCGAACCAATCTTTCATGCCCGATTGCGCCTTTTTCAAAAAGCCCCGGTCTTTATTGCGCTTGAGTAGCGGAATCAGACGCTTCAAGGTCTCCTTGCTGTCGCCGACTAAACCCACGTCCGCCGGATAGCGCAGCGAAATGCGGCTCGGATTCAGCTCGATTTGCACGGACTTCGCTTCTCCGGGATTGGGCAGAAATTCCATATAGGGGAACGCAGTGCCGATCATGAAAAGCAAATCGCAATTACGGATGGCCTCTTCCGAAGGCTTAGTGCCGAGCAAGCCGATGCTCCCTGTTGTGTAAGGGCTATCGTCCGGCACTGCGCCTTTGCCAAGCAGCGGCTTCACAATTGGTGCGCCAAGGATTTCCGCCACTTGCTCGAGTTCATCTGTAGCGTGCAAAGCTCCGCGCCCCGCGAGTATGCAGATCTTTTTCTCGTCATTGAGCAGCTTCGCAGCTTGGTGAAGTTGGGACTCGGGCGGCACCGAAATCGCGCTCGCATGCACCGTCGACACATGATTTATGCGATTCCTGTGCGACTTTTGCTGTTTGGGGTCGTACGGCATGCTCTGCAAGTCTTTCGGAAATGTGATGTGGGCCACTCCGCGAAACGTTTCTGCCGTGCGGCACGCGATTTCCGTGATCGTCTGAACGTGCGTCGGCCCCATCACTCGTTCGTTGTAGACGGCCACATCCATATATAGCTTGTCCATTTCGACGTCTTGTTGGCCGCTGGTACCGATCAGGTCGTGAAATGCCATGCCCGTGATGGCGAGTACCGGCTGTCCGTCCATCTTGGCGTCGTAGAGACCGTTGAGCAGATGAATGCCACCGGGCCCGGACGTTGCCAGACACACGCCCAGTTTTCCCGTAAATTTCGCGTAGCCGGTCGCCATGAATGCTGCGGCCTCTTCGTGGCGCACCTGCACGAAGTTAATTTTGTCGGCATGCGTGCGGATCGATTCGAAGATTCCGTTGATTCCATCGCCCGGGAATCCAAAAATTACTTCAACTCCCCAATCGATCAGGGTCTCGATCATGACGTCGGCTGCGGTCATTTCACTTCTCCTTGAATGTGGTCGAAGCGGTTGATCTTGTGTGTGACTCTCGCGGGAACGCTTCCGCGTCAGTTCCACGTTAGTGAAAATCGGTGCGGCAAACTGCGCCGGTGTCGTCTGAGGGCGGGTACCAGCCTGAAGGACGTCGACTTCGCCAACCGCTCGTAGGCGCTTGCATCGGTTGCACCTGCGGGACGGTACATCTCAGCATTGCGTATCTCGCGCAGCGCGTTCCATCGGGCATAGCGTGTATTCTCCCGTGCGGATTTTCACGCGCGCAGCTTTGCGCTGTGCGTCGACGTTGCGATTCGATCTTCGAAGTGCACGAAGCGTGTGCGAGGCGGAAAAATGGAAAGCGCGGAGGGCGCGAACTTCAGTTCGTCGTCAAAGTGCTTACATTCAGGCAAGGGTCAGCTGCCGGCTGTTTGGGCGCGCGATTTTTAATTGTCTGGATGCAGAGTACTTGCGACCTCAATGTTGCAGCAGCGCGATGCGGTAGGATAGGCTTACGAGCAATGTGCCCGGGTGGCGGAATGGCATACGCGGAGGACTTAAAATCCTTTGGAAGCACAACTTCCGTGCGGGTTCGAGTCCCGCCCCGGGCACCAGACACTTATACACTTATAGGCCGGAAACGCGCGCCAATTCGGGCCGCTCGGCTCGCATGGGAGCGGGACCCTCGTTGCGGTGTCGTTCATCGCGCCGCGCCTGGATCACCATCCACTCCACGTCTGTTGGACGGCACGGCGCCGAGATCACGTCAAACGCGCCCCACCTCATCGCTTCCTTAAAGTCTTCCCAATCGGCACAACGCGACGTGACTACCACTCGCGGTTTGTGATCGGTGAGGCGGTAGACGGCGAGCAGATCCTGGTACGTACCATCAGACACGTGGGGGTCGCAAAAGACGAGTCCGATTCGATTCTTCGCCAAGGCCTCATGGCATTCGTGCAATGTGGAAATGCAAATGGGGTCGATATCCTGGCCCACGAGGATATCCGAGAGGTGACGACGGGTTTCGATATCCGACGAAACAACCACCACATCAAAGGGGACTGTCATTTGGCGCCTCCGCAGCGTACCTTTTAAATGGTCTCGGCACTTACAACAATCCAGTAAGCACAGTAGAACGTTTAAGGTAAATTCCTGTAGGACGTGGAGTTAGGCACATTTTGCACAAGTTTTCCTCGT
>DATNBB010000077.1:0-4550 GCA_035607335.1 Binatia bacterium | reverse complement strand
GCGCCGAAGCTGCCGACCGTGAAGGCCATTGCACCCGCGGCTCCGAGCGGCGCGACGCGCATTACGATGCGAACGATGCCAAACATCGCTTGCAGGAACTCTTCGAGGATTTTGAGAAGCGTCTGCACGTGCGCGGCAAGGCGCGACAACGCGATGCCAAGCAGCAGCGAGAAGAAGATGATTTGGAGCATGTCGTCGCGGGCGAAGGCGTCAATGGGACTTGATGGAATGATGCTGAGGAGAAAATCGGCAATGCCGTGCGGGCGCGCGGCGGCCGAGACGTAGGACTGCACGGCTGCTGTGTCGAGAGAAGCGGGATTCACATGCATCCCGCTGCCGGGATGGAATATCGAGCCAATGATGAGTCCCAGGAACAGGGCAAACGTGGATACGATTTCGAAGTAGACGATTGCTTTGAGGCCGACGCGACCGACGCGTTTGACGTCGCCCATTTTCGCTACACCGAGCACGACGGTGAGGAACACGATTGGGCCGAGAAGCATTCGGATGAGCTTGATAAAAGCGTCGCCGAGAGGTTTTAGGGCGACGCCGGCGTGTGGGAAGAAGTAGCCGATGAGTCCGCCGAGGATAATGCCGAGCAGGACCTGGAAGTAGAGAGTTGTGAAAAGGCGTTTCATTCAAAACTCATGTGCCTCAAAAGGCGCAGCCCTTCGCAACGGCACTGAGGGTGAACCTTTCGCAAGAGCCCTCAGGGTGAAACCTTGGCAAAGGCGCTCAGGGCAAGCAAGCAGCGCCCCTACGGACGGCGCACTTTGAAGGTTATGTGTTTTGCCGATCACGCGCTGAGTTCGCGCATTTCCTTGTACAAATCGGATTTGCCCTCGAAACCGATGCCGACAAGGTCCGGCATCGTAATGTAGCCGTTTTCCACTTTCACGCCGTCAGGAAAACCGCCATAGGGCTGAAAGAGATCGGGATAAGACTCATTGCCGCCGAGGCCAAGGCCGGCGGCGATGTTCAGCGACATCTGATGGCCCCCGTGCGGAATGCAACGCGTAGGACTCCAGCCATAGTCGCGCAACATGGCGAGGGTCCGCAGATATTCGACGAGGCCATAGCTTAGGGCGCAGTCGAACTGGAGCCAGTCGCGATCTTTGCGCATGCCGCCGTAGCGGATCAGGTTACGCGCATCCTGCATAGAGAAGAGATTTTCTCCGGTCGCCATGGGGCCGGCGTAATGCTTGCTGAGTTCGGCCTGCAATTCGAAATCGAGAGGGTCGCCGGCTTCTTCGTACCAGAAGAGATTGTATTGCGAAAGAGCCTTCGCGTATTCGAGTGCGGTCTTCAGATCGAAGCGACCGTTGGCATCGACGGCGAGCGACTGGCCGGGCTTCAGAATGCTGAGGACGGCTTCTATGCGGGCGATGTCTTCGCGCAGAGATGCGCCGCCGATTTTCTGTTTCACGACGGTGTAGCCGCGCTCGATGTAGCCGAGCATTTCGCGCTTAAGCGCGTCGAGATCCTTGCCGGGATAGTAGTAGCCGCCCGCGGCATAGACAAACACGCGGCGGTTTGGCGACCCTTCGCCATATTTTTCGGCCAAGAGTTGAAAGAGCGGTTTGCCTGCAATTTTCGCAACGGTGTCCCAAATGGCCATGTCGATCGTGCCGACGGCAACGGAGCGTTCGCCGTGTCCGCCGGGCTTTTCATTGGTCATCATGCAGGACCAGATTTTTGCGGGATCGAGATTGGCGCCGGAGTCATCGAGAAGGGAACGCGGATCGGCCTCGAGAATGCGGGGGCGGAAGCGTTCGCGGATCAGCGCGCCCTGACCATAGCGGCCGTTGGAATTGAAGCCATAACCGACGACGCGCTTGCCGTCCCGGACAACGTCGGTGAGGACAGCGACGAGACTGAGCGTCATCTTGGTGAAATCGATATATGCGTTGCGAATTTCCGATTTGATCGGCCTGGTGGCCTCACGGATATCGACAATCTTCATGCCTGATTGAACTCCTGTGCGAAGCACGCGCTTACATCCGTAATTCGGCGCGCAGGCATTGTAATGCGATGAATGCGCGAGGCGAAGGGCGTTTAGGTTTCACTGGCGCGGCGAATCGACAAATTGACGTGCGGATTCGCGAGTGGCGACGATGGCTACGACGCCGAATATTGCGGCGATGGTCCAATACCACGCGGGAGCCAGCGGGCTGCCGGTGACGTCGATGAGCCATGCGACGGCGTACTGCGTGGTGCCGCCAAAGGTTGCGATGGATAGGGCGTAAGTGACGGCGACACCTTGCGAGCGAAGCGTGGGCGGAAAGGATTCAGTGAGCCAGGTGATCATCGGGATGATCGATAGGGAAGAGAGCGCGGAGAGGATACCGGTGACGGTGAGCAACATAAATCCTGAACGATGATGCGCAATGACAAAGAAACCGGGGAAAATCGCCGCGAGGAGTACAACGCCGGGAATCAGCATCACGGGCTTGCGGCCGTAGCGATCCGAGAGAATGCCGCTCCAAAGGCCAGCAAGAATTCCGACAAGGCCGTTTATCACTGTTGCGGCGAAGGCGATGTTCGATGCCATGTGGAGTGTCGCAATGGCGTAAGTGGTGATGTAGTTGCGAATGTAAGTGCCGATGGTGGCGTTTGCGAGCAGTACGATTCCCAAAATGGCGACGAGCCAATGGGCTCGGAATGACCTGGCGGCTAATTGCGTGTGTTCGGCTGCGGGAAGCGTCTCGGGCAACGAACGCCTGATGATGAGTGCAAACGGGACGGTGAGTGCGCCGAGAAGAAATGCGATGCGCCATCCAAACGATTGCAGTTGCTGGTCGGTGAGGATGCTGGATAAACCGAATCCTACGAGGCCCGCCGCGAGCGTGGCGAAGCTCTGCGAATTCGATTGGAAGGATGTGTAGAACCCGCGTCGGTTGACGGGCGCGGCTTCGAGTAGGAGAGCCGTCGTGGGGCCGACTTCGCCGCCGAGCGCGAACCCTTGTAAGAGACGAAAGAATATAGCGAGCGCAGGCGCGGCAATTCCGATGGCGGCATACGATGGCACGAGCGCAATGCCGATGATTGCTACCCCCATCATACCGAACGAAAGGACCATGGCGGGTCTGCGGCCACGACGATCGCCCATTCTGCCGATGACGTAGCTGCCGATTGGCCGCGTAATGAAACCGGCACCGAAAGCCGCAAGAGACGAGAGCAGGCTCGCAGATGGATTATTGGAAGGGAAGAAGGCTCGTCCGATATAGATGGCGAAAAATGCGTAGGTGACGAAATCGTAGAATTCGAGCGCATTTCCGGCGACGACGGCCGCGACGTGGCGCGGTTTGACAAGTGTTTGCGTCATCGATGATCGGCCGGGGTCGCGGGCACAGGGTTTGCATTAGAGCACGAAATGGAAGCAGGAGGCAGAAGAAGCAAATGAGGTAAAGGAGTAGGAACCGTTGTCAGCCGCGGCGACTAGTGGGTGGGAGGAGGGAGGGTTGTGACGGGCGATACGTTTTGCTCGCGGAAGGGAAGATGGAATGCCTTAGCGATTTCGGGCCAGAACTCGCGAAGAACATCGTAGCCCATGTCGTACGCCATGCCCGATGCCATGGATTCGGCGACAGGAGCGACGCCGCGGCGATTGTCCGGTAAATAGGTGTTGCTGAGAACCGTGACGGTGGCATCGCCGAGCCACTCGGAGAAATTGAACATGCGATTGCCATTTTCGTTGTGGGCGATTACCACGTGACTCATCGCGTGTGCGATGCGGTGGCCTGTTGAGCCGCTGCCGAGGCGATAATAGCGGGGATCTTCGTTGAATATCGTTGGATACATGAAATCCTTAAAGAAGTTTGAGGATGCCTGGCCAGCCATTTTCGTGCCAAAGCGGTCCAGATACCCGGTGAAGCCGCGGCCAAACGTGGGCTGCGTGTCCTGAACTTGAGAAACGCCGGCGTTCCATCCGGCATTGAGAAATGCGACAGGGTCGGTGGAATCGTGAACGAATAGCCAGAATTTGTCTCTCGTTTCCAACGTGCAAAGGAGCACACCCGGTTTGTAGTGGTGCTGAGGCTGCGAACTGGGACCTACGGACCTGCGTTCAAGGCGCTGAGCGAATATCGCGACAGTTTTTGCGAATGGTCCTTTGTAGTCGCGCCACGTGACCGGCGGCGGAGGTTGGACGCATGGTGCGTTTGGATTTTGCACCACTTGCTCAGCGATGGCTGGAGGAACGGATGGCACAGGTGGAGGCGGAGCAGGGATTGGACCTTGCTGGTCCGCGGGTGTTTCGTCCTTCTGGGCGCGTGAAGCCGGTCGCGTTTGGGACGTTTGCGATTGCTGACAGTGCACCGGAGCAGGAACCGCGAGTGCGGCAAATGCGAGGAGTACACCCAAAGCGAACTGCGTTCTGCACAAACCGAGTTGCCGTATGTAGGACTGGGTCAGTCGGTACACGGTCGGTTTCGAAGCGAACATACACCCCCGGGGTTGTACGCGCAACGTTCCCTTGGAAATCTTGCGACAAAACAGCGGCCCGCGTGTGATATTCAGGCAAATTTGAGGGGCGAATCAGGTGTTAACCA
>DATNBB010000070.1:0-4137 GCA_035607335.1 Binatia bacterium | reverse complement strand
TGCGCCGGGATCACTCCCCAGAGATAGCCTTGTCCCAGGAACAGAAACGAGCTCGGGAAATTTGTGAAATTCACCGCGCCATGCGTGATCCCTTCGGCAATCCCGCGAAACATGGAATACGTGCCGAGTGTCACGATTAGCGGTGGTAAATCGAATCGCGTGATCAAAAGCGCATTGAGCCCGCCCCCTGCAAGCCCGACGGCGAGGGCAATGAGCGCAGCGGCAGCAAGAGAGACATGCAAATTCTGCCACGCACCGGCAAACACCACCGCGGCCAGGCCCATCATCGATCCGACGGAGAGATCGATTCCTCCAGTGAGAATCACAGCGGTCTCTGCAATCGAGAGGAGGCCAAGCTCGACGCTGAAGCGGAGAATCTCGAAGAAATTAGCGGTCGTTAGGAAATTCCGCGCGATCATGGAGAAAATCGCGATTTCGCCCAAAAGCGCGAGCACGAGCACATGTTCGCCGTTGGGCGAAAAGCGCGCTCGCCACGACCTAGATTCGGTGCGCAGCAAGGCTGGCTTGCCTCATTTCCGCGCGACTGCGCAACGCTTCAATCGTGATCGCCGCCAGAATCACCACGCCCTGCAATGCCAATTCCCAGTAAGCGCTCGTGCCCAAGAAAATCAGAGCTGGTCCAATGGCGCCAAGCAGGACTACCCCCAGCACAGTTCCTGCGATACTGCCGCGCCCGCCCGTAATCGCCGTACCGCCTACAACTACTGCAGCAATAACTTTTAGCTCCAATCCAAGCCCGGCATTGCTGGGAATCTGGTTGAAGCGCACGGAGTTAAATACGGCCGCCACTCCCGTCAAAGCTCCGGTCACAACGAAAACCAAAAACACCACACGCCGCGTATTGATTCCCGATACGCGTGCCGCTTCCGCGTTTGAACCAGTAGCGTATATTGCCCGTCCTGCAGCTAGATTTCGCAGACCCCATCCCACGGCGCCGACAAGGACGACCGCCGTCACAAGCGCCGCAACCGGATACGATGCTTGCGTCAATCCGAACCATTGAAAATCGGGAGGAAGATTCTCAACCCACGCGCCTTGCGTGGCCCAGCGTAACCCATCGCGCAGAGCTGTCATCGTCGCGAGCGTTACCACAATCGACGGAATCCGCACGTAGGCCACGAGGGCGCCATTCAATGCACCAAGCGCAGCGCCGATTGCGCACGCAGCGAGGCATGCAACTAGCACTGGCACACCCGCTTTCGCGATAACGCCCGCCGCCACGCCACAAATCGCAAAAATAGAACCGACCGATACGTCGATTTCTGCTGTAAGGATCACCAACGTCATACCAACCGCGACAACCAGTACGGGCATGTTCGAAAGGAAAAGATCGGAGAGATTTTCGCCGGAAAAATATGCAGGAGCCACAAATGCCAGGACTATCGCCAATGCGGCTATCGCAATCGCTACCGAAATCTCCTGGCCGTACCTTTTCATTGACAGCCCTCAACGAAAATCATGCAGTCTCTCCAGCTACGGCGTGGCCGAAGGCAAGCGATAGAATCTTCTCTTGCGTCGCAGCCTCGCGCGAGACGACGCCTGCGACGGTTCCGTCGCGCATCACCGCGATTCGGTCACTCATGCCAAGCACTTCAGGAAGTTCGGATGAAATCATTATGATGGCTAGTCCCCGCTCAGCCAGATCGCCCATCAGGGCATGAATCTCCGATTTGGAACCTACGTCAACACCTTGCGTCGGCTCATCCAGGATCAAAATTCTGGGATCTGTCGCCAGCCAACGTGAAAGCGCGACTTTTTGTTGATTGCCGCCAGACAGGGTTCCAGCGTTCGCGTGTACGGACGACGTCTTTATGCGGAGCTGCTCCACGAAGCGCTCCGCTTTCGCGCTCTCGTCCGCCGAGTCAATCAATCCGCCATGTGAGATGGCATCCAGGTTCGCAAGACTCGCATTCGCGGTAATTGGCATCTCGAGGATCACGCCGTGTTTGCGCCGGTCCTCTGGGACGTAAGCGATGCCATGGCGAATCGCATCGGCGGGTGAATGCACATCGATGCGCGTGCCTGCGATCAGAATTTCTCCCGAATCCGGCGGCGTCAGCCCAAAGATCGTCTCCGCTAGTTGCGTACGACCTGATCCAACGAGTCCTGCTATCCCGAGAATTTCGCCTTTACGCACTTCGAGGGAAACATTGCTCACGCCTGCCGCGGGGCTTGAAATTCCGCGCAGTTCGAGCATCACGCTGCCTTGCTGCACTATGCGCTTCGGGAAAACCGCATTCACAGTGCGCCCAACCATCAACTGGATCAGTTCCGCGCGATCCACAGATCGAGCATCTCGTGTTGCGATCGTCTCGCCATCGCGAAGCACCGTAATGCGGTCGGCGACTCTTGAAATCTCCTCTAGCCGATGGGAGATATAGATGAGGCCCACGCCCTGAGCCTTCAATTCAGCGATCACTTTGAAAAGACTCTCAACCTCGCGTTCGGTGAGCGAAGCTGTAGGCTCATCCATGATCACGATCCGAGCGTTTGCGCCTATCGCTTTGGCAATTTCTATAATCTGTTGCTCGGGCATACTCAAGGTGCTTACCAGACGTTCCGGATCTATGGACGCTCCTGCTCTCTCAATCAGCGCACGCGCGCGTTCCCGCCGGGCCTTCCAATCGATGCGTCGCCAGGGGCGGGCTTCTTCCAGCGTAAGTGCAATGTTTTCCGCGACAGTCAAATGGGCGAAGAGAGACGGCTGCTGATAAATTGCTGCGACACCCAATGCTCGTGCGACGCTTGGACTGTTGTGGGGTACGGTCTGACCGCCGATAGACAGCGCGCCGGAATCGGCGATGACGGCGCCGGTCATAATCTTAATGAGGGTCGACTTGCCAGCGCCATTTTCGCCGATGAGGGCGTGGACTTCGCCGGAAAGCAACTCAAATGAAACGCCTTTGAGGGCACGCACTCCCTCGAACGATTTCGAGATCGAATCTGCGCGCAGAATGGGAACAGGCAATCGCGTACCCCAAGGTCACGTTTAGAACGTCAAATACAGCATCTGAGACAAGGCTTTGCGGTTCCGTGCGACAGCGAATCCGTGTATGATTTGAATGGGTAAAGTATCGGCATTTATTGGCGTAAGCAGCTTATTTTACATACTTTCTCAGGTGATATGGCTATGACGCTCTCTTTGGGAAAAATAACCGCAATTTGCTTTGCCGGATCGATACTGCTGATGGGCGCATCCGTCCTGACGTCGCAAACAGCGTCATCCTCGCAAGCGCCGTCACAAGCGGCCGACACATCACAGTCGCAAACAACGCCGCCGTCGAGCACCAACTCAAACGGAGCGAGCACATCAACTGCCGCGGCGCCGGCACAGGCTAGCACGACACCGCTAGATCCGTGGCCTGCGGGCCCCGGAAAAGACATCTTTCTTCAGACCTGTTCATCGTGTCATGGACCTGAGACCGTGATCGGGCACAACCTGGATGTGAGCGGCTGGACCGACGTTTTGAATCAGATGATCCAAAACGGTGCTCAGGGCAGCAACGACGACTTCAGCGCCATTCTTCAATACCTGGTGACGAACTTCGGTCCCATGCCCGCCAAGGTGAACATCAACAAAGCGACTGCGATGAATCTTCGCAGCTGGCTGGGTATGCCGGAAAAGGAAGCGGAAGCAATCGCCGCCTATCGCCAGCAGCACGGTGATTTCAAAACGCTTGACGATTTAAAGAAGGTACCCGGTGTCGACGCAAATTACATCGACTCCGAGAAGAACCTCCTCACGTTCTCCGACAGCGCGGCTGGCACCGCCGGGCACTAACTCGATAGCGAAGGCCAGCTCATCGATTCAGGCGTGGTCTGCTCTGTTCGGACCGATGCCCAATATTCGGCTTTGAGCGTTCCCTTTGCTGGAAGCCAACGAAATCCCGGCACGCCGAAGGTCTTGCCCCGCTCGACCATTTCACGGCGCGATTCGGGAAACGGCGAGACGCCAAATTCCATTCCCCGCGTGATGGCTTTGCCGTTCCAGGGCGCGTGCATGCGGCTGCAATTCTCTTCCCAGATTCCCATCCACGGAAAGTCTCGCGTTCGCCAGATGTAGCCAATGGCAACTTTTAACGAAGGAGAAAAGGCCGTAAAAAACGCGTGCTCGCG
>DATNBB010000065.1:0-4757 GCA_035607335.1 Binatia bacterium | reverse complement strand
ATGGACCGCGATAATCGCTGGGAGCGCGTCGAAAAAGCCTACCGCGCGATGGTGCACGGCGATGCGCCCGCGAAATTCACCGATCCGGTTGATGCCATCCGCGCCAGCTATGAAAAGGGCGTCACGGACGAGTTTATTGTTCCCGCCGTGATCGTCACCGAGGCCGAGCCGGGCAAGCCGGCCGCCCCGCGCGGCCTGATTCGCGACGACGACGCCGTGATTTTCTTCAACTACCGCGCCGACCGAGCCCGACAAATGACGCGCGCGCTTGTCGAACCGGGATTTCCTGAGATCGTCGATCCGGCTCGTCCGAAAAACCTGCTCTACACAGGCATGACGCAATACGACAAGGCATGGCCATGGCTGCGTTATGTGCTGCCGCCTGAAAAACTCGAAAATA
The DNA here is from genome assembly GCA_035607335.1 of Binatia bacterium. Classification (GTDB taxonomy): domain Bacteria; phylum Acidobacteriota; class Terriglobia; order Acidiferrales; family UBA7541; genus Palsa-295. The sequence goes on along the minus strand of DATNBB010000065.1, from coordinate 4,357 downwards.
TTTTGGCGGCCGTGTTCGCGGGACTAGGCTTCAAGAATCTGCGCGTGGCGGAAACGGAAAAATATGCGCACGTCACCTATTTCTTCAACGGAGGCGTGGAAAAACCGTTTGCGGGCGAAGAACGCGTTCTAGTTCCCTCACCCAAAGTGCCCACGTACGACCTGAAGCCTGAAATGTCCGCTGCGGGCGTTGCAGACGCGGTAATTCACGCGATCGAAAAGGGCGATTTTGACGCCATCATCATGAATTTCGCCAACGCGGACATGGTGGGCCACTCAGGCAAGCTCGAAGCAACGATCAAGGCGTGCGAAGCAGTGGACGAATGCCTCGGCCGCATCTATCAGGCGCTAAAACCCCGTGGAGGCGCGTGGCTCATCACCGCCGATCACGGCAATGCCGAGACGATGATCGATCCGGTGACCGGCGGCCCTCATACATATCACACCACGAATCCGGTGCCATTGATTTTCGCTACCGAAAACAGCCGGATGCAGCTCAAACCAGGCGGCTCGCTGCGCGATATCTCACCGACAATGCTGGGAATCCTCGGCCTCGACGAGCCACGTGACATGACCGGCCACGACCTTCGAGTAACCTAGACGTGAGGACCGGCTAATAGACACGACTTATTGCCCAGAGGCAAAATCCGCGGGCTTTTGCGCGATATAGCCCGGGCGCGCAATCACGACCACTCCGTGCTTTTTCTTCTTCTTATCGTTAAGCTCCATCGGAGTCCCGTCCGGATTCACAATGCTCACGACGAGCTTGTGGTACTTTCCGTCCTGCGGTGTGGTGGGTGAAAAGCCGATCGTGTATTGATTCCGCAAAAACGCGGCGACCGAGCTGAAGATTCCCGGCAGCTCTCCCGTGAATCGTGGGAACCATGCGTAACCGCCCGTCATCTGCGCAAACTGATTTAACTGGTTCTTCGCCTGTATGTACTCGATGGGATTGTTTCCGTATAGGTCGTACTCTTCGCCAGTCCCGACGGCGAAGACAGTCACGTCTGTTTCCTTCATCAAATTGTAGGTTTCATCCAGCCGATGATGGCTGATCGTATCGAATCCGCGCGTAATCAGCAGGATCGATTTCTTGCCTTTCACGTCCTTCAGCTCGCTGATCGTGCCGAACAATGCATCGAACAAAGCCGACTCATGAAACGCCGGGAATCCATAGGCAAGCTGTTGCAGCGCCGCATGAACTTCATCCGCGTTGTGCGTGAAATCCACCTGGAGCGTTGAACGCAAATCGAACGTCTTCAGCGCCACCCAATCGGTAGGTTTCAATTGACTCAGGAACGCATCGGCCCAGATGGCGTCTTTGTATCCGAAATAGCCATACGCCTGTGCGCTATATTCCAGCAGCATCACGATCATGATCGGCGCATCGGTGGGCGAAAAGTTCGTCACCTGCTGCTCCACGCCGTTGTCAGTCACCTTGAAGTTCTCGCGCTTGAGGCCGGTTACGATATTGCCGTCTTTGTCCGTCACCACGGCGTCGATGTTCACCAGGTTCGATTGAACAGTGATCTCAGATTGCGAACTCGGCGGCCCGCTTTGCGTGGGAGTTTTCTTCTGGCTGCTCGGCGGAGTCGCCGGTTCCGTTTCCGCCGGCGCGGGTGCTTGCGGCCCTTGTTGCTGCCGCGCAAACGCGGTGAACGCCTGCGGCGGTATTCCCAGAACGGCGATCAGCACTCCGAGAAGCGCAGCCTGCCGCCAAGTGAAGGATCGCATGTTACCCCCCGCCAATTAGGATGCCCGCCCAGGCTCGGGCGGATGGTTCGCATTTCGCAGCAAAACGGCCTCGCGCGCGCCAAACGCGCCGCAGCCACATGATAGTATGAAATATTCCGCTGCGCGAATCCTGCGCCGGTAAACAAGGAGGCATCAACGAATGCTGCGAGAGAAATTCTTTACCGCGACACTGATCCTCGCCGGGCTGGTGGGTGCCGCGCCCCTCTCCTACGCGCAAAGCATGTCTGCTGCTCCGAACGCTTCGGCGCAAGCACCTTTGCCTTCTCCGGCACTCATTCAGATCGAAACCGAGGCCACGAACTGGCTGCAAGGGTTGGTCCGCATCAACACGACGAATCCTCCTGGCAACGAACTCGCCGCGGCAAATTACATTAAGGGCATTCTCGACAAAGAAGGGATCAACTCCGAAATCTTCGAAACTGCTCCCGGCCGTGGGTTCATCGTCGCGCGCCTCTCATCCAGCCCGGTTCCCGATCCATCCAAGGCACTTCTTTTGCTGGGCCACCTCGATGTCGTGGGCGTCGATCGAGGCAAATGGACGGTCGATCCCTTCGGCGGCGTCATCAACGGCAGCTATCTTTACGGCCGCGGCGTGATCGACGACAAGGCCATGATCATCGCCAACATGGCCACGCTGATCGAGCTAAAGCGCAGCAACGCCCGCCTCAATCGCGACGTGATCTTCCTTGCCGAAGGCGACGAAGAAGCCGGTGGCGCCCAAGGGATGCAGGTTGTCGTCACAAAATATTGGAACAAAGTCGCGGCTGGCTTTGCGATCAACCAGGGTGGCGACCTTCAAATGAAGGATGGCAAAGTGCAATTCGTGGGCGTGCAGGTCAGCGAGAAAGTCGATTCAAAAGTCGACGTGGTTGCTACCGGGACACCGGGTCCGGCCGCGCTGCCCCTGAAAGACAATCCGGTCGCGCATCTCTCTGCCGCCATCGCGAAAATCGCGGCTTATGAGACTCCGATTCAATTCGACTCCGTCACGCGCGCCTATTTCCAGGCGATCGCGCCCGCGCAGGACGAAGATACCGCGAAATGGATGCGCGCCCTCGATACAGCCGACCGCGGCGAACACGCCGCAAAAATCATCGCCGATAAAAATCCCATCTGGGGCGCGATGATCCGCGACACGATCTCGCCCACCGTCCTTCAAACCGGCACAAACGCAAACCTTATCCCTGCTCAAGCGAAAGCCGTGCTCGATATCCGCATGTTGCCTGGCGATCCGCTCGATCTGCTCGTATCAAAACTGAAAGCCGCCGTGAACGATCCCGCGGTTCGCATCGACGTTGAGCCGGGCGCGGAACCTGCGCCATCGTCTTCCGTCAGCTCCGACCTTTACAATTCGATCACGCGCGTCGCCGGCAGCGAATTCCCCGGAGCGCCCGTCGCGCCGTATCTTTCGCCAAGTGCAACCGATTCCTCGTTCCTGCGCGAACGCAGCGTTCAGACGTACGGCCTGCTTCCATTCCCGCTCACTGCGGAAGACCGCGCCCGCGCCAACGGCAACGATGAGCGCATCCCGCTGGATGCATTTCGCAAGGGAGTGGAATTCATCTATAACGTGGTCAGCGGTTTTGCCGTCGAAAAGTGAGCCGATGCCCGAGCGCAGGGCAAAGATAGTCTGCACACTGGGGCCCGCAAGCCGTTCGCCGGCGATGATCGAAAAGCTCGTCGGCGCTGGAATGGACGTCGCGCGCCTGAATTTCTCTCACGGCACTCACGAAGAGCACGCCGCGCTCGTTAAGTTAGTTCGCCGCATCTCCGATCGTTACCGCAAAGGCGTCGCCATTCTCGCCGATCTGCAAGGCCCTAAAATCCGCACGGGCCTGATCGAAGGCGGTGCGCCGTTGCGCCTGCGCTTCGGCCAAAAATTCTTTATCACCACGCGCAATATCAAAGGAACGCCCGAAGGCGTCAGCACCACGTTTCGCGGCCTTCCTCGCGCCGTCCGCAAAGGCGATAGCATCCTGCTCGCCGACGGCGTCATTGCGCTTCGCGTTCTCTCGGTTCGCGGTCAAGACGTGATGTGCCACGTTGAAAATGGCGGCCTGCTCGGCGAACACAAAGGCATCAATCTTCCGGGCGTGAAGCTGCAGATTCCTTCACTGACAAGAAAAGACGTGGCGGATCTGCATTTTGCGCTGTCAGCCGGCGCCGAATATGTGGCGCTCAGTTTCGTGCGCACTGCAAAAGATGTCGCTGCGGCCAAAAAGCTCATCGCACGCACCGGCAAGAGCACGCCCGTAATCGCCAAGCTGGAAAAGCCCGAGGCGATCGAGCACCTTGACGAAATCCTGGCCGCGGCCGACGCGGTGATGGTCGCACGCGGCGATCTCGGCGTTGAGATGAGTCCGGAGAAAGTTCCCGTCGTGCAAAAAGAGATCATCTCCCGCGCTCGTAACGCGCTCGTCCCTGTCATCACCGCCACGCAAATGCTTGACTCAATGGAAAAGAATCCTCGCCCTACACGCGCCGAGGCTTCCGATGTAGCCAATGCAATTTTCGATGGCAGCGACGCATTAATGCTTTCGGGCGAGACAGCAGCGGGCCAATACCCTCTCGAAGCACTCAGCATGATGGACCGTATCATCCGC
>DATNBB010000057.1:0-6239 GCA_035607335.1 Binatia bacterium | reverse complement strand
GATGCCGTTCGGCGATTCACGGACGAAGGGGCCGATCTGCTGATCAATATTTCGAACGATGGATGGTTCGGCCGGTCTGCCGCGCCCGCTCAGCACGTGATGATGGCGCGCGTGCGAGCCGTGGAGAACCGGCGCTGGCTGTTGCGCGACACGAACAACGGATTTACGGTGGATGTCGATCCATATGGGCGCATCGTGGCGCAGCTTGCGACGGACATTCGCGGTGAGCTGGATGCGCCTTATGATTTTCGCTCGGGCCGCACTCTTTACGTGATCTTTGGCGATTGGCTTCCGTGGTTGTGCGTGCTCGCGTCACTTATGTTTTTGGTTTGGCGAATTGCCGTGCGTGCGCGCAGCGCCCAATAGCCCTTCGTGAAGCTCAATCCAGCAGAGTTTTGTTAACTTAGGCGAGCTGTAGGTTGGCGTAGCGTTCGACTAGTTTTTTTGGGCCGTAATCCAGAAAGCTGACGGTGAGCTTACGGTCGTCGCCTTCACCTTCGACCTGGATGATCGTACCCACCCCATATTTTGCGTGACGTACGCGCTTTCCGATCAGCGGGTCGGCCGAAGAACGCTGCGCGTGAGACTCTTGCCATTGGCGCGCGCGGAGCGCTGCCGGTTTGCCGCCATAGGAACGGCGCTCGGGTGAACCACGGCCGTAGCCGCGATTGTATACAGGGGCGGGAGTGCGATAGGCCGGCGAAAACTCCGGATCGTCTTCGTAACGCCGCTTTTCGCCCGGCTCTGAGAAGGAACCGGGAGCGGCTTCGATCATGTCACCAGGAACTTCCGCGATAAAACGCGAAGGCAAAGCCGAGCGAAGGCGATCTTCGCCGTAGCTGCGGCGATAAAGTGCGCGCGTAAGAACGAGCGAGCGACGCGCGCGCGTCATGCCCACGTAAAATAGACGACGTTCTTCTTCGACGTCGCCGTCTTCATTGATCGAACGGCTGTGCGGCAAAACGCCTTCTTCCAAACCCGCCAAATATACGGCATCGAATTCGAGGCCCTTCGCGCTGTGAAGGGTCATCAGCGAAACGGGAGCCGCTTCTTCGTAATCGTCGGCGCCTGCGACAAGCGCGGCATGGTCGAGAAGATCTTCGAGCGTCTGGCCTTGTTCGGTGGCTTCCGCCATCGCGTTTGAAAGTTCGCGGAGATTGTCTGCGCGCGAGGTATGTTCAAGATTGTCCTGTTGCTCAACCCACGTGAGATAGCCCGTGTGGTCGAGGACTTTCTCGATCAGATGCGCGGGAGAAAGACCGGCGCATTCGTGCTGAAGCGATTCGATCATCTCGCGAAAATCGCTCAGGTTGCGCAGCACGCGGCGCGCGATGACGAGGTCTCCGGTCTTGATGATGTCCCAAAGCGACAGGCCCGTGTCGCGGGCGCGTTCCTCAAGCGCGGTAATAGTTGCGGCGCCAATGCCGCGTGGCGGCACGTTGAGGACGCGCAGCAGGGCGACATTGTCCTCGGGGTGAAACAGCAAGCGAATGTAAGCGAGGGCGTTGCGAACCTCCGCGCGTTCGTAGAAGCTGAAGCCGCCGACCACGCGATATCGAATACCGAGCTGGCGCAACATTTCTTCAAAAGCGCGGGATTGTGAGCCCGTGCGATAGAGCACGGCAATGTGCGCGTCAGGGTTTTCGCGAAGGTATGAGGCGACCTCCGTGCAAACGAATTCGGCTTCGGTGGTGGCATCCTGCGCCTCGAAATAACGAAGCTTGGCTCCCTCGCCGGATGCAGCGACGAGATGCTTGCCGAGGCGATTCGTGTTGTTGCCTACGACAGCCGCAGCCGCATCGAGAATCGTTTGTGTGGAGCGATAGTTTTCCTCGAGACGAATTACTTTTGCGCCGGGGAAATCTTCCGTGAAGCGCTTCAGATTGCCTGCCCGCGCGCCGCGCCAGCCGTAGATCGATTGGTCCTCATCGCCGACGACGCAAATATTCTTTCGCGTACCCGCAAGCAGCCGAACGAGCTCTTCCTGCCAGCGGTTCGTATCCTGAAACTCGTCGACCATGATGTATTGAAAGCGGCCGCTCCAGGCGGCGCGGATATCGGCGTGTTCGCGCAAAAGCTGCACGGAAAGCAGCAGAAGATCGTCGAAATCGACTGAACCTGCGCTGCGAAGCGCCCGGTTGTATTCGCGGAAAATCTGGGCGACCTTTTTGCGCTCGTCATTGCGCGCAGAGGATGCTTCGGCTTCCATGTCGTCCGGCGTAATACCGTGATTTTTCGCGTGGCTGATCTGCGTCTTCACACTGCGAGGCGCGTAGACCTCGGCGGGAAGATCGAGCACGAGGAGAGCGCGCTTGATCGTGGCCGTCTGATCGTCGTCATCGTAAATGGCAAAATCGCGCGGGAGTCCAGCGGCGGCAGCTTCTCGGCGAAGCAGGCGGGCGCAAAAAGAATGAAAGGTGGAGACCCAAACGCCGGACACATCATTGCCGGTGGCCCGGAGAAGGGCATTGATGCGGTCTTTCATCACATCCGCGGCTTTGTTGGTAAACGTGACCGCGAGGATCGAATTGCCCGGCACACCCTGTTCAATCAGGTGCGCGACCCGGTAGGTAATAACGCGCGTCTTTCCCGTACCGGCGCCGGCGAGGACGAGAAGGGGGCCCTCCGTGGCGAGTACGGCTTCGCGCTGGCGTTCGTTGAGTTCGGCGAGAATCGGCATAAGAAAAAAGTTCCGAAGGAAGTTTAGCTGACTGCGAACCATTCAGCAATTTGGATTCGAAGAGCGAAAAACACACGAAATCGAAAATGGAAAGAGATTGGCAGGCCAGGTATGCGAATCTGCTAGAATCGCGCGATTCGAGGGGGACGCTTGCAACAGTCAACGCAAGTGAAGCTGCCGGGCTGGCTGCAGAAAGTTATCTCGGTGCTCGGGCCGTGGGGACTCTTTGCGGTGTCGTTCCTGGATTCGTCGGTGCTTTCCTTTCCGTTCGTCACAGATGGCATGGTGATCGACCTTTCCGTGAATCACCCGGCGCTCATGCCGCTTTATTCCTCGCTGGCGGTGGTCGGATCCCTCGCAGGGTGTATTTGGCTCTATTACCTGGCCAAGAAGGGCGGCGAAGCCTATTTTCACAAGCACGCGGGCGTGCATGCAGTGCGCACGAGACGCTGGGTAGATCGAAACGCATTTGTGACGATGTTCATTGCGTCAATTCTGCCGCCGCCGCTACCGCTTTTTAAGATCGTGGTGCTCGCCGAAGGCGTGTTTCAGGCGAGACTCACCACGTTCGTGCTGGGGCTGGTGCTTGGGCGCGGCTTGCGGTTTTTCGGAGAAGGGTTGCTGGCGATCCACTACGGCCCCGCCGTACTGAACTTCCTGGAGGCGCACAAATTCGCTTTCGCGGGCGCTGGAGCGGCTTCCCTTGTGCTGCTCTGGGCCGCCAGCAAATTCTTCCTGCGCGAGGCTCGCGAAGGCAAAGCCTAGCGGGCATGTCCGATCTGCCGAAGGCTATTCGTAGCGCAGCGCGACCATCGGATCGACACGCATGGCTCGCCGCGCAGGCAGATAGCATGCTGCGGCGGCCACCAACAACAATACAATTGCCGCGCCAGTGAACGTTATCGGATCGCTCGGTCGAATCTCAAACAACAAGCTCCGTAGGAACCTCGTCAGCGCGAAGGCGCCTGCAATTCCCACTAAGACTCCTGTGAAGGCGAGTAGCATGCCTTCGCGCATCACCATTCGCAGCACATCACTTCGCGTTGCTCCCAGCGCCATGCGCACGCCGATCTCGCGCGTCCGACGGCTCACGCGATACGAAATCACCCCCAAAACTCCCACCATCGCTAGCACCAGGCCTGTCGCACCGAAAGATCCAAACAGAACCGCATTGAATTCCCGTGAACCGATTGACGCCAAATAGACCTGGCTAAGCGTGCGGAATTTCGGCGCCACTTCCGGATTCATCCGCTGAAGGATGCTCCGGGCTGCGGCTGTTACAGACTGAATGTCGGCATCACTCAGCATTGTGACCGTCATCGTTGCTCGCGGCCGTTGAAACAAGTCCACGTAGACGGTCGGCTGTGTCGTCCTGTCCGGCCCATAGTCGCGGACGTCCTTCACGATGCCCACGATCGTCAACAGCCGAGGATCGTTATCCATGTTGCCGAATTCGATTGTGTGGCCAATTGGGTCTTGGCGGGGCCATACTCGCCGCGCCAGCTTTTCGCTAATCACGGCGACATCCGGCGTGTTCGGACCATCGGTCTCATTAAAGACTCGCCCACGGACCAGGGGAATGCCCATCATGTCGAAGTATCCGGGCGTAGATACTCCAAAATCCGCCTCATGCGTGCGTGATTTGTCTTCCCAGAATTTTCCAAGCGCATTGGGGTCCTTGGGTACTTCGTTTGGCGTCATCAGCACGAACATACCGTCAGGCAAACCACCGTCCGTTGGGAGACTGCTGATCGCACCCACTTTTCGCACTCCTGGAATTTGCCCGATTCGTTCAATCAATCTCGAATAAAAGATGCCTTCTTCCGCCTTTGCCTTGAGATCTTGCGTCCATGGCAGTGAAATATCCATTCCGATAATTTTGTTCACTCGGAACCCGGGATTCACCTCGAGGACTTTCTTTAGACTTTGCCCCATGAGGCCGGCTCCAGTCACCAAAACGAGGGTCATCGCAATCTGTACCGCGACAATGATGCCGGTTACACGCTGGTGGCCGTACGCTCCAACGTCCCCACGCCCTCCCTCACACAGATTTCTTTGAGGATCGCCGCTCGTTGCACGCAGCGTTGTGAATGTTCCCAACCCCACCGCGACCAGCGTCGCCACCCCAAGAGCAAATGCAAGAACGGGCAAGCTCATTGAGATCTTCTGGCCTCTTAACCAGCTTTGCGGCGCCAGCGCTGTCAAGCCTGTCACTACCCACAGCGTGCCGAGGACGCCGCACGTGCCTCCGGCAAAGGTCAGCACCAATGCCTCCGTCAGAAATTGCCGTATCAATCGAATACGACCCGCCCCCAGTGCGCCTCGAATCGCCAACTCGCGTTGACGTACCGACGCCTGTGCGAGCATTAGACTCGTCACATTTGCGCACGCCACCAGCAGCAGAAGCACCACTGCTCCCATCAGGATCAGAAGCGGCTTCTGGGCCTCGCCCGTCAGGGAGTCCTGAAGTGGCAGCACCGCGGCGTCTTTGAGGAGATAATCGTTCTTTTCGCTCGACGTCGCGCGAATACGCCGCGCAATCGTGCTTATGTCTTGACGAGCAATTTCCGCATTTGCCTCGTCTCGTAATCGTCCAACGGCAAGATAATTGTGCGACGTCCTGCTCTTAGTCTCCCCCTTCAAGTCCGCCGGTATCCACAGTTCTGCATTCTGCGGAAACTGAAAACTCGGCGGCATTACACCAATTACCGCATATTGGATATTTTCGACTCTGACAGTTAGCTGCCCGAGGTTGCCGGCGGAGCCGAGAAAATCTTTCCAAAATCCATAATTCACGATACACGTTGGAGCCGCGCCGACTGTATCATCGGATTCCGTAAAATCGCGCCCGATAAACGGCGTAGCCCGCAACACCCGCATAAATTGCGGTGATACCGAGACCACCATCGTCCGCGTCGCTTGGGTACCATCGGACACGGAATCCTCGTATGCCGCATATTTCGCGATCCCCTGAAACGTGCGATTTTGATCGCGAAAATCATCGAAATTCGGGTCTGCGAGGTGTACGCGGTTGCCATTCGGGACGATCTCCCACACGGCCATGATCCTGTCCGGTTGCGAAAAGGGCAGCGGCCGCAACAGCACTCCATAGACAACGCTGAAAATCGTCGTCGTTGCGCCGATTCCCAGCGCCAATGTAAGAATCGCAACCGTGGCAAAGCCGGGATTTTTGCGCAACATGCGGAGAGCGAACCGGACATCTTTCACGAGAGTGTCGAACCATGCGCCGACGCGGGCTTCGTGCACGCGTTCCTTTACCTGCTCGGTGCCGCCGAAGCTGAGTCGTGCCGAGCGATAAGCATCTTGTGGCGCAACGCCCTGACGGATTCGCTCCTGCGCCAGCATTTCCACATGGAATCGAATTTCGTCGTCGAGCTCGCTTTCCTGGGACGTGCGGTTGACGAAGCGGCGGAGAAAACTCCTAACGCGAGAAAGCAGCGGCATGGACGCCTCCTTTTTCGAGAAGCTTCTTTCAGGACGCTTCGAGTGCGCGAGCGATGGCGACGGACGTTTGTGCCCAGCGTTTCGATTCGGCGGC
>DATNBB010000056.1:0-8477 GCA_035607335.1 Binatia bacterium | reverse complement strand
GCGTCCATCGTGGTGATGGCATCGATTCCGTGCTGCGGATTGTTGTTGGCAAAAATAGTAAAAACGAGGGATTCGCCGCGGCGCGTGGTGGCGTATCCGGAAATTGCGCGGACATTTGCAATCGACCCGGTTTTCGCATGGATGAGGCCGGTTGCCGGGCCGCTATTGAAACGATGCTCCAATGTGCCGTCTATACCGGCGATCGGCAGCGTGGAAAGAAAATCCGCGCCCCAAGGTTGCGATTTATCGTAAAGCAGCAGAGCGACGACCGCGCGCGGCGTGACCAGGTCCTGCGGCGAAAGGCCGGATCCGTCTGCGAGCACTACGTCGCCATCGGCGATTCCAATTGTGTGCAGGAAGTTGCGCTCGACGTAGAGGCCGGCGGCCGTCGAGGCCGTGCCGAATTCCGCGCGGCCTACTTCGCGCAAATACATTTCGGCGTGAAGATTCTGGCTGATCTTGTTTGTAAGCTGAATGCTTTGCAGAAGCGGCGGCGACATGTGTTCGGCGAGGACGTTGCGGACGGAAGAATCCTGCGGCGGCTGCGGCGCGCCGGGCTCACCTGCGGCATTCACAACGGGCGGAGGCGAATGCACAACGCGAACCGCGCCGTGCACGACGACGCCGCGCGATTCGAGCAGCTCCTTAAGAGATTCGCCGGCGGTTTCGGCGGGCTGCGTCATTGCAAGTTCGAGATGAACGGCCTGTCCGCCGGCAGGCACGGTGCCGCGCAGCAGAATGAAATTGGGGCCGGGCTGTCGTACTACCGCGAGGTCAGGCTTCGCTCCGGGCGCGCCCGTGACAACCTCGCTATCGAATCCACTGCGTGCCGCCGCCGGTTGCGCGGCGATCATCGCGGGATCGCCTGTGCGCGCGGCGGGGATCACGTCGACGCCGATGATGTTGTCGTTGTAATCGATCGCGGTGACAGGGGCGCCAAAAGAGAAAAAGGTGTCGCCTGTAAGCCAGCCAGCGGGATAAGGATCGTAGGGATAGTAGCTGTCGTCCGCGACGATATCGCCGTCCACTTCTTTGAGGCCTTTGGCAACGACGGCGTCAGCGAGATCGGCAAGGGCCTTTTCGGGCACGCCGTCTCGATCGGCCTTCGGATCGTACGGGAATTTGCGATTGGAAAGATCGGGATCGCCTCGCCCCACGAGAATCAGATCGCCGGCGAGGTGGCCATCCGCGGAGAGCGAGGCTTTGGATTCGAGCGTCGTGCGATAGCGATAATCCGGGCCCAGAGTGGAGAGCGCGAGGGACGTAACGAAAAGTTTTGCGTTCGAGGCTGGCGCGAAGAAGCGGTCGGCGTTGAGTTCGTAGATCGTTTTGCCCGTGTCGCGATCGGCGACGAGAATGCCCCAGAACGCTTTTTGTGCGTGCGCTTCGGATAAGGCGGCATCGACGCGCGAAGTAAACTCCGCAACGTCGCGCGCCTGCGCTGTATGCTTTGTTGGCTTGTCTTTCGGCGTGCGTGCGAATAGGACACCGCTGGCGAGAGCGAACAGCAAAGCGATACTGAGGGCGCAAAGCCGTCGCGGCGATGGTGGAACGATCGCAAAATGCGAAGACAAATTGTGGGATTTGTTCAAGCGACGATTATATGCCCATTGGGAAGACGCCGTTTTCATGGTTTACGGCGATGTTTTTAGGGTGTCACGTAGTTGCATGAGCCGAGGGGGCTACGTATTATTGAGTTTGGAATCTGGAATTTGGAATTTCCGCGGAATTTGGACGCCCTTTGTAGAGACTGAGGAGGAATGAATGAGAAAGTTGCTGTCGCTGCTGTCTGTTGCGGCCTTGATCGCAGTCGTATTCGCGACGCCTTCGGCGGCGCGCGCTGCCGATAAATCGAAGGACGAGCAGCGGCTGCAGGATTCGGGGCAGGTGATGAAGGAGATCGTCAATATTCCGGACGATATTCCGCAAAACCTGCTCGACAAGGCCGATTGCGTGATCGTGATTCCGTCGATGCTCAAGGGAGCTTTTGTTGTGGGCGCAAGCTATGGGCGCGGCGCGATGACTTGCCGCAGCGGCGACCACTTCGAGGGACCGTGGGGCGCGCCGACAATGATGGCGCTTGAGGGCGTCAGCTTTGGATTCCAAATCGGCGGACAGGCGACCGATTTTGTGCTGCTCGTGATGAATCCACGCGGGGCGAGTTCGATTCTTACAAGCAAAGTAAAATTGGGCGGCAATGCGTCGGCTTCGGCGGGGCCAGTGGGCCGCAACGCCGAGGCCGATACGGACGCGACGATGCGCGCCGAAGTGCTTACTTATTCGCGCTCCCGCGGGCTGTTTGCGGGAGTGTCACTCGAAGGCTCGACTCTGCGGCCTGACAATGACGCGAATGCGCGCGTGTACGGTTCGCGGGTGAGCGCAAGAGATATTGCTCTGCACGGAAAAGTGCCCGTCCCATCCTCGGCGAAACTCTTGATCGAAACGCTCAACCAGCACAGCCCTAAGAATCTCTCCAGCCACTAGCGACGCGGTTATCTGTGGGCGAAACGCCTGCTGCGTGACCCCTTGACTTGTGCTCAAATATGACCTACAGTCGTATTTGTCTTTAGGTCACAGAATGATGACACCGGCGGTTCAAAATATGAGACGAGGGGGATCATCGGCGCGCGGTGGGCGTCGCGAGAGGCGACGCACGGAAACGCGCGAGCGGATTTTCCGCGCTGCGCTCGACCTTTTCGCTGAGCGCGGCTTCATGGAAACCACCGTGGAGGACATCACCGAAGCGGCCGATGTGGGCAAGGGAACCTTCTTCAATTATTTCCCGACGAAGGAGCATGTGCTGGCGACATATGGCGCCGAGCGATTGGCCACGGTGGAACACGCGCTGCAAGAAGCCAAAAAAGGCGAGCGGCCCGTGATGGATGTGCTGCGCGATCTTGCGACCGGCATTGCGGGCCAGGCTGCGGAGAGCCCGGCGCTTGTGCGCGCGATTTATGCGGCGCATGCCTCGTGCACGGCGGTTCGCGACGAATTGCAGACGCGCATGCACACGGCGCGGCGACTTCTGGGGCAGATTTTCCGGCTGGCGCAAGAGCGCGGCGAAGTGCGGCGCGACGTCTCGCCGATGGTGCTCGCGCGGCTGGTGCAGACTGTGTTTCATGGAGTGATGGGTTCGTGGGCGCTGAATCCGGCGGGCACGCTGCGCGGCACAGCTGAGGAAATTTGGGGATTGCTATCGCCCGGGTTGGTTTCAACGGCGCAGGAGCAGGCGGCGCGCGGGAAAATTCGCGAATGAATTGTGAATGTGAAATGAATGCCTTCAGACACCCGTATTGTTCAAAAGAGACTGCGTCTTATTTGAGTCTTAGAGGTTCCAATGTTCATCCAACTCGTACTGAGATCGGAGGGGTTGTGATACGCCGAAAGTCCTTTGGCATCTTGCTGGTGATGGCAGTCGTGGCGATGGCAGCCGGTGCAAAAGCGCAGGGAATGCAGAGCAGCGCGTCTTCCAGCCAGTCAAGCGGCTCATCCGGATTCTCAGGCGCGGCAGCGCCGGCCGGCGGATCGTTTTCCGGCTCGGTGCCGACGCAACCAGTCTCCGGTGTGCTTCCGCTTTCACTCCAAGATGCGATCGACCGCGGCCTGAAGCAGAATCTGGGATTATTACTTTCCAATTCGGATATCCATTCGGCGGCGGGGCAGCGCTGGCAGCAACTGGCAGCGATCCTGCCGCACGTGAGCGCGTCGCCATACATCGATGTTTCGCAAGTCAATTTGGCGGAATTCGGATTCTCTTTCAGCGCGCCGGGATTCACGATTCCCTCGATCGTCGGCCCGTTTTCCTATTTTGACGCTCGCGCCAATTTGTCCGATTCGGTCTTCGACTGGAGCGCAATTAACAACACGCACGCTGCGAGCGAACGCCTCAGCGCGGCGCGCCACACATATCAGGATGCGCGCGATCTCGTAGTGCTCGCGGTTGGCTACGCTTACCTGCAAACGATTGCGTCCGAAGCGCGCGTCGATACGGTACAAGCGCAAGTGGACACAGCGCAGGCTCTCTACAACCAGGCAGCCGATCAAGTGAGCGCCGGCACTTCGCCTCAGATTGACGAACTGCGCGCGCAAGTGGAATTGAAAACGCGGCAGCAGCAGCTCATTGCCGCAAAGAACGACGTTGAGATCCAGAAACTGTCGTTAGCGCGGACGATTGGCCTTGCGGCGGGCCAGCAATTCAATCTCACGGACAAATCGCCGTATTCGCCTTTCGAGGGAATGACCGTTGACGAAGCGTTGAAACGCGCGTACGCGTCGCGCTCCGATTTCCAAGCCGACATGGCGGACGTTCGCGCCGCCGAATACGCAAAGCGCGCCGCCGAAGCCGAACGATATCCGACGCTTGCCGTGACGGCCGACTATGGCGTGGCGGGACGGCACCCTTCGACGAACTCCCACGGCGTCTTTGATTTTCGCGGCACGCTCAACATTCCCATTTTCCAGGGCGGCAAAGTGCACGGCGATGAGGCCGTCGCCGACGCGCAACTCCAGCAAAGCCGCGACCGGCTGGAAAATTTGCGCGGACAAATCGACGCCGACGTGCGCACCGCGCTGCTCAATATTCAATCGGCGCAAGATCAGGTAAGTGTTGCCCAGAGCAATATCGCCCTCGCGCAGCAGACGCTGGCGCAGGCGCGCGACCGATTCTCGGCCGGAGTGACGAATACCGTGGAAGTAGTGCAGGCCGAAGAAGCGGTCGCTTCGGCAAACGAAAACTATATTTCCAGCCTGTATTCCTACAATTACGCAAAAATTTCTCTCGCCCGGGCGTTGGGTACGGCCGAAACGGGCGTGAAAGAGTTTTTTAAATAAGGACGGTAAGAGATGGCACCGAGAGCAGATGTGGAACAGGAACCAGCGGCCAATACGACAGTTTCCGAGACTCACTCCGCGGCGCAGCCGGCGCCGCGCAAACGAGGCTTCTTTGAGGCGCGTCCGCACGCGCGATTGATCCTGATTATCGCAATCATCGTGATTGCGATCGCCGGATTTTTCCTTTACCGCTATTTTTCCAGCTACGAATCGACTGACGATGCGCAAATCGACGGCCACTTGATGCCGATCAGCGCGCGGATCTCAGGCTACGTGACGAATGTGAATGTGAACGACAATCAATACGTCACGGCGGGCACAGTGCTCGTCCAGATCGACCCTAAGGATTACCAAGTCGCTCTCGATCAGGCCCAAGCCGACCTCGCCAGCGCGAGAGCGAACGCCGAGGCGCAGAACATCAACGTGCCGATCACGACGGAGACCACATCGAGCCAGGTTTCGGTCGCGCAGGCAAATGTAGAAAACGCGCAGGCCGGCATCACGGCCGCGCAGCAGCAATCGGATGCTGCTCAGGCGCAGTTGGCCGAAGCGCAGGCCAATAACGTGAAGGCGCAGAACGATCTGAGCCGCTATAAGGATCTCGTCGCCAAGCACGAGATTTCCGAGCAGCAATA
Source organism: Binatia bacterium (assembly GCA_035607335.1). GTDB lineage: Bacteria > Acidobacteriota > Terriglobia > Acidiferrales > UBA7541 > Palsa-295. The sequence continues at coordinate 3,012 of DATNBB010000056.1, read as the reverse complement.
CGATCAGGCCGTAGCACAGTCCAAGGCCAGTGCGGCGTCGGTGGCGGCAGCGCAGGCTTCGGCAGCGGCCGCGGCTCAAGAAGTGACGCAGGCGAGAGCAAAATTGGCACAAACGCAGGCGGATCTGCGCTCCGCACAAACCGCTCCTCGCCAGGTCGCCACAACGAGAGCGCGCGCACTTTCAGCAGCGGCAGTGGTCCAGCAGAAGCAGGCTGCCGTCGACCAGGCGCAACTCAACTTGACATATACAAAAATCATTGCGCCCATGGATGGCCTCGTCACCAAGAGCGTCGAGGTTGGCATGAACGTGCAGCCGGGGCAGCAACTGCTCACAATCGTGCCCCTGAATGACGTGTGGGTCACAGCAAACTTCAAAGAGACGCAGCTGAAATACATGCGGCCAGAGCAGCCTGCCGAGATCAAAGTGGACGCGAACGGCCGCACGTACAAAGGGCATGTGGACAGTATTGCCAGCGCGAGCGGGGCTCGCACGAGTTTGCTGCCGCCGGAAAATGCCACGGGTAACTACGTGAAGGTCGTCCAACGCATCCCGGTGAAAATCGTTCTCGATCCCGGCCAAAACAGCGACCACTACCTTCGACTAGGAATGTCCGTCGAAGCCAAGGTCTTCATAAAACAGTAGGTCTCCATATGAGCGAAACGCTTTCCATCACGGCAGCAATGCCGAGGGCGGAGCGCGCCCCTGTGAATCCCTGGATCATCGCGCTCACCGTCACGCTCGCGACGTTCATGGAAGTTCTCGATACGAGCGTCGCCAACGTTTCGCTGCCGCACATCGCCGGCAGCCTCTCCGCGAGCGTCGACGAAAGCACCTGGGTGCTTACGTCGTATCTCGTTTCCAACGCAATCGTTCTCCCGATGAGCGGCTGGTTTTCTTCGCTCATCGGGCGCAAGCATTTCTACATGTCGTGCGTGGCGATCTTCACGCTCAGCTCGCTCATGTGCGGCTTATCGACCAGCTTGCCGATGCTGATTTTCTTTCGCGTCCTGCAAGGCGCGGGCGGCGGCGGTTTGCAACCCAGCGAGCAGGCGATTCTCGCCGACACGTTTCCGCCGCGCCAACGCGGCATGGCGTTCGCCGTCTACGGAATGGCCGTGGTGCTCGCGCCCGCCATCGGACCTACGCTCGGCGGCTGGATCACGGATAATTTCGAATGGCGCTGGATCTTCTTCATCAATATTCCGGTCGGGCTGCTTTCGCTGTTGCTGACGCAGCGCCTGATCGAAGACCCGCCTTACCTGAAGCAAGAGAAAAAGAACCGCCGAATCGACTACATCGGCCTCGGTTTGCTCGCGGTCGGCCTCGGCTTTTTGCAAGTTGTGCTCGATAAGGGCGAGCGCGACGATTGGTTCTCTTCTCATTTCATCCTGATCACAACAGTCGTTTCGATTACCGCGCTCATTGCCCTGGTGGTCTGGGAATGGCGCCACGATGATCCGATCATCGATTTACACCTTTTCAGGGAGCGTTCCTTCGCCGTCGGCAACTTCCTCATGTTCATGGTGGGCTTCGCTCTGATGTCCAGCACGGTGCTGCTGCCCCTCTTCATGCAGACGATCCTTGGCTACACGGCCGAACAAGCCGGCCTTGCGCTGATGCCGGGCGGATTTGCGATTCTGCTGGCCATGCCTATCATCGGTTTCCTGCTTTCGAAATATGACGCGCGATGGTTGCTCGTTTTTGGGCTTTCGCTGCTTTCCTTCGCGCTCTTTTTCATGACGCGCTTCGATCCGCTAATTGATTTCCGCACAGCCGCGCTCGCCCGCGTGTTTCAGGGCATCGGGCTTTCGTGTCTGTTCGTGCCGATCAACACGGCCGCGTACGCGTTTCTGCCGAAAGAGAAGAACAACGCCGCATCGGGCCTCATCAATTTGGGACGAAACATCGGCGGCAGCCTGGGCATTTCCCTCGTAACCACGATGCTTTCCCGCCGCGCGCAGTTTCATCAAGCGCGGCTCACCGGCATGCTCAATAGCGGAAACAGCTGGTTCGAAACCACGCTGCATTCCTTGATCCACAAATTCGTGGCGCATGGCGCCAGCGTGGGCATTGCAACGCAGCAAGCCTACGCGATGATCGCGAACATGATTCATCAGCAGGCTACGATGCTCGCTTACATCGACGATTTCTGGCTTGTCGGATGGAGCGTCCTCGTAATGATCCCGCTCGTCTTCTTGATGAAGAAGGTGAAGCCCGGCGGCCCAATGGCGGTGCATTAGAAATGCGCGGCGCATTGGCTTTGCCTCTGTGGGGCGGACTCGCCTTTCAGTCCGGCGCTTTTGCAGCCAGTCCTGCCGCAAAGCGAATGTGGCAAAAGCAAGAGAGGTCCTTTGGGCGCTTCGCGGCCCTTAGAATGACGAAATCTTTGTTTGATGGATCACTTTGGCAGCGAGATCGTAATTTCGCGCAGTTATGGCGCGCAGCCATGCGTGCCGCCACATAAACTGCCGTGCTAGGCTTATGTCTATGGAAAAGGTAGAACTCGGATCGCAAGGCGCTATTGTCTCGCGCATGGGCCTCGGCTGCATGGGCATGAGCGAATTTTACGGCCCGCGCAATGACGAGGAATCCGCCGCCACGATTCTTCGCGCGCTCGATTTGGGCGTCAATTTCCTCGATACGGCAGATGCATACGGCATGGGCGATAACGAAGAACTTGTCGGGCGGACAATTCGTTCGCGCCGCAATGAAGTGTTTCTCGCCACGAAATTTGCCAACGTCCGCACAAAAGAGAATCCCAACTGGGGAACGATCAGCGGCAAGCCGGAATACGTGAAGCAGGCCTGCGACGCTTCGCTCAAGCGCCTCGGCATCGATCATATTGACCTGTACTATCAGCACCGCGTCGATCCGAATACTCCGATCGAAGATACCGTCGGCGCGCTGGCCGAACTGGTGAAGGCCGGCAAAGTGAAATATCTCGGCCTCTCCGAAGCCTCGCCTGCAACGATTCGGCGCGCGCACAAAGTTCACCCGATCACCGCGCTACA